>NZ_QOSC01000013.1:0-185795 GCF_008368845.1 Bacillus sp. BB51/4
ATCAGTGATGCCGTTGTTATAATTAAAGAAAACAATGGTGATAAATATTTATGTGGATATGTAATAACTACCCAAAATATAGATGTCGCTAACATTAAGAAGAAGTTAGGCGAGAACTTGCCTGAATATATGATTCCAGCATTCATTACGCAGTTAGAACGATTACCAGTAACAAGAAGTGGGAAAATTGATAAAAAAGGATTGCCTGAACCTAATATTACAAGTTCCGAAAGTTATGTTCCTCCAAGAGATGAGATAGAGCTAGATATCGCTAAGGTATTTCAAGAAATTTTAGGAACAGAGCGTGTAGGTATTGATGATAGTTTCTTTGAATTGGGTGGTGATTCGATTAAGGCAATTCGTATAGTATCTAGATTACGAGAATATGGATACGAAATAAATGTTCGAACAATTATGCAAAATAGAACTATACGTAATATTAGTACGAGAGTAAATAAAGCGGAAATAAAAGTGGTAGATCAACAAGAAGTCGTTGGTGATATAGAGCTAACACCGATTCAAATGGATTTCTTCCATAGCAATCTAGCTCATCCTGAACATTTTAATCAATCAATTATGCTAGAAAGTAAACAAAGAATTGATCGAAAGAAAATTGAAAATACACTAGCTACAATTGTTAAGCACCATGATATGTTAAGAGCAGTATTTCAAGATGGAAAGCAAAAAATAAAAACCATTACAGATAGTGAATTATATGAATTACAATACATTGATTTATTGGAAATCAGAGGAAAGGAAGACGTATATTCAAGAATTAATGATCAAGTAAATAAGCTTCAAATGAGTATGGATTTAGAAAAGGGACCGTTATTAAAAGCAGCAGTAATTAAAACTGAGAAAAATGATTATTTGTTTCTTTGTGCCCATCATTTAGTAGTAGACGGCGTATCGTGGAGAATTCTTATAGAGGATATAAATATAGGGTACAATAGTAAAGATGGTACTCCTACATTACCATCAAAGACAATGTCATATAAAGAGTGGAGTAATTTATTGCGAGAATATCGTAATAGCCATATTTTAAAGAAAGAAATTCCTTATTGGAAACAAATTGAAGAGAACGTAAAAGAGAGTTTAATAGAAAAAATATCAAACGAAGATAAATTTAACATGGAGCATATAGAGCTAGCTTTAACACAAGAATTAACAAATAAAATGTTATATAAAGTTAGTAAGGCTTATAATACAGAGATTAATGATTTATTACTAACAGCTTTATCTAGAGCGGTAAATAACGTAACAGGAAAAAGTACAGTAGCTGTCAATATGGAGGGGCATGGAAGAGAAACGATAGAGGGTGTTTCAGAAATTGACAGGACCGTAGGGTGGTTTACTAGTGTATATCCTGTTGCAATAAGTGATATTGGTAAAAGTATTCGAGAGGATATTCGGAATACAAAAGAAACATTGCGAAAAGTACCTAATCGTGGAATGGGATATGGTGTATTAAAAAGGTTGGGAGAAAGTGTCATAGAAGGTGTTACACCAGATATTACTTTTAATTATCTTGGAGAATTTGTTCAAGAAAATAGCCATGGGAATTTTGTAATGAGTGATTTACCGTGTGGAAAGAATGTTTCAGACGATAATGATCTTGGGACACCAATCTCCTTTAATGGAGCAATTTCTAATAATGTATTCCACATGATAATAAGTTATGATAAATCAAAATTTAATACTGAAAATATGGAGTTAATGAAAGAAAGCTTTAAAAAAGAGCTAATAGAAGTTATAGAGCATTGTATTATGGTTGAGCAATGTGAACATACAGCATCCGATTTTGGAGAATTGAATTGGAGTGATAATGAATTTGCTTTAGTGAAGAATAAGCTTCAAGAGCAAGGATATGATATAGAGAGAATTTATCCTATGACACAAATGCAAGAAGGAATGCTATATCATAAATTACACAATGAAGATTCAACAAGTTATGTAGTTCAGACTGTATTCCAGTCCAATATCGCTATAAATGAAAAGATTTTGAAAGAATCTTTTGAGTTACTTGTAGCAAAACATGAAGTTTTACGAACAAATATAGTTTTCAAAGATGTAAGTGACCCTAGACAAGTGCTATTAAAAGATAAAGAAATTGAATTTACACAAATTGATTTAACAGAAATAGAAAATAGGCAAGTAGAATTAGGTAAAATAAGGGAAATGGATGTAAGAAGAGGTTTTGATTTTGAAAAAGAAAGCTTCCTTCGAGTAATTTTAGTTAAATTGGATGAAGAAGATTATCGACTGATTATAAGTTTTCACCATATCATTATGGATGGATGGTGTCTATCCATATTAATGAATGATTTGATTTGGTTTTATGAACAGTTATACATGAAAAAAACAAAGAGTGATTTGAAAGAGTCTATTCAAAAAACATCTAGTTACGAAGATTATATCCGATTAACACAAAATAAAGATAAGGAAATAGCTCTTAAATATTGGACAAGGCTTTTAGAAGATTATGAAGAACCGGCAGGTATAAAGCCGATAGGCAATAGAAAGAATGAAGAAGCCAGCGAAGAAGTTCAAAGAATTGAAATAAGTTTATCTAAAGAAGAAACTCAAAAGCTAGAGAAAATGAGTAATAAGCTTGGGGTTACTGTTAACACTGTAATAGAAACTGCATGGGGAATAATTTTACAGAGATATAACAACACACAGGATGTAATTTTTGGGAAAGTAGTATCAGGAAGAAACGTTAATTTAAATGGAATTGAAGAAATGGTAGGTCTCTTTATTAATATGGTACCTGTGAGAGTGAAAAATCAAGGAGACGATAGCTTTTCAAGCATAGTATCAACCTTACAAGAACAAGCTTTACAAACCTCACAATATGACTATAGTTCATTAGCAGAGATACAAAATTGTAGCATATTAGGTAATGATTTAATTCAAACTATGATTGCGTTTGAAAATTATCATTCAGAAGAGCGTAATTTAAATACGAGATTGAATTTAATGATGGTAGACGGAAGAGAGCAAACGAATTATGCTTTGACTTTAAGTGTAAATCAAACGGAAGTATTAAATTTAGGCATGATCTTTGATACTGAGTTATTTGGAATACATGAAGTGAAAAGAATTCTTAATAGATTATCTTTGATTCTGAAAAGTGTTATAGAGAATCCAGAGATAAAGGTAAATAACATTGAATTATTAAATGAGGAAGAAAAAATATTGGTGTTGAATGGATTCAATTCAACTAAGACAGAGTATCCTGACAATAAAACAGTTATCGAACTATTTGAAGAGCAAGTACAAAAAATTCCTAATGAAATTGCTATTGGTTCAGAAGATCAAAGAATTACTTATCATTATTTGAATGAACGAGCGAATCAAGTGGCAAGAAAGCTCAAAAAGCTCGGAATGGAACAAAACCAATTTGTTGCAATTATGGCTGAAAGAAAAATAGAAACTATTATTGGAATTTTAGGTATATTAAAAGCGGGTGGTGCTTATTTACCGATAGATCCGAAACAACCAATTGAAAGAGTAAAATACATTCTTAAAGATAGTGATGCACAATTCATTTTAGCAACTGATATAAATGCTTCATTGTTTAATAATTTATCTTTAGAAAAAATTAGTTTACAGAAAGCAGCACTTAAAGATGAATTATCGTCAAATTTAAATATAGTAAATACATCTAGGGATTTAGCGTATTTAATTTATACATCTGGTACTACAGGAACTCCTAAAGGGGTAATGGTAGAACATCGAAATATAAATCGTTTAGTGAGAAATGCGGATTATGTGGATTTTGAAAATGTTCGAATCTTACAGACGGGATCCCTTGCTTTTGACGCATCTACGTTTGAAATTTGGGGAGCTTTGTTAAATGGAGGTAGTCTCTATTTAGTTGATGATGAAGTAGTAATGAATCCTAAGCTACTGCAACAAATGATATCTGAATTTGCAATAAATACGATGTGGTTTACAACTACTCTATTTAATCATTTAATTAGTTCTAATTATAAGATTTTCGATTCGTTAGACCAAGTTCTATTTGGTGGAGAAGCGGCATCAGCAGAACATGTTCGACAATTGATTGCTCGAAATAAGAAAATTAAATTATGCAATGGTTATGGCCCAACTGAAAATACAACATTTACAGCTTGTTATCCAATAAGTAATGATTTTGATGGAGGCAACATTCCAATTGGAAAGCCGATATCTAATACGCAGGTTTATGTTTTAGACAATAATAAAATATGTGGCATTGGAATGCCTGGAGAACTATGTGTTGGTGGAGATGGATTATCAAAAGGATATTTAAACAGACCAGAGTTGATGAAAGAAAAATTTATTAATAATCCATATAATTCAAGTGAAATTATATATAAAACCGGTGATTTGGTAAGATGGTTAGAAGATGGTAATTTGGAATATCTGGGAAGAATAGATGAACAGGTTAAAATTAGAGGTTTCCGAATTGAACTTGGTGAAATAGAGAATACTATAAGAAAAATAGAAGGTATTCGTGATGTGTCGGTGATTGTAAATGAAGAGAAACATGAAAAGTATTTATGTGTGTATGTTTGCTACGATGATGGAATAGAATCCAGAGATATATTGAATTATTTAAAAGGTAGTCTACCAGAATATATGATACCGACATATATTGTTCAACTTGAAAAATTACCTATAACTAGGAATGGAAAGTTAGATAGAAGAGCTTTACCAATGCCAGAACATAAAGGGACAGAGCAATACATTTCACCTAGAAACAAAATTGAGTTAGTTATTGCAGAAGCATTTCAAGAAATTTTAGGAATTGAACAGGTTGGCATTGATGATAGTTTCTTTAGATTAGGAGGACATTCATTAAGAGCAACTAGATTAGTAAACAAAATAGAGCAAAAATTAGGGACTAGAATTCCATTGAGAGATGTGATGGAAGAGAAGACCGTGCGTAGAATTTCTCAGAAATTACAGCAATTTACCGATTTAGAAAAGAATAAGCCTATTGAAAAACAGCCTAAAAAACCAAGTTATGAAATGAGCTCAGCTCAAAAAAGATTATATGCTATTGATCAAATCCAAGGTGAGAATATCACATACAATATGCCGGGAATGATGAGAGTACAAGGTAGTCTTGATTTGGAGAAGTTGCAGCAAACGGTCAATGCTCTGATTAAGCGCCAAGAAGTATTAAGAACACATTTTACTATGAAGAATGGACAACCAGTCCAAATAATTGAAGACAATGTTGAACTTTCTGTTGGATACAGAAAAGGGAATAAGTTAAATATTGATAAGATCTATAAGGATTTTGTGCGACCGTTCGATTTAAATAAAGCTCCATTGATGAGAGTGCAAGTAGTAGGAATTTCAGAAAATGAATCGATATTAATGTTAGATATTCATCATATTATTTGTGATGGTGGTTCAATTGGTGTGTGGTTTGAAGAATTTTCGAAAATATATAATGGCGAGGATTTGCCGGAATTAAAAGTACAGTACAAAGACTATAGTGTATGGCAAAATTCTAATGTTATGAAAGAGCAAAAGAAATATTGGTTAGATGAATTTTCTGGTGAATTGCCATTGCTAAATTTACAAACAGACTATCCAAGGCCACAAAAACAAAGTTTTAAAGGTAACTCTATTAAAACGAAATTGAGTAGTAGTACAAGAGAAGCAGTAAAGTTGATAAGTAAGGAAACTGGGGCTACAGAATATATGGTTTTATTATCAACATTTATGTTATTGCTTAGTCGATATGCTAGAACAGAAGAGATTATTGTTGGAACACCTATCGCTGGAAGAACCCACCCTGAAACACAAAATATGCTTGGAATGTTTGTCAATACATTAGCGATTAAAGGAGATATGCAGCCAAATCTTACTTATCTACAATTAATAGAGCAGTTAAAAGAGAAATGTTTGAAAGCGTATGATAATCAGGAATATCCATTTGAAGAATTAATTGAGAATTTAGATTTAGAGAGAGATATTTCAAGAAATCCTTTATTTGATGTTATGTTTGCATTGCAAAATAATGAGGAAAGTCATTTGAAATTAGGAAATACTAAATTAGAGCAAATTGAATCAGAAAGTGAAATATCTAAATTTGACTTGACAGTTAGTATGACAGAAATTGAAAGTGGCTATGAGCTGTTATGGGAATATTGTACAGACTTATTTAAACAATCAACAATAGAACGAATGGGATTACACTATTCCGAGTTATTAAAAAATGCAGTGGAAAATCCAAAAAGAAATATTTATGATATTCCATTAATGGGTTATTCTGAGTATAAAAAAGTACTTGAAGAATTTAATATAACGACAACTGAATTTCCTGGTGAGAGTACAATTGTTGAGCTCTTTGAAAAACAGGTTGAAAAGACACCTGAAAAAGTAGCTGTTATTTCTAATGGTCTTGAATATACGTTTGGTTATTTGAATAAAAGATCAAATCAATTAGCACACCAGCTTCAAAAGTTACAAGTACAACCAAATGATTTTGTAGGGATATGGGCTACACGTAAAATTGAAACTATAATAGGGATTTTAGCAATATTAAAAGCAGGTGGAGCTTATCTACCAATTGATCCGAAACAACCTATAGATAGAACTCGTTATATGCTTAGAGATAGTCGTGCAAAAGTGCTTCTTACGGAAGTTGAGAATTTACCAGAGCTGCTTGATGGTTCTTTAACTGTACTTAATTTAAAACAAGAAAATATTTATGATATGTCTTGCGAAAATCCTAAAGTCATGAATCAAACAACTGACTTAGCATATTTGATCTATACTTCTGGGACTACAGGTGAACCTAAAGGAGTTATGGTAGAACATAGAAATGTAATTCGTTTGGTTAAAAATACAAATTATGTTAATTTCCATGATGTGGGGATTCTACAAACGGGATCATTAGCTTTTGATGCATCCACATTTGAAATTTGGGGTTCTTTATTAAACGGTGGAAGATTATACCTTGTTGAACAAGATGTATTAATGGATGTAGAAGCATTAAAACAAATGTTAGCTAAACATCGAATTAACACGATGTTTATTACAACTGCTTTATTTAATCAATTAGTTATTACAGATTGTACAATTTTTGATTCGTTAGATCAGTTGCTCTTTGGTGGAGAAACTACATCAGAAGAACATGTTAAAAAATTAGTTAAGAGCAATAAAAAATTAAAACTTTCAAATGTGTATGGGCCGACTGAAAATACGACATTTACAACACATTATCCTATTTGTTCAGAAGAGTTAGTAGAAAAAACTCCAATTGGGAAGCCGATATCTAACACAACAGTTCATATCTTAAATGGACATAATTTATGTGGAATTGGTATTCCAGGAGAATTATGTGTCGGGGGTGCCGGTGTAGCAAGGGGATATTTAAATAAAGCGGAATTAACAGCTGAAAAATTTGTTGTAAATCCACTGGTTCCTGAAGAAAAAATCTATCGTACAGGGGATTTGGCACGCTGGCTTGAAGATGGGAATATAGAATATTTAGGAAGAATTGATGAACAAGTTAAAATTAGAGGGTTTAGAATTGAACTTGGGGAAATTGAAAGTAAACTTAGAGAGATACCTTATATTCAAGATGTAGCTGTTACTTTAATAGAAAAGAATAATGACAAATATTTATGTGGTTATGTAGTTAGTAAACAAAAAATCATAACCGAAGAAATTAAGAATCAATTAGGAAAAACTCTTCCACAATATATGGTTCCAACATATATTATGCAACTAAGCGCTTTACCGATGACACAAAATAGGAAAGTGAATAAAAAGGAATTGCCTATTCCTGATTTTGATAATTCGAATCATTATGTTGGTCCAAGAGATGAAATTGAATTATGTGTAGCAAGAGTGTTTGAGGAAATTCTTGGTATTGAACGTATAGGAATCGATGATAGTTTCTTTGAATTAGGAGGAGACTCAATTAAGGCGATTAGAATTGTTTCAAAGCTACGTGAGAACGGGTACGGAACGGATGTTCGTAATATTTTGCAAAATAAAACTATTCGTAAAATATGTCTAGGTATAAGTAAAGCGAGAAACATAATAATTGATCAAAGTGAAGTAACGGGAGTTGCAGCATTAACGCCAATCCAAATTGATTTCTTTAATAGTCAATTAGAAAAGCCAAATCATTTTAACCAATCATTTATGTTGGAAAGCAGTGAAAGAGTGAATGAAGAACATCTTAATAAAGCAATTACTGCTATTGTAGAGCATCATGATACATTAAGGACTGTATTTAGAAGTGGAGAACAGGTTGTTCAGTCGATAAAAGAAAGTGCATTGTATGATTATCACTCCTATGATTATTCTCATATTCAAAATAAAGAGGAGTTATATGAGAAAATTAATAATAGTTCTAATAGTATACAGGCCAGCTTTGAAATTTCTGAAGGACCTTTAGTTAAAGTTGTATTATTCCGAACAAAAGAAAAAGATTACTTGCTAATTTCTATGCATCATTTGGTAGTAGACGGAGTATCATGGAGAATTATTATTGAAGACTTGAATAAAGGGTATACTCTTTCTAAACAAGGAAATGAGGTAATTCTTCCTAGAAAAACTATGTCGTTCAAACTTTGGAGTGAGGCTTTAAATAAATATAGAGAAAGTGAATCGCTAAAAAAAGAGATACCATATTGGCAAAAAGTCGAGAGGTTAGTTAAGGAAAGTAAGTTACCTACAAATCAATTAGGAGAGAAATATTTACCTAGAGAATTAGTGATGCATTTATCAGAATCCGAGACAAGTTATTTACTGTACCAAGCAGGGAGAGCCTACAATACTGAAATTAATGATTTACTTTTAACAGCGGTATGTAGGGCTGTAAATAAATTGGATGGTAAAGAAACTGTGGCATTGAATCTTGAAGGACATGGAAGAGAAATGCTAGATCAGGATATAGTGATTGATCGAACGGTTGGTTGGTTTACAAGTGTATATCCAGTAGCTGTAACAGGGATAGGAGATTCTATTACAAATGATATACAAAAAACAAAAGAGGCATTAAGCTCAATTCCAAACAAAGGTCTAGGATATGGAGTGTTAAAGGCATTGGGAGAAAATGTTTTGGAAAATGTTAAGCCTGATATTACCTTTAATTACTTAGGAGAATTAGATCAAGAAAGTGGATCAGATTATTTTAATATGAGTGATATACCACGTGGTGAAGAGATTGCAATAGAGAATGAATTTAGTACTGGTCTTTCTATAAATGGAGCTGTAACTAATAAAAAACTTCGAATGGTTATAATTTATAATGGCTCAAATTATAGTGAAAAATTTATGCAAGCATTGAATGATGAGTTTAAAAAACAATTGTTAGTTATTATTGAGCACTGTATTGAAAAGAGAAAGAATGAAAAGTATATAGAAAATACTAGAAGTCATTTAAACAGAGATGAAGCTATCACTCAAGTAATATGGGAAGAATTTGGATTAGACAGTATATTGAAATCTATAACTGTTGAGAAAAAAGAGCACTCAGTTCTGTTTGTGACAGATTTAAGTAGTGAAAAGAGAGGCGAGATTAAGGGAGAAATAATCAATAAATTATCATTTTTACAGGTTCCAGATTATATCGTTGATATGAATAAGTATCCATTAGTTTCAGGGAATATGGAGGAGGAACAATTTATAAGCTTGTGCAGTGAGTTAGAGAATACAAATAATATATCGTTACCGAAAATTACTAAAGATGGTGAAATGGGTGAAGTTATAGAGGGATATACACCTTCAATCATGCAAGAATTGTTTTTATCAACACCGAATACTATGATAGAGGAAAAGATTATAATAGAAGGGGATTATGATAAAGACAGCGTTATAGCCGCTATAGAAAAAGTTGTTCAAGAACAATCTATTTTAAGAAGTACTTATCAAAAAATAGCGGATAGATATATTATTTGTGAACATGGTTACAATACGTTTTGGAAGCCAAATTACTTTGATCTAAGATATGCTACTTCTACTTATATTACTGCAGTATATGATTTAATTCATGGAATGCGGAGAAAAATGAGTACAAGTATATTAACTGAAAATAATATGTTAAGCAATATTGTAATTACACAAAAGACCGAAAGAGAATATTGCATTTATGTGATTATTCATCATAGTATTTGGGATAAGGCAAGTAATCAGATTTTTAAAGAGAAAATTATAGACATTTTGAATTTAAAAGCAAAATATGTAAAAACAAATGAAACGTATAAACAATATGTAAATGAAGTAACAACTAGTAAAATATATGCGGAAACCCATAACTTATCGAACTTAGAAAAATTTAAAGAGAAAACGGATGAGTATGTAAAGCGTAATATAAATAATGTGTTAGAAAAGTCAGTTGTTTCATTATTTAAAATGGGTTCGGCTACAGAAAAGCTTTATAACGACAAACCTTGGTCACTATTCGCGTATATTTTGAACATACTTGCTAGAGAAAATAAATTAACAAATGTCCATACTGAACCTTTACCAATACTTATTTTACAAGAAGATAGAAGATATATGACAAATGATTATAGTAATACACTTGGAGAGTTTTTAGATTGGTTACCATTGCTAATTGAGGGATCTAAAGAGAATGAGTTGCTAGACTGGCAACAAAAGGTTAATGAAATTCAAAATGTAAAAAAAGAAAACCATTATAGTTTAGTTGAACTATTAAACTACAGCACAGTCGAGATGAGAAATATGATGGCATCAGTTCTTTCAATCAATTATCAAGGTGGGTTTAGTATTGAGTATGAGGAGATGCAAGAGATACTAAAAAATGATGATTATAATAAGAGTACAGAAGTTTTTGTAAATAGCTATTCTAATTATTTAATCTTGTCGTATCCAATTTTTAGTGGTTGTTCAGGAGATATAGAAGAAGTCATTCAAAATGAATTAAATCAATTGGAAGACTTACTAAATAAGAAAGTTGAAAGTGAGCAATTTGAAAAAGTAGTAATTAAACATTAAAAAATGATAATATGAGACCGCTAAATAGATGATTGCTGAGTTTATTAAATTGAAGTAGAGGGATTCTATTATTTTTAAAACATAGTAGAATGTATTTTATCATCTATCATGGTTAGTAACATGAATTTAAGGTCATACTATTCTCTTTGCACTTTGAGGAGATGGTATGATCTTAATTTTTGAAGAATGATATATACGTAAAACTTTTGAGTAAGAATATAATTAATGAAAGGTTTATAAAACATGTTAGAACTTTATTTAGCAAATATATTAAATATGAACAAAGCAAATTACCAAAGGTTATATTCTGTTATGGATGATTTTATAAAGGTAAAAGTGGATGAAATGAGAAAGTATGAGGATAGACAGAGGACAGTATTAGGAAATTTCCTTGTGAAATATTTTATCGCAAAAAAAGTAAATGCCAATATAGAAGATATAAAATTAGAGGAAGATGAATTTGGTAAGAAAAAAATAGTAAATCATGTTGGGTATTGTTTTAACATTTCTCATTCAGGAGAATGGGTATTTATAGGTATTGCAGAATCTGAAATAGGTGTAGATGTTGAAAAAATAGAATCTTTGGATTTCTTAAATATTGCTAGCTATTTTAGTAAGGAAGAAAAAGAATATTTAACAAAATTGGATTCAAAGGTTCTTGAGATGGAGTTTTTTAGAATTTGGACAGCGAAAGAGAGTTATATAAAATATAAGGGGTTAGGTATGGTAATTCCGTTAGAATCATTTAGTGTACCGATATCTGAAAATGAGAATTTTGTTAAAACGTTGTATGAAAAAGAATCAAAAGAGGCATTTGTTACATCATCAAAAATAAATGAAGAATATTATATAAGTGTATGTGGAAATTCTGCTATGGAACAATTAGAGTTAATATATTTAGATTTAAAAAATGAAATAGGATTATCAGATTATTTTTCCTCTATGAATGATAGATAAGGGGATATAAGATATTAATATTTATATTCCTGAAAAAAATGTATTTTCTTGTACAATACAATTTCCTATTAACATAAAAGATTCGATTATTCGAAAAAATGAACCTTTGCGGATAAAAAACTCCTTAGTTAGAAGGAGGGCACTGAAAAAGTCCACTTCATAAGAAAAAGAAGGTAACCATCTACTATATACAGGCGGTTACCTCTTTTTCTTTTTAGATATATTGAAAAGATATATGATATTTTTTCAAAGCTTTCACTTTTTCAGTCGCCTTGCTAGAAGGGGGTGCTTTTTTGATGTAGCCCTGAAATAAAGTTTAATTAAACTAACTCTATAAACGATGATAAAAGAGCAAATAGAAAAGTGTGTTTTGAAAAAAGATTGATTAAAACACGCTTTTAATATATTCAACTGAATCATTTTTTATAAAAATGTTTGATTAGCTTTGTAACCGTTATTCCATTAAGTGACCCCTTAATGAAATAACGTGACTGACATTTTTAAACAACGCTAGTATGTTTTAAATGACTTGATTGTCACTCACACTACCATCGATACTATACCTTGTGAGCCACATTATTAAAGATTTAATGATTTAGTTGAGATGGACTCACTTTTTGAATTTGAACAAGTATGTCAAACGATTTACCTAATGATATATCAACAGTTTTCGGTATGTCAGGGCCTTCGGTAGTTATTCCGGAAAAAATTGGATGTTTTTCGTTTAACCAAGTATTTGTTATTCCGTTTGCTTTACGTAAATCAAGTAAAAATTGGTCATTTTTTACTTGTCCAAAGGTATAGTTATAGCTGTTTGGATCATCTGATTTTAATATTCCATATGGACCAAATTCACGGTTACTATTATAAACATTATATCGGCCTTCAGAAACAGAGGTTCCAATAGATACATACCGTTTTCTATAATGTTCTGCTAAATGTTGCCCTGCTACTTTAGGGTATATAAAAGGTATCATATTTGTTTTCGAAACGTGTCCATTATGTGCCCATACAATTGTTTTTCCTAGGTGTTCTTCTGTCCACTTCACATTTTCATACATTGCAATATCATGTTTCAAAAAAAAATCCGATGGGTTATCAGGAAATGATGCTGCCATTGTAGTAAACTGCTCGATAATACGGGCAGTTTGTTTTATCCATGCAAACTCTTTGGAATTTCCATTTAGAGTATTTTTATTTTGTTCTAATAAAGTATTGATTTGTTTAGCATTTGAAATATATTTTTCTTTATTTTCTTTCGTAAGGCCGCTAAAGATATTAATATCCTTTGTTACAGGAATAAGGTCTTTTATCTTCTCTTCTAAACTAGGCAAAAGCTTTGGATTGTTTCTGCGTACATATTCTATTATATTATTATAAATATTTTTGCTTACTGATTGTATATCCATCCCAATGACACGCACTTTGGATTTATGTTTTGGATCAGCATTATATTCTTGTATCCAATTAATAAGATCTACTATCTCTTTCGTGTTAAATTCAGGTGATAGATGTTGGTTTGGGTTCCCTTTACCAGTAAGAACATAACGATCAAGTTTTAAAGCTCTGTCCCACCCCTCTTCTAAAACTAAGTTGGTAAAGCCTTTTTCAGATACTAAATAATGAACAATGCGATGTTTCATTGTAAAAACTTCATGAGCCCCATGCGTAGTTTCACCTAAACCCACGATTGAAGCTGATCCTACCATATCCTTCAGTGGTTTTAAATCATTAAGAGATGCAGTTGGATTAGTTGTTTTTAAAGGCTTTGCATGCTCTTCTAACCATTTGGCTATTGGATTGATATTGTAGGGACTTGTAAAGGAAACTTCTGTGTCTGAAGCTACATAAGTATTTTCTGTAAAATTAGTCGATAATATAGTAGACGTAGGAATTGTAGTAGTCATTTTTTTCATAAAAACCTCCTAAAATATTTATTTGAATCAATTTCATAATCCTCAAGTTTAAACGATGGAAAAGCCGCGATTCCTTTATTAAAGGGCTTTCAAGAGTGGCTTTCGTCATTGACGATTCAATATGGTACATTGGATGCGGGCTACGATTATGAAGCAATTTATACACAACTTTATCGTGTGAAAGCTAAAGAAATCATTGCCTATAACAAGCGAAACGAAGGAGAGTTTCTTGGGTTTGAGGGACACTTCGCTCCCACTTTCAAAAACATACTTCTAAAATTCTGCCACTTCAACTGAGGAAAAGAAACAATTATTAAATTGATTCTTTTATTAGTTTTTTGACATGTTCTAAGAGCATCTGTTTGAATCATCAATTCTCTTCTCACAAATCTATTCTATTTCCTAAAACTCACTTATTTCTTAATAGATTCTTAAGAAATTATTAATTTACTCATGTCAATAAAAAACAAAATTACTTACACTGGTGTTTGTAAAAATGCACAATAAAAATATCACCTAAAATAATAAAAAATTATTGTAAAACGATAAGATTTGTAATAAAATCGAAATCAGAATAAATAAGTGTGGTGCTTTTTATGAAAAAGATAAAAATGTTGTTTTTTTAATTAGAGGAGGTATAAATATGGACATTAACAATTTGATTATTGAAAATATGGATAACCCTCATGAGTTGGAGAGAATGTATAGAAAAGACCCGAAAGTTTTTAAAAAGTCATTCTCACAAGCATGGGATGAAAAACCTGATTCTCAGGTACTAGCTGCTTGGTACGAAAGATTGCATTTCAAGGAGACGGCAAATAAAGAAAAAATATCGCTGTTTCAAAAAGGTTTCTTATTCATGGGTATGTTAGCTATTCTAGCTGGACTAAGCACCAGAATCATTTTCCACTTTGTCGAGCAGGAAGCAATTGCTCCCATTAACCTAGCTTTTGGTGTAATTCCTTTTATTGTTGCTTATTTTATTTACAATAATACTCCGAAAAAAAGTATTATTTATTTCCTTGCGGCGTTGTTACTAATTTCCGGATTGTATCTTAATATGTTGCCATTAAATTATAAAGACAGCAGTATCCTTGCTTATTTACATTTTCCTATAATGTTATGGGTTTTAGTAGGGATTGCGTTTACAGGAAATGAATATTCAAAAGGTAGTACAAGATTAGCTTATATTAAATTTAATTTAGAATATTGTCTTCTCTACGCGAGTATGGCAGTGAGCGGAATGGTATTAGCAGTATTCACCATGAAGTTATTTAGCTTCGTTGACTTGGATATAGGAGAATTCTATTTTAGTAATGTTGTGTTATTTGGTGCTGCTGCTCTCGCTATTGTGGCTGCATATTTAGTATCAATGAATCTTAAACTTGCTAAAAATATTACACCATACATATCTAAAATTTTTAGTCCTCTTGTCCTGATCACATTGTTGATCTATCTTATAACAGTTATATGGGTCGGAAAAAATCCGTTCTTGGACCGCAATTTCTTAATGGTCTTCAACGGAATACTCCTTGGTGTATTGGCTGTTACTATATTTTCTATTGTTGAGAGTGACTCAGATGAGAAAAAGAACATTTCAGATTATATAAATTTTGCCTTAATTGTTCTGGCGCTTATTATTGACACTGTGGCTTTGTCAGCCATCATATTCAGACTTTCTTCTTACGGGATTACACCTAATAGACTTGCTGTGTTAGGGGTAAACATACTGATCTGGGCAAATCTAATTTGGATTATGTTTTCCTATATGCGTTTCTTGCAAAACAAATCAGGACCAATAGCTATCCAAAATGCCGTTACGAAGTATTTACCAATCTACGGACTTTGGGCAGCTTTCGTTATATTTACGTTTCCGATAATTTTTAATTAGGAAGGCTTTGTTAATGTAATGATAAATTTGTTAAAAGAGGATGATGGATGTCATCCTCTTTTAACTGTATAGAAAAACATATTGAAATTATTTTGATGTAATATATAATAAATTCAGATATTTTAATAAAAACTTCTTATTAAGAGAGGTGGAGGGACTGGCCCTTTGAAACCTCAGCAACCTAATGTTATATAAAGGTGCTAAATCCTGTAGGATCTAAAAGTCCTAATAGATAAGAAAATGGGTATAAGTAAACCTTCTTCTGATTTTGAAGAAGGTTTTTTGTCATATAAATGGAGAATTAGAAAGGTGGTGATACAGAAGCGAAAGAATTAAAGAAAATATAGAAGAAGAAACCGGAGGGCGTAGTGAATAATCAAGTTGGAAGTTTAAAAGAGGATAGCACTAGTGATAGTATTTGGAGCAATAAAGTTTTTTCGTATTTTTTCTTAGCAAGTTGTATTTCTTTGATAGGCAATTCAATGGCTACGCTCGTTTTACCGTTATGGGTAATGAAATTAACGAATTCTCCAATACTTGTTTCTGGGGTAAACATTGCAATAGCAACGACGGCAATTCTGTTTGCACCTGTAACAGGAACGTTAGCAGATCGAATGTCGCGAAGAAAGCTTATGATAATGGCGGATGTTATGAGATGTATCGTTATGATTATCATCGCGGTAATAGCATTTTATAATAAAATGTTGTACATTCCGTTACTACTGTTACTTATTATACGTTCAATTGGGAGTGCTTTATTTACTCCAGCTTCAAATGCAGCATTAGTAACATATGTGGAAGAAAAGCATGTTCAACAGGCGATTACGCTGAGACAAATCTCAATACAAATCATATCGGTAGCCATTCCTTTAATGGCTAGCTTTTTAATTAGTATTTTTAATTTTCATGGAGTATTTATGTTAGATGCACTTACATTCTTTATATCGTTTTTAATTTTAATGAAAATTAAATTTCCACGTGAACTGAAAATAGAAAAGAAAAAGCCTTTTTATGAAGAATTTAAAGAGGGGTTCTCACTTTTAAAAAGTAATCAATCATTGAAAATGTTGCTTACGCTGCAATCATTAATTTGCTTGGAGCGGCGTGTATGCTATCACTGCAAGTAATCGTTGTTAGAGAGATGGATCTATCTATGCAGTGGTATAGTATAGTTTTTGCGGCATCACCGATAGGGATTTTAATAGGAGCATTTATTACGAAAAAGATTCGTACATATAAAACGATTACGACTGCTTTTATATGTACTGCTATTATGGGGATTTTTAATGCTGCAATGGGTACGACGTTAAATCCGGTATTATTTTCAGTTTATTATTTTCTGTCAGGAATTGCATTTGGGGTAAGTAATGTATATTTTGGAGTGTTGTATAGAAAGTTAATTCCAAATGAAGTGCAAGGAAGATTTTTCGGTTTTTTAAGTTCGTTATTATTAGTATCTACTCCAGTTGGAATTGCAATAACAGGATATTTCTTAGAGTCAATTTCAGCTTCTATTTTATTTATTATAATTGGTATTATTACGTTTTTAGTTTCGGTTATTTCATTTGTAATGATAAATAAGAAATAAGTGTTGTATGAGATTTTTCAAAAATAAAAAACGTCCTAAAATAGGACGTTTTTTATTATGTGTATTGCCGTTTTGTCTTAATAAGTAACAACACTTGTGAAACACAAGCAAGTACTGGCAGTTCAATCAACGGTCCAATAACGAGTGCAAGTGCGATAAGAGGCTCGTCTGGAAAAGCTGTTACAGCAATAGCAAGTGCAACAGGTGAGTTTCTTGCTAATGTTGTTAAGTTTAAACTTACTGTATCTTTATAAGATAAACGCATAATGCGTCCGATAAATTGTCCGAGTACGAAATTAATGATGAAGAACAATAGAACAGGAATGAGTAATAGTAAAACGACATTCATATTTTGTAGTAAATATTTACCTTGTGATGCAAACATCGCTACTATCGCTAAACTTAAAAATACAATTTGCGCAGAGTTGAAAAACGGAATGAGTTTATTCTCGAGTGTTTCAGCTTCTTTCATTTTATACATAATGAATTTTGTAGCGTGTGCAAGTACAAATGGCAAGGCGATTACAATAACAATACTTTCTACTAAAACAGAAACCGCTACAGTCTTCATGACACCAGCAAATAAAAATAAATAAATGGGAAGGAGTAGTACTTGCAAAATTAAATTTACAGGCAAAATTGCAGTAGAAAGTGCTACATTTCCTTTCGCTATTTCAGTAAAGATTAAGTACCAGTCTGTACATGGAGTAACCATTAACATAATAAATCCAACCCAAAGTGCTGGATGATCTGAAAGAAATAGTGCACCTAATCCCCAAGCGAGTAAAGGTGTCCATAAAAAATTAATAGTAAGACTCGTTCCAGCAAATTTTAAATTACGGAATCCATTTTTTATTTCTTTCAATGGGATGATGAGGAATAATCCGTACAGCATGAAAAATAAGAAGGGGACAATAAAGTGCTCTGAATACATATGTATCAAATTAAATTGTCCGAGTACGATGCCGCATGTAACAGCAAAAAGAATAATAAAAGTTTGAATCTTTTCTATAGTGCTCATGAGTAAATCCTTTCTAAATATGAATTGCCCTCTCTAAATCCATTATACAAATAATAAAGTTATAATGGGTGTTTTAATTGTATTGGGGATATTATTTTTAATTTGAGATATTATTTTTTATTTAAAGTTACTTGACTAAAGTAAGTTACTGTATTACAATCGCTTACATAAGGTAATTAAATAACAAAAAGTTTTTTATGTTTTTACTTAAGGTATCTATTGGAACTTTTTACTAGAATAAGAATTTTTATGATGATGAATAATGAATATGATAAGAAAGTTTAGGTGAAGAAAGTGGGATTATTTAGCTCGTTATTTGGTAAAAAAGAAGAAAATACAAAAGTAGAGGGGAATAAAACAATGTCAAAAGTATTATTTGTAAAAGCAAACGATCGTCCAGCGGAGCAAGCAATTAGTTCAAAAATGTATGAAACATTTGTAAGTACTTATAGAGAAGCGAACCCAAATACAGAAATTACAGAGTTAGATTTATTTGCATTAGATCTTCCGTACTACGGAAACATCGCTATTTCAGGTGGATACAAACGTAGTCAAGGAATGGAATTAACAGCAGAAGAAGAGAAGGCTGTAGCAACAGTAGATCAATATTTAAATCAGTTTTTAGAAGCTGATAAAGTTGTATTTGCGTTCCCACTTTGGAACTTCACAGTACCAGCACCATTAATCACATATATTTCATACTTATCTCAAGCTGGAAAAACATTTAAATATACAGCAAATGGCCCAGTAGGTTTAGTTGGTGATAAGAAAGTCGTTGTATTAGGTGCGCGTGGTTCGGATTATTCTTCAGAACAAATGGCTCCTATGGAAATGGCGGTTAATTATGTAACGAATGTGCTTGGGTTCTGGGGAATTACAAATCCAGAGACTGTTGTAATTGAAGGGCACAATCAATATCCAGATCGTTCACAACAAATTGTTGAAGAAGGTTTAGAGAACGTTAAGAAAGTAGCGGCGAAATTTTAATTGATAGTAAATGTAAAAAACCAACATGGATGACCATGTTGGTTTTTTAGTCTATTTCTATGTTAAAAAATGTATATTTATAAAATGAATGAAAAGTTTGAAAATAGTATTGCAAAATATTATATGACAAATTATAATAAGTTCAAGAATAGTTGATAGTCGAATTTAATATTCAGAAAATTCAATTAGTTAAAAATGGAAAATGAGATAAGGAAATTTGAATGGGGGTTATATTATGGCGAATAAAGTACCGTTTTCGTTCATAGTAGTTATTGGATTAATGTTATTTGCACTATTTTTTGGAGCAGGAAATTTAATATTCCCGGCAATGCTCGGTCAATCGGCAGGAGAGAATGTATGGATTGCTAACGCTGGATTTTTAGTAACGGGTGTTGGATTACCACTACTAGGTGTACTAGCATTTGGTTTTTCGGGTAAAGATGATTTACAGTCATTAGCAAGTCGTGCTCACCCAGTATTCGGGATTGTGTTTACAACAGTTTTATACTTAGCGATTGGCCCGTTATTTGCAATACCA
Organism: Bacillus sp. BB51/4; assembly: GCF_008368845.1. NCBI lineage: Bacteria > Bacillati > Bacillota > Bacilli > Caryophanales > Bacillaceae > Bacillus > Bacillus sp. BB51/4. Next base: position 19,879 of record NZ_QOSC01000013.1, read on the forward strand.
AGAACAGGAAATGTTTCTTATGAAATTGGTCTTAAACCGTTTATGCCAGAAGGATTAGGTTCTACACCTTTAATTCTTTTCACAATTGTATTCTTTAGCATCACTTGTTTTTTTTCGCTAAATCCCGCGAAAATTGTCGATATTGTTGGAAAAATCTTAACGCCAATTAAATTAACATTCATCGGTATTTTAGTAATCGTTGCTTTTATTCACCCGATTGGAGAAATGCAAGCACCAGTTGAAGCTTATACATCACACGCATTCTTTAAAGGGTTCCAAGAAGGATACTTAACGATGGACACGCTTGCATCATTCGTATTCGGAATCATCATCATTAATGCAATTAAAGAAAAAGGTGCGAAAACGAAAACGCAAATTATGGTCGTTTGTGCAAAAGCGACAATCATTGCAGCATCTATTTTAGCAATTATCTATACAGCTCTTTCTTATATGGGTGCTTCAAGTGTTGCAAAGCTTGGACATTTAGAGAATGGTGGAGAAGTATTAGCGAAAGTTTCTAACTATTATTTTGGATCATATGGCGGAATATTATTAGGATTAATGATTACAGTAGCGTGTTTAACAACTAGTGTGGGACTTGTATCAGCATGTTCTTCATTCTTCCATAAGTTATTCCCAAATGTTCCTTACAAAGCGATTGCCATCACGCTATGTGTATTTAGTGCAATTGTTGCAAACGTAGGATTAACACAATTAATCGCAGTTTCTGTTCCAGTACTAACAGCAATTTATCCACTAGCAATCGTATTGATTTTCTTAACATTCTTCCATTCATTATTCAAAGGAAGAGCTGAAGTTTATCAAGTGAGCTTAATCGTAACATTTATCATCAGCTTATTCGATGGATTAAGTGCAGCTGGAGTTAACATTGAAGTAGTAAGCCGAGTGTTCACTAAATTCCTTCCGATGCAAGAAGTAGGATTAGGATGGATTTTCCCAGCGATTATCGGTGGATTTATCGGATATGGCAGTAGCGTTTTAAAAGCAAAAAATCAAGTTCAACCAGCTAGTGCGAATAAGAAAATAGGTTAAATAAAAAAGTTATAGAACTTGTTTCTATAACTTTTTTTGTTACTATTGATAAGGATAGAAAAAATAAAGTAGTAGGGGAAATAAAATGAAAAAAACAATTGATCATATCGGCATCGCAGTTCGAGATATAGATAGTACGATACGTTTTTATGAAAATGTGTTACTAGGAACTTTAATAGATCGTTACGTAAGTGAAGCTCCTGGTGTGGAAAGCGAAGTAGCCATTCTTGAAGTGGATGGAGATAGAATTGAATTACTTGCACCGACGAATAATAAGACATCTCCAATTGCCCGTTTTATTAAACAAAAAGGTAAAGGTGTTCATCACGTTGCGTATCGTGTCGATGATTTAGATGTGGCTCTAGAAGATTTAAAAGAACAAGGTATTCGGACATTAGAGCACACACTTCGGATTAATAAGCACGGTAGAAGATTAATATATCTTAACCCAGCGGATACAGAGGGAACAATCATTGAGTATTGTGATTATCCAGAAGAGAAGTAAAGAAATTTTATGATTGAAGAAGGGTATTACGTAATAACGTAATGCCTTTTTTATTTATGTATTTCACACTTTCTTCACAAATAATTCACGATAACCTTTCTTCTTTAGGAACTTACATAAATATATTTTATGATATAATAACAATCGACTTTAAAAATGTAAGTTGTATCTGTGAAGGTAGTTACTATTATATTAGAAGTTTTGAGGTGGAAGAGAAATAAAGAGTTTTACTGTATAGAAGTTTATATTTAATCAGGTTAATATTTATTCAAGTAATCGACTTGGTAAGTAGATGTAATGAAAATAGAGCGATGAGGAAGAAAGAAGTGAAATGAGTGTGAAAGTAATGAGAAGGTTAGGGGCATGGTTATTAATTGTATGTATGCTTATTATATCGATGCCGAAAAGCGCATCTGCTCATGCGTACATTGTGAAATCAAACCCTACTGAAAATGAAACGTTGAAGAAAGCACCATCTGCAGTGAAAATTGAATTTGATGAGGATATACAAGTTTCGCATTTTAATACATTGTTTGTAAGAGATACCTCAGGTACAAGAGTAGATTTAAAAGATGCTCATATTGATAAAGAAAATAAAAAATTATTAGAAGTAGGGTTAAAAGAAAATTTAAAAAACGGACTCTACTCTATTCAGTGGAAAGTGATTTCTGCTGATGGGCATCCCATTCAAGGAGTGATTCCGTTCCGAATTGGGTCAGCAGAAGCGGGAGCAGACGATATACAAGTAGAAGAGATGGGGTATGTCCCGAAAATAGATATGATTATGGAACGTGGAGTTTTATATACAAGTTTCTCACTATTTATAGGAGTGCTATTCTTTAATCTTATTATGTATAAAGGGAATGCAACCTCGGTTCGATCAAGGAGTAAGAACATAATATGGATCTCATTATTGGGTATATTGATTAGCTTATTATTCAATCTGCCATTGCAAGCGAAAATAAATGCTGATGTTTCATGGTTAGAAGCATTCGATCCATTACTATTAAAAGAAACATTACAGCTTTCTGTTTTTGGATATGTGTGGATTACTCAAATGGTTCTTATTAGTTCGCTTATCATTGTTACTTATTTTGCGATGAAGTGTGAGAAGCTGTCGTCGTTTAAAGTATGGAGCATTCCAATACTATTGTTTATCGGGATACTTGTTATGAAAGCCTTTAATAGTCATGCATTTGGTTTAAAGTTTAAAGAGATTGCGGTCGTTATGGACTTTCTACATTTATTCGCAGCTTCGTTATGGGTTGGAGGTCTATCATCCATTATTCTTCTTTTACGTAAAGAGGAAGACAAGTGGAATATGTATTGGGATATGATTAAGCGTTTTTCACCGTGGGCAACAGGTGCTGTCATCGTGATTTTAATAACAGGTCTTTTTAACAGTACATTCTTTATACCAACAATTCATTCGTTATTTGATACGAAGTATGGTTTAGCTTTATTAGCGAAGATACTTTTATTCATTTTCATGGGGATATTGGGAATTGTTCACTATGTGAAAGGGAAAATGAGAGCGGAGCAAGGATTAGGCGCTACGGTGAAAGTAGAGTTTATCATAGGAATTATCATCTTTGTCATCGTAGCTTTTATGACAAACGTACAAACACCACCGATGCCTCCTACTGGACCTTTTACAGAGAGTAAGCAATTAGATAATGGGTATGAACTTACTTTACATGTAAGTCCTAATAAAGTAGGACAAAATACATTCCATATTACTTTAAGGGATGAAAATGGCCAACCTGTTACTGATATGGAGCAAATTATTTTAACTACGCAATCATTGGATATGAACATGGGGAAAGGTTCATTTAAAGTTTCGGCCGTGTCACCAGGAGAATATGAAGCGGAAGGTATGTATATTAACATGACAGGAAACTGGAATATACAAGTGCACGGATTAACAAAATTTCTTGATAGCTTTGATGCGGATTATAAATTTATAGTAGGCGGCAGATAAAGAGAAGGTATAAATAAAAAGGAGTTAATAGAAAATGAAACGTATAAAAAAAATTGGCACAACAATGATCGCAACAATTATTGCAATGGGCATTTTTTCGTTACCTGTTAGTGCGCACGTCACTGTGAAACCAGCAACTTCGGACGTTAATTCTTGGGAGACTTACACGATAAAAGTACCAGTTGAAAAGAATGTAGCAACGACAAAAGTTACATTGAAAATACCGTCTGGAGTGGAATTCCAACAGTATGAACCAGTACCAGGATGGAAAGTGGAAGAGCAAAAAGATAATGCTGGAAAAGTGAAAACTGTAGTATGGGAAGCAACAGGAGAAGGGATTTTACCTGGCCAGTTCCAGCGATTTACTTTCGTCGCTAAAAATCCGGATAAAGAACAAAAAATAGCTTGGGATGCATATCAACAATATAAAGACGGAGAAATTGTTGAATGGACAGGCGATGAAAAAGCTGAAAAACCACATTCACTTACTACAATTGCAAAAGGTACGTCATTAACAGGAGAACATGGTGAAGTGTCTAGTGTAGAACAGAATAAAGGTACTAGTAATATGCAAGTAATAGCGATTGTCTTATCTATTTTGGCGATTGTATCGTCGGTAGGGGCGTGTGTTTTTGTAGTGCGTCGTAAAAAGTAAGATATAAGAAAGAGCCTACACACAGCAGGCTCTTTTTCATTTTTATTTCACTTCAACCTGCTGCCTTACAGTAAGTGTTTTCGGCTTTATATTTACGAAACAAATACTCACCACAATAAATAATAGTCCGATGAATAAGCTAATAGTAATGGCCTCATGTAAGAAAATTGAACTTACAATAATAGCGATTAGTGGAATAAGAAATGTATAAGCCCCAACTTTACTTGCTTCACCAGCTCCAACAAGAGTGAAGTATGCAAGCCATCCCATTGCAATAACAAAGAATGAAATAAAGAGTAGTACACTAACAAATGGTATACTCCAAGCGATACTAGACCAGCTTTCAAACTCTGAACCAAATCCAATTAAGCAAAGTCCGCCAATAATAAGCTGAAGTGTTACCATCCAAATGGAATTAACGCGGTGCCCAGTCTTCTTAATAAATACTGTGCCAAGTGCCCAGCCAATAGCGCATCCTATCGCGAGAAGGATTCCAATAATAGAAATATGTCCAGTTAAACTACTAGAGCTAATGACACCTACGCCAATAAATCCAAGAACAAGCCCAAAAATTTTTAAGCCGTACATAGATTCTTCAAGCCAAATCCATGAGAAAATGCCGAGTAAAACAGGTTGTAGAAATACAATGGCGGAAAATAACCCAGCGGGCATATATTGAAGGCCTACAGTTTGTAATCCGTAAAATATAATGATGTTAAGTAAAGAAGAAATAACGTATAAATGCCAAGTTTCTTTTAAGTGTAACTCTTTGTATTTCGGTAATGCGAAAAGGAGTAAAATGAATCCTCCAATTAAAGTTCGAACGCCTGCAAATAAAACGGGTGGTGTATAATGCAGGGCAAACTTAGATAAAGGCCAATTGATTCCCCACATGAAAACGAGAAAGGTAAGGATTATGGCCGTCTTAGTTCGAGAAAGCTGTGTCACGGTAAGACCTCCTTGTTGTTATTCATTTCACTATGATATGATATCGACTGTAATAAATAAAATGAATCTTTTTTATAAGGAGTATAAGTGATTAGTTATGACCATTACACAACTGCAAGTATTAATAAAAACTGTTGAGTTAGGTAGTTTTACGAAGGCTGCTCGGGTGTTAAATATGACGCAGCCAGCTGTAAGTCATGCAATTTCAAGTATTGAGTCAGAGTTAGGAGTTACGATTCTTATACGTGATAAACGAAAAGGGCTAATCGTTACGGATGTAGGAAACAGAATTCTTGTGCATATTAGAGAGATTTTGAACGGTGTAGAGAAGATTGAACAAGAAGTTGCGATGGAGAAAGGACACGAAGTTGGGACGATTCGAATTGGGAGTTTTCCGAGTGCCTCTGCACATTTCTTACCCAAAATGATAAACCTTTTTAAGGAGAAGTATCCGAACTTAGAAGTCGTTCTTTGTGAAGGAACGATTAAAGAAGTTGAAGATTGGTTAGTATCGAGGGTTGTTGATATAGGAATTGTTATTTTGCCTAATAAAGATATGGAGATTGTCCCATTAACGAAGGGGAAAATGGTTGCTATCTTAAGAGAGGATCATCCTCTTTGTAAGAAGGATTCTATTGCAATTAGTGATTTAGAGAATGAACCGATCATATTATGTAAGGGTGGATACGAACCACCCATTATTGATATGTTTAAACAAGCAAACGTACCACTTCGGGCTGAGTATGTAATATCAACCGTTACTACAGCTTTAAACATGATTCAAGAAGGGCTAGGTATTGCAATATTAGCCGAATTATCTTTAACGAATTTACCACAGAATGTGCAAACGAGAGAATTGGAACCACAAGTATGGAGAGAAATTGCTTTAGCTGTTCCTTCATTAAAGGATTCCTCCATCGCTGTGCAGCTATTTATTGAAGAATTTCAAGCGCTATTTGCAGAATAAAAAGAGGTGTCTCATATATCATAATGGGACACTTTTTAATTTACTTATAAAAAATCTATGAAAAGGATTGACTTATCTTTTTGTTGTAACTATAATGATTACATCGAGGTGGTGATCACGATGAAAATTAGTAGCCGCTTTTCTATAGCTGTTCATATTTTATCTATTTTGAAAAACAATCCATCTTCACTTTGTACTTCAGACTATATAGCTGAAAGTGTAAACACAAATCCAGTAGTCATTCGTAAAATGATGTCGTACTTGAAACAAGCTGGTTTTGTATATGTAAATCGCGGTCCAGGTGGTGCGGGATTATTAAAGGATTTACATGAAATCACATTGTTAGATGTATACCATGCAGTAAATGTAGTCGAAGAAGACAAACTATTTCATATTCATGAGCAACCAAATCCAGATTGTCCAATCGGAGCAAATATTCAAGCGGTGTTAGAAGTTATATTAATACAAGCGCAATCCGCGATGGAAGAAATTTTGAGAAATATTACGATGGGGCATTTGTTTGAAACTTTGCAAGAAAAAATGAATGCTTAAATCATATTTATATTTTTTTATTATTAATGTAACTGATTTGATTACAACTGTAAAGGTAAGGTGTAAAAGTATGACTGTAAAAATGAAAGTATACTCAGATTTTATATGTCCATTTTGTTTTTTAGCAAAAGGTCCATTAGATGAAGTAGCGAAAGAGAAAGATGTAGAAATTGAATGGATGCCATTTGAATTACGTCCAAGTCCATATTCAAAAATAGATCCATGGAATGAGCCAGAAAAATTAGGCTCATGGGATGCTTTTATTCTTCCAACTGCGAAGAAGTTAGGAATCGATATGCGTTTGCCACGTGTTTCACCGCATCCATATACACATTTAGCTTTCGAAGGATGTCAATTTGCGAAAGAACGTGGACTAGGAAATGAGTATCATCACCGCGTATTCACAGCATTTTTCCAAGAAGAGCAAAACATTGAAGATATTGATGTTTTAACAAAATTAGCGGTAGAAGTAGGTCTTCCTGAAGCTGAATTTAAAGATGCTTTAGTAACTCGTAAATATAAAGAAAAGCATCAAGAAGCAATTCAGCATGCATATGATGAAGCAAATATTATGGCTGTTCCAACTGTCATGATTGGAGATGAAGTCATTCAAGGGCTTGCTAGTAAAGAAACGCTACAAAGAGTCATCGATAAAGAAATTGAAAAGGATAAAACAAATTCATTTGAAGGTATGCAATGTAATACAGATGGATATTGCTAATTCGCTTGTTATGAAATAACAAAATAAATTATAAAACAAATATTTGGAGGAATTAAAATGTCAGCAACTACAACAAAATTAAAAGAAGCAATCGTGAACCGTCGTTCTATTCGTAAAGTAACAAAAAACGATGCAATTACGAAAGAAAGAATTGAAGAAGTTTTAAAAACAGCTTTACACGCACCAACATCTTTCAATATGCAAAGTGGTCGTATGGTTGTATTAATGGATGGAGAACATGAAAAGTTTTGGGATATTGTTAAAGAAACACTAAGAGCCCGCGTACCAGCAGAAAACTTTGAAGCGACTGTAGAAAGATTAAAAGGTTTCCATACAGGTGTTGGGACTGTGTTATTCTTTGAAGATCAAGCAACAGTAGAAAAAATGCAAGAAAATGCACCATTATATAAAGATCAGTTCCCATTCTGGTCTCATCAAGGAAATGCAATGTTACAACATACGGTATGGATGTTATTATCGGCTGAAGGAATTGGCGCATCCCTGCAACACTACAATCCAATCGTAGATGCTGAAGTGAAAGAAACTTGGAACATTCCAGCAGAGTGGAGCTTAGTAGGACAAATGCCATTTGGTGAGCCAAATGAACAACCAGGAGAAAGAACTTTCTTACCTACTGAAGATGTAGTGAAATTTTATTAAGAAATTTAATATGTAAAAAGTTAAATAAAAGGAGAGTACATATTAGCCATATATGTACTCTCCTTTCGTATGCAATGTTAAACTCTTACTGCAAGAACGATTTCCTTCATATGAATCGAAGTCTTTCCTTACAATTAAAAATCTATTATGTTTATTATTTTGAAATGACAGTAAACATCCCCGTCATGTTTGGTGAGTAATCCTTAAAATCAAATTTTTCATAGAATGATTCTTTATCTTGTGATGCAAACAAACCGACAAACGCCTTATCAGGGGCATTCTCATGTAAGTATGCAACTAAACGATGCATGATTTCTTTCCCGATACCGTGTTTCTGATACTCTGGATGCACCACTATATCTTGAATATAGAAATAGATAGATCCATCACCAACAATTCTCCCCATGCCGATCATTTGTTCATTATCTTTCACTGTGATGCAGTGAATAGAATTCTTCAGTGAAATATCTGCTACATCAAAATTCATATAATCAGTCCATCCAACAGAATCACACAAATATTTGTACTCTTCTAATGTTGGGATGTTATGTTTAAACTCATATGTTTTCAAAATGTATCCTCCAAGCCCTTAAATTTAACAAGTATATACATTCGACATTTTTTTATCTTTTCCTCTTATGTAACTGAATCCCTTTTAGCTATTGAATTTCGTACAGTTTCCTTATTTGTATTAATTTATAAGAGTTTAGGGGAAAAATATTAGAAATAATGCAGTAGAAAGGGAAGTGGAAAAATGAATGATGAGAAAAAATATACAGTGGTAGGTACTGATGTTGAGGAGGTAAAACGTTTAAATGAAAATTCGGGATTATCGTATAATCAAGTGAAAGAATTATTAGCGAAGCAAATGCAAAAAAAGAAATAATGAAATTGAAATTCTTCATTTTTTCATTTAGCATCCTAATTAGAGAGAGTTATGAGGATAACTCTCTTTTTCAATACATTGGAGCAACTTTTAGAGTGGAGGAAACAACATGAAAAAGTGGGTAAAGGTAACGTTGTCGATCGCTGGAGGTATTGTCCTATTGGCATGTGCCGGAGGATATTACGTGTATAAAAATTATTTTCCAAAGGAACCGGAGCGTATCGTATATGATAAAGATAGAGTGTTAAAACCGATACATAATCAGTTGAAAGGAATTAATATAGAAAATGTAAAGATAAAAGAAAAAGAAGTCGTAAATGCGACTGTAGATGAGCTTCAAAAAATGATTGATGATGAGAAATTATCATATGAAGAATTAACGAGTATTTATCTTTTTAGAATACAAGAACATGACCAAAATGGAATATCATTAAATGCTGTTACAGAGATTAATCCAAATGCAATGGAAGAAGCGCGAAAGCTAGATAAAGAAAGATCTTTCAATAAGAAGTCGAACTTATACGGCATGCCAGTTATCGTAAAAGATAATGTACAAACGGTAAAGGATGCGGCAACGTTATTTAACATAATGGTAAGTTTTGATGAAAAAGATGCTATGACAGAAAAAATGAAAGATAAAGAAAGAATTGATTATACGAAGGACTTATCAATAGACGGATTGAAAGGGAAAAAAGTAGGAGTTCTATTTTCAATAGACCGACAAGATGAAAATAGAAAAGAAGTAGCAGAAAAGATTAGAAAAGACCTTCAAGATGCAGGTGCGATCTTGACTGATGATATTCAGTTAAACGCTGAGGGTGTAGATAATTTGCAAACGTTAGAATATGAGTTCAAACATAATGTTAACGATTATCTTTCAAAGCAAAAAAATGTACCGGTAAAATCGCTAGAAGAGATTATAACGTTTAATAAAAAGGATAGTAATAGACGAATAAAATATGGACAAACATTAATTGAGGGATCTGAAAAATCTGCTATAACAAAAGATGAGGTTCAAAAAGTAGTGCAAACGAGTCAAGAAAATACTAGAAAAGAGCTAGATAGGTATTTAGTAGAAAAAGGTTTGGATGCTTTAGTTATGATTAGCAACGATGAAGTTCTTCTATCAGCTGTAGCTGGCTATCCAGAATTAGCTGTGCCAGCAGGATATGATAACAATGGAGAGCCAGTAGGTGCAGTGTTTGTCGGGAGGCAATTCGGTGAAAAGGATCTGTTCAATATTGGATATGCGTATGAACAACAGTCTAAAAATAGAAGATCACCAAAACTGTAAAAGGGTAAACGAAAAAAAGAGCGCCGCTAAATTATGTTGATCGGCTAATATAAAAAGAATCTAACAATATAAAAAGAAAAAAAGGATTCTGCTCAATTAGTAAGAAAGATTGTCTATAGAAGCTCATAAAATGTAATATATTCAATTTCCATCCATTGAAGGGGGAGGTTAAAACTTAATGAATGAAGTGAAAAATTTCTTTCGAAGCAGAGGGTTTCAACGGTTTCTCGTTTTAATAATAGTAGCGCTTGTATTATACGGATTAAAAAGTATGATTAATTTAATATTGATTACGTTTATACTGACGTTTTTAATGGATCGGTTTCAACGTTTTATTTCAAAGAAGTTGAAAGTGAATCGGAAAATTGTTATCGCATGTTTGTATATCATATTAGTTTCCTTTATTGGCACGACATTGTATAAATATTTACCTGTGCTAACGATACAAATTTCTCAATTAATTTATCAATTTAAGTTGTTTTTTCAAAATCCACCTGATAATGAAATCATTAAATATGCACTCTCAACAATTAATGGGATGGAAGTATCAAAATATATAGAACAAGGTGTAGATGTCATATATCAATCGATTGCAAATATAGGAAAAGTCAGTTTGCAAATACTACTCTCTCTTATTTTAAGTTTATTTTTCTTGTTAGAAAAAGAGCGCATAATATCATTTACTTCGAAATTTAAAGATAGTAGTCTGAAGGTTTTTTATGAGGAGATTGCATATTTTGGCGAAAGGTTTGCAAGATCGTTCGGTAAAGTAATTGAAGCACAGTTTTTAATTGCAGTTGTCAATTGTGTACTCACTGTAATTGCACTTGTGATTTTAGGGTTTCCTCAGCTTCTTGTATTGGCTGTCATGGTCTTTCTACTCGGTTTGATTCCTGTTGCCGGTGTAATCATTTCCTTGTTCCCGCTATGTATTATTGCTTATAACGTAGGTGGAGTTATGTACGTTGTATACATACTTGTGTTCATTACAGTAATCCATGCTCTTGAAAGTTATTTTTTAAACCCGAAGTTCATGTCTGCGAAAACGAATTTACCAATCTTTTATACATTTATGATTCTCATCTTTTCAGAGCATTTCCTTGGAATATGGGGGCTTATTATTGGTATACCAATCTTCATCTTCTTATTAGATGTACTTAATGTAAATAATGAGGAATCAATTAAAAAATAGAAAATAACTGATGTTTTCAATGAGCGAGCAATGAAAAAGCAATCCAAAATAAATTGGATTGCTTTTTTGCATACACGATTAAAGAACAGGTGCCATTGTTTCTTTCAATACTTGAACAGAGTGATCGAATTTTAATTCTTCTTCTTCACTTAATTCCACTTCTAAAATTTCACGAACACCGCCGCGATTTAAAACAGCAGGTACACCGATATAAACATCTTTTTGACCGTATTGGCCTTCTAAGTAAGCTGATACTGTTAATACACTATTTTCGTCGTTTAAAATCGCCTTTGTAACACGTAGAAGTGACATACCAATACCATAGTAAGTTGCCCCTTTTCGCTCGATAATATGGTAAGCTGCATCACGAACGTTTATGAAGATTTTGTCTAAATCTTCTTGCGTGTATGTGTTGTCTTTATCAAGAAGCGTTTGTAGTTTTTGAATACCGACTGATACGTGACTCCAAACAGGAAGTTCCGTATCACCATGTTCACCGATAATATAAGCATGAATGTTGTGTGGACCAATATCGAAATATTCACCTAACATATAGCGGAAACGAGCAGAATCAAGAGTTGTACCAGAACCGATTACGCGTTCTTTTGGTAAACCAGATTCTTTCCAAGTTACGTAAGTTAAAATATCGACAGGATTAGTTGCGATTAAGAAGATACCATCAAATCCGCTATCCATAATACTACGAACGATTTGTTTAAAGATTTTCGCGTTTTTCTCAACTAAATCTAAACGTGTTTCGCCTGGTTTTTGTGGTAATCCAGCCGTAATGACTACAAGATCAGCATCTTTACAATCTTCGTAGCTACCTTTCCATACTCTAGTTGGAGCTGGAGCGAATGGAACAGCATGACTTAAATCCATTGCTTCTCCTTCAGCTTTTGCCTCGTTTACATCAACTAAAACAAATTCTTCAGCTACAGCTTGGTTAATCATGCAGTAAGCATAACTACATCCAACTGCTCCTGTTCCTACTAATACTACACGGTTAATCCCTTTTTTCATTTTAAAATTCCTCGCAATTTCATTGATTTTATTATGTAAGATAATACGTCTTACTTCTATAGATTCATATCTAGTTTATTACATTTTATAAAAGATATTCAAGTATTTGAAAATGTATCCGTGCAATTTCTTGCACGAAACATAGGAAGTAAGTGAACCGAATATAATGCAATAAAATCCTTTATCGAAGGGGAAAAGGGCATGATGCAGCCATTAACGATGGAAAGAATGCTCCATATTATTAATGTGGGGCTCGTAAAAACGAAGAATCCAAAGCAAATTATTATTGCTGGTGCAGGAATTTCAGGATTAGTTGCAGCATCGTTATTGAAAGAATCAGGGCATAGCATAACAATTTTAGAAGCGAATAACCGAATAGGCGGAAGAATATATACGATCCGTGAACCGTTTAGCAGAGGCTTATATTTTAATGCAGGGCCAATGCGAATTCCTGAAACACACGAGTTAACTTTAGCTTACATTCGTAAATTTAAATTACCATTAAATCTTTTTATAAATAAAACCGCTTCAGATATTATTTATACGAATTATATTAAAACGAGATTGAGCGTGTTTGAAAAAAATCCAAGTATACTTGGATATCCCATTGTAGAGAACGAAAAAGGAAAAACAGCAGAAGAGTTAATGTTAGTAGTAATAGAACCAATACTTAATTTTATAAAAAAAGATCCTAATAAAAACTGGATCATCGTTGAAAAAAAGTATAAAACATATTCGCTCGGATCATTTTTAAGCGAGTATTATTCAGATGGAGCAATAGATATGATTGGGGTACTTCTAGATATGGAAGCATATATGGGAATGTCTTTAATTGAAGTATTACGTGAAATGATCTTTTTTACTTCAACGACAAAATATTATGAGATAACGGGCGGAATGGATACATTACCAAATTCATTTTTACCTGAGTTAAAAGATAATATTTTTATGTCGTATAAAGTAGAAAAAATTATACAGGAAGATAGTAAAGTGATGATGCAAGTAACAAATGGACAAACGTTACATCCATTTATGGTAACAGGCGACATTGCTATTATCACAATTCCATTTTCAGCGTTACGATTTGTAGAAGTTCAGCCATATCATTTATTCTCTTATTTTAAAAGACGGGCAATTCGTGAATTAAACTATATAGCTTCGACTAAAATTGCGATAGAGTTTAAAAGTAGATTTTGGGAAAAAGCGAGACAGTGTGGCGGTAAATCTATTACAGATTTACCTATACGATTTACATATTATCCGAGTTATGGCATTCATACACCAGGGGCGGCTATCGTTTTAGCGAGTTATACGTGGGCAGATGAGGCGTTAACGTGGGATAGTCTCCCGCAAAGAGATCGTATACGTTACGCATTAAAAAATTTAGCGGAAATATACGGTGACATCGTCTATAGTGAGTTTGTTACTGGAACATCTTTTAGCTGGAGCCAAAATCCGTATTCTTGCGGCGCATTTACGGCTTTCGAACCAGGTCAAGAGTTAGAGTTATTTCCGTATATTACGCCGCCAGCTGGCAAAGTACACTTTGCAGGAGAGCATACGACATTAACACATGGATGGATGCAAGGAGCAATAGAGTCTGGAATTCGAGTTGCTTATGAAGTAAACGAACAGTGAAGATATATTTACAAATCACTATTCTTTTTATAAAATGATTAATATAAATCGTAATTATTACGCTTTGAATACGTTTGAAATAAAGAAATGGATGGTCGATCAAATGAAAAAAGTAGAAATTCATATATTAGGTGGCTTTTTAGGAAGTGGAAAATCAACATTATTACAAAATTTATTGTTAGCGGAAAAAAAGAAGAATAGAAAAGTTGCAGTATTAATGAATGAAATTGGTGAATACTCGGTAGATACAGATATTATTGGAAAAGAGAATGTTTTAAGGGAACTTCTGAAAGGATGTATTTGTTGTACGCTAAAAGAAGAGCTTGAAATACAATTACACTCGTTATATCAGCAAGAAAGACCAGATGTCATTTATATAGAAACGACAGGTGTTGCACATCCAATTGAAGTGTTAGATGCGTGTGTATCACCAATTTTAGCACCTTTCTTAGAAGTGAAATCAATTGTCGTCGTTTTAGATGCAGTAAGGTGGTTAAATCGAAGTGTATTAAGTGCAAACGTTCAGCAATTATTGCATGAGCAACTGAAGTTTGGTAGCCACATTTTAATTAATAAATCAGATTTACTAACAGATGCGGATAAGAACAAAGTAATTGAAGAAGTGAAAGCAATAAATAATCATGCGAAATTATTTGAAACAAAATATTGTAATATATCTTTAGAAGACATAGAAGAAGCTGAATTTACGAATGATGGAGAACATGAGACACTACATGTAAAACAGCATTTACATATACAAACGATGACATATCAATTTACGAAATCGATTGATCAAGTTAAATTATACGAATGGCTTTCGAATTTACCAGATAGTATTTATCGTGTAAAAGGATTTGTGAAATTCCATGGAGATAAATACCCGCACTTATTCCAATATTCATTTGGGGTACCAACTTTACTGGAACAAGATTTCGGTTTCCCGACGAACTTGGTAGTAATAGGAGAAGGGCTAGATAAGAAACAATTAGCTGAAGGGTTAGAGAAAGTGGAACTTAATTCTAATTAAGATTAAAGGCCTAACTTATTTTTAAGTTAGGCCTTTTTGTGTGTAGAAAAACACTTGCGGATTTTGTCTAACAATAATAATTGTAAAATTCAGAAATATATTTATAATCAAATCTAAGAGGTGATTCAGGTGTCAGAAAAAATAATAATGGATGTAAAAAATCTAACAACAAAAGGGTTAGAGACGAGAGAGAAATTATTGTGTGCTGCAGAAGAGGTGTTTGGTAGTAAAGGATATTACGAGGCTTCTATTGTGAATATTACACAAGAAGCAAAGGTAGCGCACGGAACTTTCTATAATTACTTTCCATCTAAAAAAGATATATTTGATGAATTGATTCGCAGATTGAACCGTGAGTTACGCTTAATTATTAAAGAAGAAATGAAGAGAATATCAAGTTATGAAGAGGCACAAAGAAGAGGTTTTCAGGCTTTTTTTCGGTGGGTGAAAGATCGACCTAATCTATATAACATTGTACAACAGGCAGTAGTTGTTGATGATAACTTATATAGATGGTATTATGCAAAGCTCGCAAATGGATTTTTAAAAAGTTTATCCGCGGGTATGGAAGCGGGAGAGTTTAAACAACTTGATAAAGAAACAATTGCGTATTGTCTTATGTCAATTGGGCAATTTCTCGGAATGCGATGGGGTTATTGGGAAGAGAAAGATGTTCCGGAAGATGTATTTGAAGCAGCGATGTCATTAATATTTGAAGGATTGAGAAAGAGATAAGGGAGTGGGGAAAATATGCAAGGCATTGCTTATTGGATTGAAAAACGGTCCTATTTACATCCAGATCGCATTGCCATTATTACAGAAGAGGAGGAAATGACATATAAACAGTTACATGAGTATGTAAGTAAAGTAGCCGCATATTTAATTTACGAATTAAATGTGAAAAAAGGAGAAAGGATTGCTATTTTATCGCAAAATAGCTTGGAATATATTGTGCTTTTGTTTGCTATAGCAAAGGTAGAATGTATTGCTGTTCCACTAAATATAAGGTTAACAGAAAATGAACTTATATTTCAGTTGAAAGATAGTGGAACTATAGTTTTATTTGTAGAGGAAACATTTAACAATATGGCATTGTCAATGCAGAAGGTATCGTATGTACAAAGAGTTATTTCGATTACAAGTTTAAAAGAAATAGAAGATAGAAAAATTGACAACTTTGAAGAGATAAATGAAAGCGCATCCTTTATTATATGTTATACATCAGGGACAACTGGAAAACCGAAAGGAGCCGTACTTACACAAGAAAATATGTTTTGGAATGCGCTTAATAATACATTTGCGATTGACTTAACTATTCACGACCGCTCCATTGTATTATTACCTTTATTTCATATTGGTGGGATTGGTTTATTCGCATTTCCAACTTTATTTGCAGGTGGCGTAATCATTATTCCAAGAAAATTCGAACCAACCACAGCTCTTTCCATGATAGAAAAACATAAAGTAACTGTAGTGATGGGTGTACCTACAATTCATCAAGCATTAATTAATTGCGCAAAGTTTGAAACTACAAATTTACAATCAGTTCGCTGGTTTTATAACGGTGGTGCTCCATGTCCAGAAGAGTTGATGAGAGAATTTATAGATAGAGGATTTTTATTTGGGCAAGGCTTTGGTATGACTGAGACATCACCAACCGTATTTATGCTTTCAGAAGAAGATGCAAGACGTAAAGTAGGATCAATTGGGAAACCAGTTCTGTTTTGTGAGTATGTACTTATTGATGAAAACAAAAATAAAGTTGAGGTTGGTGAAGTTGGAGAATTACTTATAAGAGGGCCGAATGTAATGAAAGAGTATTGGAATCGGCCAGATGCAACAGAAGAAACGATTCAAGATGGTTGGTTATATACGGGAGATTTAGCTAAAGTTGATGAAGATGGTTTTGTATACATTGTCGGTAGAAAAAAAGATATGATAATTTCCGGTGGTGAAAATATTTATCCACTTGAAGTAGAGCAGGTCATTAATAAGATTTCGGAGGTATATGAGGTAGCGGTCGTTGGTAGGCAACATGTAAAGTGGGGGGAGATTCCAATCGCCTTTATTGTGAAAAATAGTAGCAGTGAATTAACTGAAAAAGAAGTCATTGAACATTGTCGTTTATTTCTAGCAAAATATAAACTTCCAAAAGAAATTGTGTTTCTAGAGGAATTGCCTAAAAATGCAACTGGTAAAATTCAAAAAGCACAGTTAGCAAATCAATTGAAAAGTAGGTGAAGAGATGACGATGTACAGCACGGGTCAAAAGGCGTCATGTAGTAAAACAATAACAGAAACGGATTTTGTATTATTTGCAGGTTTAAGTGGGGATTTTAATCCAATCCATATTGATCATGAGTATGCGAAAAAAACTAGATTTAATCAAAGAATAGCACATGGTTTACTAACTTCTAGTCTATTATCGCAATTGCTTGGTATTCATTTACCTGGAAAAGGATCCATTTATATGGAGCAAACTATTAAATTTACAGCACCAGTTTTTATAGGAGATACAATTACAGCAACGGCTACAGTACAAGAATTTATGATAGAAAAGAGAGTTTTGAAATTGTTAACGGAGTGTCATAACCAAAAAGGAGATTTGGTATTAACTGGTGTAGCTACAATGATGGTGCCAAAAGAAGGAGGAGTAGTCTAATGAATATTGGGATTGAAGCGACTGGTGTTTTCTTCCCAAAAGACGTAGAGACGGCTGCAGACCTATCTAAAAAAACAGGTATTCCTGAGCACATTATTATAGAAAAGTTTGGATTATATGAAAAACATGTCGCAGATGAAACGATGCATGCATCAGATTTAGCTATTGCTGCTGCAAAGCCAATATTATCACAAGTAGATCCTCAATCTATTGATGTAGTCATTTATTTTGGCAGTCCACATAAAGATTACCACGTATGGTCTAGTGCCCCAAAAATTCAGCATGAACTTGGATTAAAAAATGCTTATGCTTTTGAAATTATGAATGTTAGTTCTTGTTTTCCTATTGCCCTCAAAGTCGCAAAAGATATGCTCTACTCCGATAACTCAATTGAAAATATATTATTAGTAGGCGGATGTAAAGAATCTCAAATTGTAGATTATGATAATCCACGCTCACGTTTTATGTTTAATTTCGCTGATGGCGGAAGTGCAGCTTTAGTGAAAAAGGACGCTAGAAACGGTGAAATATTAGGAAGTGCGATTATAACAGATGGTTCATTTCATGAAGATGTACGTATTCCAGCAGGTGGATCAAAGCAGGTTGCGAGCTATGATACAGTTGAGAATCGGCAACATTATATTGATGTAATAGATCCTAATAGTATGAAAGGACGTCTAGATCGGGTTTCAATCCCTAATTTTGACAAGGTGATTCGGGAGGCGTTAAAAAAAAGTGGGTTAACTCCTAAAGATATTAAAGTATTGTTACCACTGCATACAAAACGTTCTATGTTAATAGAATTGATACAGGGACTAGGGCTAGAAGAAGAACAAGTTGTATATTTAGATCATTATGGACATATGTCAGCGCTTGATCCTTGCATTGGTCTTCACTTTGCAAATGAACAGGGAAAATTACAGCCTGGAGATATTGCAGTAGTAGTTAGTGCCGGGACTGGGTATACGTGGGCAGCGACTGTAATTAGGTGGTGAAAAATACTAGATGAATATATGGTAAATGGAGGTATTTGGAAAGAGGCGGCGAATGTAAAGGTACTTCATTAAATTTTTAAAACAGATTTGTTTGTATGATTTAAAGGAAAAGTCATAATTACGGATGGGTAACTTTGGCGTGTTTGACTCTATCAGAAAGTAAAATATGGGGAGGACCACAATGTCGATGAAAAAACGTAAATGGCTAAGAATGATGGCTACTGGTTGTGTTTTAAGTTCGTTATTAATAACGGCAGCTTGTTCAGGAAAGAAAACAAGTACAGAGGATGAAAAGACGATTAAGGTAGGGGTTCTTGCTTCATTAACAGGTCCATTAGAATCATATGGAAAACAAACAGTGAACGGATTTGAATTAGGGTTAGACTATGCAACTGGTGGAACTGGCAAAGTTGAAGGGAAGAAGATTAAGTTTGTTGTAGAAGATACGGAAACAAAAGCTGATGTAGCGGTTAAAAAAGCTACGAAGTTATTAGAAGAAGAGAAAGTCGATTTTTTAGTCGGATCGTCTAGTTCAAGTGATACATTAGCGGTTTTACCATTAGCTGAAGAATATGAAAAAATAATGGTTGTAGAACCAGCAGTAGCTGATAGTATTACCGGGAAGAACTGGAATAAATATATTTTTAGAACAGGTAGAAATTCCTCTCAAGATGCAGTCGCTGGTGCGGCGGCAATCGCTAAAAAAGATGTGAAAATAGCAACATTAGCACAAGATAATGCTTACGGCCGTGAGGGAATTGCAGCATTTAAAGCTGGAGCGAAGAAATTAGGGGCAAATATTGTAAACGAGCAATACGCAGATACAAATTCGACTGACTTCACTGCAAATATTCAAAATATCATTAGCTCAAAACCAGACTATTTATTTATCGTTTGGGCAGGGGCAAACTCACCTTGGAAACAGTTAAAAGATATGAATGTGGAAGCGCAAGGTATTAAAATTTCTACAGGTGCACCAGATATACCGGCATTAAAAACGATGGATGCGTTAGTAGGAATGCAAGGTTTTTCTGTTTATTATCATACACTCCCGAAAAATAAGGTGAATGATTGGTTAGTGGAAGAACATAAAAAACGATTTAATGGTGCGGTGCCAGATTTATTTACAGCAGGAGGAATGTCAGCGGCAATTTCTATTGTAGAAGCTTTAAAGAAATCAAAAGGTGATACAGATGTAGATACATTAATTAAGAAAATGGAAGGAATGGAATTTGATACACCGAAAGGAAAGATGAAGTTTAGAGAAAAGGATCACCAAGCGATGCAGACACTGTATTCTATCACATTGAAAAAGCAGGGTGGTGTTGATTATCCAGTGCCAGTATTAGAGCGAGAATTAACGATGAAAGAGACAGAACCACCAGTTCAAAATAAATAGACTGAATTTTCTGTTGTTTTTGTATAAAGAGGGGCACACCCTCTTTATACGTATTTCTTTCATACTTAAAGCTTTAAAGGGAGGGATTTTGTGACACATTTGCTTGAAACGAAAAATCTTAGCGTATCTTTTGGCGAGCATCATGTTATTAAGGATGTGAATTTGACAGTACAAAAAGGAAAGCTAATTTCCATTATTGGACCAAATGGTGCAGGAAAGACAACGTTATTTAATTTACTAAGTGGACAAATTTCTCCAACGAAGGGTGAAGTATATTTTAAAGGACAAGAGATTACAAATTTATCAATTTCAGATCGAACTCGATTAGGAATTGGTCGTTCTTTTCAACTTACAAATATATTTCCAGAGTTAACGGTACTTGAAAATGTGCGTTTAAGTGTTCAATCATTCGTGCAAGATTACTATAGTTTTTTTCCAAGTTCGGCAAAATTTAAGCAACAAGTTGGAGAGGCGAGACGTTTCTTAAAAACAGTATTACTTCAGGAGAAAGAACATGTATTAGCGAAAGATTTAGCACATGGAGAAAAACGAAAGCTAGAGCTTGCGATGTTATTAGCTTTAAAAACGGATGTGTTACTACTTGATGAGCCGACGGCAGGTATATCAGTTGAAGAGGTACCGGCTATTTTACAAGTGATTGAAAACATTAAGAAACATCCAGAGAGTACAATTGTACTTATTGAACACAAAATGGATATGGTACTAGGTTTGTCAGACCATCTTATCGTTTTATTTCATGGAGAGTTATTGGCTGAAGGATTGCCAGAAGAAATGATGAAAGATGAGCGTGTACAAAGTGCTTATTTAGGGGGATTATATAGTGGCACTATTACAAGTGAATAATATAGAGACGTATTTAGATCAGTTTCATATTTTACAAGGGGTATCTCTTGCTGTTGAAAAAGGAACGATTACTGTACTGTTTGGAAGAAATGGGGCAGGGAAGACTACGACATTACGTTCGGTTATGGGATTTCATCATATCGCACATGGTGAAATTTATTACGATAGTACACAAGTAAATGGATTATCTACACATTTAATTTCAAGGAAAGGAATAGGGTATGTACCAGAAAATCAAGGTATTTTTCACGATCTGACAGTAGAAGAAACATTCGCTCTTGCTAGAGGTAAGGGTGAAGAAGCGGAAGAAAAAATAGAATGGATGCTTGAACTATTTCCAGATTTAAAGCAATTTTGGCACAAAAAAAGCGGACTATTAAGCGGAGGACAAAAGCAAATGCTAGCAATTTCAAGAGCATTTATTAATAGTGATGGTTTACTACTTATTGATGAGCCGAGTAAAGGCTTGTCCCCCATTATGATAGAAAAATTAATGATAGCTATTTTGAAAATGAAGGAGAAAACAACAGTTTTACTCGTTGAACAAAATTTTATGATGGCTAGTCAAATTGGTGATTACTTTTATATTATGGATAACGGAAAAATTGTTCATAACGGTTTTATGCATGAATTAAAAGAGGATAAGGAAATGTGTCATAAATATTTAGGGATCTCTTAACATGAATCCGGGGTGAGAAGGATGGATGTGTTAATCAATTTATTTGTAAATGGGATTTCAACAGGGATGCTCATTTTTTTATTAGCATCAGGTCTTTCGCTTATTTTCGGTTTGATGAGTGTTCTAAACTTCGCACATGGTGGTTTATTTGCGTGGGGAGCGTTTACAGGTGTTTGGCTATTCAATATGACAGGTAGTTACGTATTAGCTTTAATTGGAGCAATAGCTATGGGAATGTTCCTTGGATTCATTTTAGAAAGATTCCTTATTAGACCGGTATATGGAAATCACGTTCGCCAGCTTCTTGTTACGCTTGGAGGAATGCTTGTACTTAGTGAATGTATTAAAGTATTTTGGGGACCGAATCCAATTGGTGCAAAGTTACCGTTATGGCTACAAGGAAGTTTTACATTTGGAGGCGTTATATTAATTAAATACCGTCTATTCGTTATTTTAATTGGGATTATCATTTATATTGCCTTACTATTATTGCTCAAAAGAACAAAGGTAGGTCTTATGATACGCGCAGGCGTAATGGATAAAGAGATGGTTCAAGCGCTCGGTATTAACGTAAAAGCGATATTTTCTTTCGTCTTTTTATTAGGCGCAGGAATGGCAGCGTTGGGAGGCTTCTTATTAGCACCGTATTCAGGCGTTATTTTCGCCGAGATGGGTATGCAGTATGCGATTTTGGCTTTCATAGTAGTAATCATTGGAGGGTTAGGAAGCGTACAAGGTTCAGCAATCGCTTCTTTAATTGTCGGATTAGCGGGTGCTTTTACAGCGTATTTTATACCGGATTTATCACTTGCAATCAATATGTTAATGTTACTATTTTTCTTAATAGTGAAGCCAACTGGTCTTGTTGGTGAAAAGGGGTGAAATGGTGAACAGCACATCAAATCGAATTAAAGTATACTTCGGAGTATTTATGCTCATTTGTTTAAGTGTATTTCCATTCGTAAATGATTCACGGAGCTTGTTAATTTTGTTCACTCAAATCTTCATCTTTGCTATTTTTGCAATGAGTTTTGATGTATTGCTTGGATATACAGGAATTGTATCGTTCGGTCACTGTATGTTCTTTGGAATAGGAGCATATGGCGTAGCGCTTTTATTTGATCGGCAAGGAGTATCCATAACGAATTTTTTTATAGGGATAGTAGCTGCAATTATCATTTCAGCCATTGTTAGTTATATAATCGGTTTGCTTTCTTTACGGCTGAAAAGTCATTTTTATGCAATGTTAACACTTGCTATTTCACAGTTATTTTTCGTACTTGCTGAAAAGTGGCGCGGGCTTACTCATGGAGGGGATGGTTTTACATTTGGTGTACCAGACTTATTCCGTGATCGTTTTAACTTTTATTATGTAACCCTTATATGTTTAATTGTCATTTTTATTCTGTTACGTCTTTTCACCAAATCTTCTATTGGAAAAGTATTAAAGGCAATTTCACAAAATGAACAACGTGTTGAAGCTCTAGGATATAAAGTGCTTCATTATAAAATTATTGCTAGCATTGTTGCAGGAGTAGTAGCTGCGATTAGCGGTGGTTTATTTGTTATCACATTGCGTTTTGTTAATACGACAGTATTTTCAATTGAAATGACATTAAATGCATTGTTGATGGCGATGATTGGCGGAGTTGGAACGTTAATTGGAGCGATTGCTGGAGCTGGAATTATTGAATCACTGAAATATTATTTATCAGAACTAGCCACAGAGTTTCCGATTTTTGAACGATGGACGATTATTCTCGGTTTATTGTACATTATCGTATTGCTAGTTTTCCCGAAAGGATTAGTTGGCACGGTTAAGGGACTGAAGAGTATGAAACGGAATAAGAAGGAGAAAAGTGCAGAAGTGGAGCAAAATGTGTGAAAAATCAATTGTATAGATTATGAAAATCCCTCTTTTAGATTCGTAAAGGAGGGATTTTTATTGGCGTATGTAATTAGTTAATTTGATAGCTCTTCTATTAATCAAATAGTTCATCAGGGATTTGTTTTAAAGAGTTATGATTTGTAAAAAAATAAACAGCTAATTTCTCAACTGGAATATCTTCAATTGGTTCCAATTTATCCTTTCTAATCGGTAAAAAGGCTATTCCATTGCCATCGTTTATAAAATCTTCAATGAGTGAATAAGAATCTAATTGTTGAAGTTGATGCTGAGATAGATTATTTTCTTTTAGAAATTGTATCGTTCTATTTCTAAAAGGGCACTTTTTGTCATTGCTAACGAAGAAGAGTTCCTTTGAAAAGTCAATGGTACACTTTTCTTTCGCTTTTAATAAGCCTATAGAAATTGAAGTGGAAAATACTTTTTTAAACGCTGTGTCCGGGTAATCCTCATAAGTAATGACCATATCAACTTTTTGTTGCTGCAGTAATTTTTGCAAATGACTACTATTTTCTACATATATTTGATAATTCCTGAAATTTTCTTTAATGCGCTTACTTAAATAATTAGTCAAAATAGATTGTGACGTCGCGATTATATAAGAAGAACCACTCATTTTAATTTGATCTTTCGCTTCTTCTACTAGAGTTAATATTTGATTCGTGTAGTCTAATAAAATGTCACCAGAAGGTAGTAAGGAAACGCCTTTGTTATCTCTATGTAGTAAAGGTGTTTCTAACTCTTGTTCTAATTTTTTGATTCGCTCAGTTACGTTTGGTTGAACATACCCTAACTCTTTCGCAGCTTTACTAATAGAACCTTCGCTAGCTACAGTTTTGAATATAATAAGATCATTTATTTCCATTTATCACAGCCCCTTATACGATATCATTATAAATGATACCAAACATAATTTATACCTATTTTACGTTAGTCAATCATCGCCTTATCATTGTGTATATAAGATGGAAAGTGAGTGATAAACATGATTGGAATGCAATATAAGGTCATTTTGCCAAAAGATTATGATATGGAGATTATTAGGAAAAGGGTAGAGGATAATGGGTATAAAACGGATGGTTTTCAAGAATTGAATTTCAAAGCATATTTAATGACTGAGGCAGGTAAGCATGGGAATTTCTATAACTGTTATGCACCTTTATATATTTGGAATGGTCATGAAGGGATGAATAAATTTATTTTTGAAGGGTATTACGATAATATTTTACAATCGTTTGGGTGGCAACAAATAAATATAGGTGTTCCATTAGTTGTTAATCTAAGTGATGATTTTAAAAAATGCAGATATGTTGTCGAATATACGGGGAGTATCCCTCAAAAGAATTCATTGATTGGGACTCAATTTAACATTTTGAATAAGAATGACCAGAATACAGAAAATTGTAAAGGGAATGTAATAGTGTATAACCCAGATAAGTGGGGATATAGTCAGTTTGAATTTTATGAAGTAAAGCCTGAAATTGAAGAGATGGAGGATATTACAATATATGAGGTTTTACACATTTCACAGTAGATGCGGAATTGAAATATAAATAAATTATTTATAAAAAATCCATGTTGATTCATGTAATAATGTTCAAAATGGATTTTTCTTAATTATCTTATGTATATTCAAAACAAATTACTGCTTTTCTTAATTCTTTATTAAAGAATAAGTAAATACGATCGGCACCATAAGCTTGAAAATAATATCCTGTAACAAATCCAACATATGTAAATGGATGTCCATATTCATCTTTTGGTACATATAGAAGATTCGTAAAGTCAAAAATTTCGTCTTCGTTATCGCAGTCTTCTAATAATTCTTTACCTTCTTCTGTCATAAAACGAACATCATTTAGGATACCATTTACCACGGGATAATTTAATCCCCAGCCATTTGTTTGTTTTTCGGCAAACTCTTCTTCTAATACTTCTACAGATGTAAATTCTTTTCCAAAGCTAGAATAAGGATAAATTTTTTGATTACGTTGAAAATATTCTTTGCGGATTTGATAATTTCTTTCATTACTCTCGTAGGCTTGTTCTATTATGTCAGAATTATTTTGTTCGATTTTGAAATAATTCCAATCCGCTTCAAATTTATATTTTCCATTAATGACATCGAACCCTAATGTATCTGCTTTCGTAAAATTTGTGTGAAATGGTTTGGTAAAATCACCAACGCAACCATCATGGATTTCTTTTGCTGACACAATATGTAACCATTCTTCTGATTCCGGTTCAACACATTGTAAATTAATAGAGCAAATGGGTAAAAAGTGTTTTTTATGCTGTTCCAAATCATCATAAAATATGTCCTCATATTCAGGAAATGGTTTTATAAATCGTTTAGAAATTTGCATGTTATCCCCACCTTTTTATGATTGTTTTATTTAATTGTATCATTATACTTAGTTTTTTGTTCGCAAATTAAAAACACTCATACTTATGAGGGGGAAAGAGTACGTTAATAAGGTGTATATTTCATTTTGGAGATAATAAAATGTAACTATTTAATGATGTGAATTCCCGAACAAATTGTGTCAGAAAGCAAAAAAATGCATAATAAGGATTAGGTATTTGAGCTTACACCTTTTTACATAGAAAGGTAGACCAGATATTACACAAGTGATGCATTTGGGTATAACATATTGTTTTAAGTTAGGTGTATGAAAAATATAATTATCTCTTGCATTACTATCACTTGAGTGGTAAAGTGATAGTAAGATTCACGATAGGAAGTGATCAAACATGCGTGATAATACGATAGGGTCATTAATATGGTTACGTTTAATACGATTCACGAACCAAAGTAATCAGATGTCAAATGAGTTTTTAAAACGTTTTGATTTAACGACAGCTCAATTTGATGTTCTTTTGCAAATACGTACGTATCAGCCATTAACACAAATGGAGTTAGCTGAAAAGGTAACTGTTACACAAGGCGGTATTTCTCGAATGTTAACTCGTCTTGAAAAAGAAGGATATATTGTACGAAAACAGGATTGGAAAACGAAAACAATTAGTCTTACAGAGCAAGGGGAAGCAGCTTTAGAGAGAGCATTGCCAGAGCAACTTGCATTTCAATCTTCGTTTTTTGATGATGTATTAAATGAAGAAGAGCAAAAAATATTATACGAGCTGATGACGAAAGTTCATAAGCATAGTGAAAAAAAAGAATTACCACAAGAGTAATTTTTTTTACGAAATCAATTGACTAATCAAGTGATGTTGTAAGTAATAGAGAGATACATTTGAATTACCGACGTTTTTAGAAGAGAAACTAATACCACTTCATTAAAGGAGAGAGTAATGATGGAAAAATACCGTATGGATACAAGTAAAGGAATGGAGTTTGGATTATATTCGATTGGGGATCATGTTTTAAATCCGCATAATGGAGAGAAAATTAGTGCAGAACAAAGAATTCATGAATTAATTGAAACAGCTAAGTTAGCGGATGAAGCTGGACTGGATGTATTTGCTGTCGGTGAAAGTCATCAAACGCATTTTACGACGCAAGCTCATACAGTTATTTTAGGAGCTATTGCACAAGCTACGAAAAATATAAAAATTGCAAGTTCAGCAACGATAGTAAGTACATCTGATCCGGTACGAGTATATGAGGACTTTGCTACAATTGACTTGATTTCTAATGGACGTGCAGAAATTGTGGCTGGCCGTGGATCGCGTATTGGAGGATATAGTTTACTTGGTTATGACGTGAATGATTATGGAGAGTTATTTGAAGAGAAGATGGATCTTTTATTAAAAATTAATAATGAGGAACATGTAACATGGAATGGACAGTTCAGAGCACCACTTGCACATGCATCGGTTATTCCGAGAGCTAAAAATAATAACTTACCAATTTGGCGTGCAGTTGGTGGCCCACCAGCTAGTGCGATTAAAGCAGGACGTGCAGGTGTACCAATGATGATAACAACACTAGGTGGTCCAGCTATTAACTTTAAAGGATCAGTAGATGCTTACCGTGAGGCTGCTGAGAAAAGTGGGTTTGATCCAGCAAGTTTGCCAGTTGCAACAACGAGTTTATTTTATACAGCAAAAAATTCACAAGATGCACTTAGTGAATACTATCCTCACATTAATGCTGGTATGCTTACACTACGCGGTGGTGGGTATCCGAAACACCAATTTACAAATGCAATAGATTACCGTGACGCGTTAATGGTTGGTAGTCCGCAACAAATTATTGAAAAAATGCTTTACCAATATGAATTGTTTGGGCAACAACGCTTTATGGCACAAATTGATTTTGGTGGTGTACCATTTGATAAAATTGAGAAAAACATCGAATTAATTGCTACTGAAATTTTACCGGCTGTTAGAAAACATACAGCAAAATAATATAAAAAATACCGAGAGTCTAATCGATTCTCGGTATTTTTTATGTATTAATTTAGTTTGAAAAAATGACAAAAAAATGAATTTTTAGTCTAGAGAGAAGGAGGGTATTTTCTATTTTTGAATAACAATATTTCGTGTTTGAATTTTAAAAATACATTTTCCTCTTGACAAAAAACTAACTAATTTCTTCATTGGTTAAGAGGACATTTTTTCATAAGAAAGTCAAGTGTATAAAGAGAAAAACGATTATTTTATTGATGCGAAAGTAAGTCTTATATTAAAAAAATACATTTTATTAATGAGAAAAATCTAATTCAAAAAAATGACAAAAGACATATTTCAGACAAAATGATGTCAATAATACGTCAAAAATCAGCTGAATTTACTATGCAGGTATATTATACAATTCGATTAACGGATAAAACACTACTGAAATAGTGAAAAGGTAAATTTTATGAGAAAGTTCTTTTGTAATGATCTTGAAAACTGAAAATTTATATTTTCTAAAAGTACATAAACAAATTTATCTTTCTATATTTCTAAGGTTTGAGTTGTTTTATTAATACAATTCAATCGAAATTACGATATAAAAAATTATGAAGGAAGTGATTGTAATATGGAAACGCTCGAATTGGCACGAATACAATTCGCATCAACAACGATTTTCCATTACTTTTTTGTTCCGCTGTCTATTGGCTTAGCTTTTATCATTGCGTTAATGCAAACGTTATATGTGGTAAAGGGACAAGAAATTTATAAGAAGATGACGAAGTTTTGGACGCAAATATTCCTTGTAAACTTTGCGGTAGGTGTAGTAACTGGTATTCTACAAGAATTCCAGTTTGGTATGAACTGGTCAACCTATTCACGTTTCGTAGGTGATGTGTTTGGTCCATCACTTGCGATTGAAGGTTTATTAGCATTTTTCATTGAGTCTACATTCTTAGGTTTATGGGTATTCGGTGAGGATAAATTACCGAAGCGAATTCACCTTTTATGTATTTGGCTCCTTTCAATTGGAACAATGTTATCAGCATTTTGGATTTTAACTGCAAGTGCATTTATGCAATCGCCAGTAGGATATGAAATGGCAGCAGATGGACGTGCACAAATGAATGATTTCTTAGCAATTATCCAAAACCCACAATTATGGGTACAATTCCCGCATACAATTACAGCGGCAATTGCAACTGGTGCCTTCTTTATTGCAGGTGTGAGTGCATGGAAAATAACGAAAGCTCAAGAAACTGAAGTGTTTAAAAAATCGTTCCGCATTTCTATCATTGTTGGAACACTTACGACAGCGCTTGTATTATTCTTCGGTCATGCGCAAGCACAACAATTAATTAAGACACATCCAATGAAAATGGCAGCAGCTGAAGCGTTATGGAATACGAGTGAGGATCCAGCGCCATTTACAGTATTTGCGAAAATTGATGCAGAGAAGCAAGAAAATTCGTTTGAAATTCAAATCCCTTATATGCTAAGTCTATTATCATTTGATAAATTTAGTGGTCAAGTAGAAGGAATGAATCAAATTCAAAAACAATATGAAGAAAAATATGGGCCTGGAGATTATATACCGCCAGTACACACTATGTTCTGGAGTTTTAGAGCGATGGTAATGAGTGGAACATTTATGCTTCTTCTAGGAGCATACGGATGGTTCTTATCAAGAAAAGATCGTTTAGTTGAAAAAACTTGGTATTTAAAATTAATGGTGTATGCAATTGCACTACCGTTTATCGGTAATACAGTAGGATGGATTATGACTGAAATGGGACGTCAGCCTTGGGTAGTTTTCGGTGTTATGAAAACGGAAGATGCTGTATCTCCAAATGTTACGTTCGGAGAAGTATTATTCTCTTTAGTTTCATTCACATCACTATATTTAATTATAGGAGGAATTACTGTTTACTTATTCGTTCGTGTCATTAAAGGACATGAAAATAAGAAAACGAAACAGGATTCTCAAAGCCATGATCCATTTGATAAGGAGGAAGAGTATGTTATCTCTTAATGAGTTGTGGTTTATCATTATTGCAATTTTATTCGTAGGCTTCTTTGTACTTGAAGGTTTCGATTTCGGTGTAGGTATAGTTTCAAGGTTTTTAGGGGAAAACGATTTAGAGAAAAGAATATATTTAAATACAATTGGTCCATTTTGGCACGCGAATGAAGTATGGCTTGTTTGTGCTGGTGGAGCTATGTTCGCGGCATTCCCACACTGGTATGCAACTTTATTTAGCGGATTTTACATTCCGTTTGTATTTATGCTTCTTGCTTTAATTATAAGAGGGGTTTCCTTTAAATTCCGTGCGAAAATAGACAATCATAAATGGAAAGGTTTTTGGGATTGGGGTATGTTTTTAGGAAGTTTACTACCGCCTGTTCTTTGGGGAGTTGCAATTGCTAACTTTATGGTAGGTATTCCAATTGATGAAACTAAAAATGCTGTAGGTGGATTCTTACCGTTACTTCATCCATTTGCATTACTTGGAGGAGTTATGTTCCTTCTGTTATGTATTGTTCACGGGTTGCAATTCCTTACTATTCGTACAACTGGTAAGTTAAGAGAACGTGCACGTATTGCTGCAATGAAAATTGCGCCATTCTCAATTATAGCACTCCTTATTTTTGCCGGATTAGGATTATGGAAAACAGATATTTTCACTGCCCATGGTACAGAGTGGATTATGGTTCCGATTGGAGCTTTTGTAGCATTATGTACGTCAACATTATTAAATAAAAGAAGAAGAGATGGTTGGGCTTTCTTTATGACGAGTTTAACAATCATTTTACTAAGTGCGAGTGTGTTTATCGGCATGTTCCCACGTGTCTTAATTAGCTCGTTAGGGTCAATATACGATTTAACAATTTATAATGCAGCATCGGGAGATTATGCACTAAAACTGATGACGTATTTTTCAATTGCTATATTGCCATTTGTTTTGGGAAGTCAAATATGGAGTTTCTATGTGTTTAGACAACCTGTTAAGTCAGATAAAGATTTGGAGTACTAATGAAAAGAAAAAGAGGACTTCCATCGTATCCTGGTAGCCGAGTTTTATATGTAGTGTTAACAATCATTAGCATTTTAGAAGCTATAAGTATTATTGGGCAAACAGTGTTTTTAGCACGGGCTATTACGTTTTTATTTCAAGGAGAAACAGTGCAATCTGTGTTAAATGAAACGGTTTATTTTGGAATCACGTTTGCAGTACGTCATATGCTAGTTCGAATTTCGCAAATATTAGTGGAACGTTTCGCTGAAAAAACAGGATCGCTACTGCGAAAACAATTAATAGAGGCGTATTTCACATTAGGTCCACGATATGTTCAAACTGCTGGAACAGGTCATCTGGTTACCTTATCGATTGAAGGTATTGAGAAATTTAAAACATATATTGAATTAACAATTCCTAAAATGATTAGAAGTAGTATCGTACCGGGACTAATTGTACTATATGTTTTCACGCTAGATATTGAGTCTGGAATCATTTTAGTTGTAACGATTCCTATCGTAATTATATTTATGATCCTACTAGGATTAGCAGCGCAAAAGATGGCGGATAGTCAGTATGAGTCGTATCGTGTACTTTCTAATCATTTTGTAGATACGTTAAAAGGATTAGAAACATTAAAGTATTTAGGTAAAAGTAAACAGCACGAAGGAAAGATTGAAAAAGTAAGTAAAAGATATAGAAAAGCAACGATGCGTACTTTGCGAGTTGCTTTTCTTTCTTCTTTTGCATTAGATTTCTTTACGAGCTTATCAATCGCATTTGTGGCAGTCGGATTAGGGATACGTTTAATAGATGGGACAATTGTACTATTGCCAGCCCTTACGATTTTAATTTTAGCTCCAGAATATTTTCTGCCGATTAAACAAGTTGGAGCGAATTATCATGCTACGTTAGATGGACAACTTGCAATGGAGCAAATAGAAGAGATTTTACAGCAACAAAAAGAAATAGGAACGAAAGAATCTAATGTAGGTTTAATATGGAATGCCTCTAGTAACTTGAAATTACAAGATGTAAAAGTAAAGAATAATGAATCTGAAAAAGCTATATTAGAGGGAATTGATTTTACTTGGAAAGGCACCGGCGCTATAGGTGTAATTGGTGAAAGTGGGGCAGGGAAATCGACGTTAATTGACGTATTAGCAGGATTTTTAACTCCTTCGGGTGGAAAGCTGATAATAAATGGTGTGAAAATTGACGGGTCTACTCGAGAAGATTGGCAAAAGAATATTGCTTATATTCCACAGCAACCTTATATTTTCCCGCTTTCATTAAAAGATAACATTTGTTTCTATGAAACAAATACAACTGATGCAGAAGTGGAAAGAGTTATTAATGAAGTTGGTCTTCGTTCACTCGTTACATCGCTTCCGAACGGGATGTATGAAAGAATTGGAGAAGGTGGACGTATGCTTAGTGGCGGGCAAGAACAACGTGTCGCTATGGCGCGTGCACTTTTAAGCAAAAAGCCAATTATTTTATTAGACGAGCCTACAGCACATCTTGATATTGAAACTGAATTTGAAATAAAGCAAGCGATGTTACGTCTGTTTGAAGGTAAGCTAGTATTTCTTGCAACACATCGTCTTCACTGGATGAAACAGATGGATCATATTCTTATTTTAAATAAAGGGGAAATGATAGAAAGCGGAACGTATGAAGAACTTTTAAAGAATGAGGCATTACATTTTCACAGGAAAGAGAGGGGATAGAGATGAGTAACTGGATTAAACCTTATATACAGCAAAATAAAGGTAGAATGACTTTAACTATTTTCCTTGGTCTTCTTGGAGTTAGTTCAGGTGCGATGTTACTTTTCATTTCAGGTTATTTAATCTCTAAATCTGCTCTTAGACCAGAAAATGTAATGGCTGTATATGTTCCTATCGTTGCAACACGTGCGTTTAGTATAGGACAAGCGGTATTTCATTATTTAGAGCGTTTAGTTGGACACGATGTCGTACTACGCATATTAGAAAAGATGAGAACGAAACTATATAGAATAGTAGAACCGCAGGCGTTATTTTTCCGCTCACGATTTCAAACGGGCGATATGTTAGGTATATTATCCGAAGATATAGAGCATTTGCAAAACCTATATTTACGTACAATATTTCCTAGTCTATTAGCATTAGTTGTATATAGCATATTCGTACTTGTTATCGGTGCATTTGACGTAGTATTTGCACTTATTGCAGCAAGTATGTTGGCTATTATCGTCTTTCTGCTTCCGTTTGTATCATTACTTTTAATGAAGCAACATCATGTTACTTTAAAACAAGGAAGAAGCCGTTTGTATCAACAATTAACAGACGCTGTTTTTGGATTATCAGATTGGCAAGCAAGTGGTAGAAAAGATGAATTCATTGATAAGTATGTAGAGCAAAATGCTCAGTTGTTAAAAACGGAAAAAAGAATGAAGCGCTGGAATCATATTCGGGACAGTATCATTCAATTAGTAGTGGGGATTGTAGTTATTTCAATGATCATATGGACTGGAAATGAGGCGGCAAGTGAACAGATTGCACCTACCGTTATTGCGGCTTTCGTCTTAATGACGTTATCAGTCACAAACGCGCTTATTCCTCTTTCAGATGCTATAGATCGAATTCCATCATATGTAGAATCTGCTCATCGTCTAATTAAAGTAGAAGCTAATGATGTTTTACAGGATGAAAAGGAATTACATGAGGATAAAGATTATGTTGCATCAAAACATATAGACATTGAAGTAAATAATGTATCGTATAGTTACCCAGATAGTAATGAATTTGTATTGAAAGAAGTATCACTGCAAATAAAGGCAGGAAAGAAAATTGCCATTTTAGGAAGAAGTGGAACAGGAAAATCTACTTTGTTAAAATTGTTAGCAGGTGCGCTAAGCCCGTTGCATGGTGAAGTTTTATTGCATAGTGAACATGCTCATACGAATCTTTTATCAAAATATATTTCTGTATTGAATCAAAAACCGCATTTATTCGATACGACAATTGGAAATAATGTGCGAATCGGTAAACCAGAGGCTACGGATGAAGAGATATGGACAGCTTTAGAGAAAGCACAATTAGCTTCGCATATAGCTTCTCTTCCAGATGGATTGCAAACAAAAATGCATGAAATGGGGAAAAGGTTTTCTGGTGGAGAAAGACAACGGGTTGCTTTTGCTAGAACGCTAATGCAAGAGGCTCCAATTATTGTACTTGATGAACCTACGATCGGCTTAGATCCAAAGACAGAACTATCTTTAATAGAAACAATGTTTTCTGCAACAGAAGAAAAGACTGTTATTTGGATTACACACCACCTTGTAGGAATTGAACATGTAGATGAAGTTATATTCCTTGATCGTGGTCAAATTGTGATGCAAGGCAGTCATGAACAACTTCTGAAAGAAAGCGAGAAGTATCGTAAGCTGTATGAGTTAGATAAAGGAATATAGTTTGAATAAGTAATAATTGTAAAATAGCTACGCCTAATGGTGCAGCTATTTTTTTGTTAAGAAATATATATTCTTTTTAAGGTATAGATTTATCTCGCTATTTGCAGGGCAAGATCCGGCTGATGTGAGGAAGTTATGTACGTAAAAGTCCGATTGGTGAGGGGGATAATCAGAAGGGATGGAGAAGCCCCCCTGATTAAAGTTTCGTTTTATTTGTCTTACATTATTTTATGATAGAAATCAAATGTATAAAAAACAGTTAATCAAATGCTTAAATTATTGAATATGTATATTTTGGAGTGAAAAGTAGGATATTTTGTTATGGGCTTGCATAAAAGTATAAAGGTTTCATACGGTTTAAGTAATGTGATATTATGTCGCGTATATAAATAATATGCGAAAAGGTGGAGGGAAAAGATGGGGAATCGTTTTGAAAAAAGTGAAGAGGCGATAGATCGAATTCCGTTGGTAAGTGTATTAATTCCTACTTATAATCGTCCTGGCTACTTTGAAAAAGCATTGTGTAGTGTATTACAACAAACATATTCTAATATAGAAATTATTGTTGGAGATGATAGCACGAATGACGAAACGGAAAATGTGTTACAAAAATACTTATGTGATCATTCAAATATTATTTATATAAAAAACAGGTCAACTCTCGGACAATTTGAAAATGCGCTAATGTTATTTAATGAAGCGAACGGTGAGTATATAAATTTTTTAATGGATGATGATATATTTCATATGAATAAAATTGAAAAAATGATGAAGTATTTTTCCAATGATTTAGATAATGAAATCAAGCTTGTAACATCTCATCGTCAAGTAATTGATGATAAAGGGAAAGAACTACGACATATTTATTCAACTGTCCGTTTATTTGAAGAGGATACGATTATAGAGGGAACAGAATTAGGAAATAGGGTAATTGTGGATCAAAAAAATTATATTGGAGAACCGACAACAGTTTTATTTCGTAAAAATGATTTACAAGAACCGTATGGGATTTTTGATAAGAGGAGGTATCTATGTAATGTAGATATAGCCTCATGGTTATCTTTATTAAGTAAAGGAAAAGCAGTATATATAGCAGAGACACTTAGTTACTTCCGATTACATTCAGGTCAACAGTTGAATGAATCTAATAAACTTATGGATGGAGTAGAGGATTTTTCACATAGTATTATAGTTGGAGAAAAGTATGGTTTTTTATCTACTGAAAAAGAGTTATATAAAGCGATAACTAATTTCCTAGACTATGCAAAAAAATTAGTTCCATCATCAATATTATATACATTAGACTACTACCGACAAATTAAGCGAAAGGAAATAAATATAGAAAAGAAAAAACAGTATCGGAATAACAACTCTCATTTACCGAAAGTCAGTATACTTATTCCTGCCTATAATAAACCTCATTACTTGGAATTAGCTCTCAAAAGTGCTTTGAATCAAACATATGAAAATATTGAAATAATAATTTCTGACGATAGTACAAACGGTGAAATTCAAGCGATGATCCAACCATATTTAAGTGAATATGAATGTATTACATATGTTAAAAATAAACCTCGATTAGAAGCAGAGAACTTTAATAAGTGTATAGAACTTGCAAATGGAGATTATATAAACTTTTTATTAGATGATGACTTATTTCATCCTGAAAAGATTAAAAGAATGATGAACTGTTTTTTTAGTCTAGAAAACATTTCGTTTGTGACGTCATATCGTGAATTAATTGATGAGAATGGAAAAGTATTATCACCATCAACATTGAATATGAAAATCGCCAAAGAAACTACACTTTTTGAAGGGAAAGAATTAGGGGATTATATGTTAAAAAACTTAAAAAATGTAGTTGGTGAGCCTACAACAGTTCTATTTAATCGAAAATTTTTGGGAGGGGATTTTGGGTGTTTTAAGGGGAAGGCTTACTCTGCTATTAATGACATTGCAACATGGCTAGATATGATGAAGAAAGGAAAAGTAGTTTATATAGAGGAACCCCTTAGTTATTTTAGACAACATAGTGGGGAAAATCAAAAACAAATGCAATTTACATTAAAGACAATTGAAGAATGGATTGAATTAATAATAGATGCATATAATAGTGGGTTTTTAAATTGTGAGCAAGATTATAAAGAGTGTTTAACTAATTGTTTGGAAAATGCGGTTTTAATAATTAAGGATGTAGTAAAAAATAGTCAATTAAATCAAATTGATAATGAAAAGATAGAGAAGGAACTAAATAAGCTAGTTAATCGTATATTTGAGAAAGAAGTCTGCTATTGTCAATTTTGCAATCAACAATTTGAAAAATTTTCACCTTGGCCAGAACATTACGCTTTTCCAAAATATAAATTCGAGATGTGGAATAAAGATACGGGGATTTGTCCGGTATGTGATTCGATGGACCGTGAAAGGTTATATCGTGTATATATTGAAATGGAAACGGATTTATTAAGTGGAAATGATACTATGCTTCATATTGCACCAGAAGCGAAGTTAAGAAGTTGGTTTGCTCAGTATAAAAATATTATATATGTGTGTGGAGATATTGAACCAAAGGATCCATTAATGCAGGAAATTGATGTTACTAGAATTCCATATGAAAATGATACATTTGATGTGATTTTATGTGGTCATGTATTACAGTACGTTCAAGATGATGAAAAAGCGATGAGAGAGTTATATAGAGTATTAAAAACAAATGGATGGGGAATTATTCAAGCTCCAATCGTAATGAATGTAGATATTATTATAGAGAATGAATTAATTTTAACGCCAAAATTGAGAAAATTAGCTTTTGGTCATGAAGAACATGTAAGAATTTATAATCAATCAGGATTTATACAACGATTAATGAATGTAGGATTTAAGGTGGAATTGTATAACATAGCTGAAAAACAAGGAATGAAAAGTGCGAGGAAATTTGGTTTATCTGAAACTGATGTACTCTATATTGTCCGGAAATGAAGAATTGAGGGGAATTGAAATAATTCGTATAATACGGATTATGGACAATTAAATCAAAGTTTTGAAGAAGCATTAAACTTAAAAAAAAGAATTAATGCTTCTTATTTTAATTATAGAGCGATGTGCAACTTATTTTTTTGTTTTAAATTTAGCTGACAAAGGCAATACTGAGCCATAGTGAATGTAAAGTTGGAGGGCGAGCGTATATGTTTGATGAGGATGGGATTGTTTTAATTATGGAACCAGCTGATGAAAGTAACTTGAGGAGGTTTATTTTTTCGGTGCCAAAGTCAGTGTATGAAAAGAAGGGGCTTACATTACACTATGGAACAGCTATAGGACAAGGATATATGGATATAATTGAAGATATTATTAGCGTAAATATAGAAATAGATGTTGTAACGATAATAGGGCATGTAAGAGGGTAAATAGCTATTTGAAAAAGGTTATAAGTAATTTAGCTAGAAGTTATGCATAGAGAAAATTGCAGACAATTATAAAGGCGAAGGGAGTCTAAAATGAAAATCAAATCAATTTTATTAGTGTTTATAGTTTCAATTGGTTTAATGGGATGTTCACTAGTAGAGCAAGGAAAGAACTCCATAGATTATGCTCAAAAAGCGACAGACTATGTAAATGAAATAAGTGCATTTGCAAATGATGCACCAGCATTAGCTGAAAAGGCTGTTAATGATAGCGAAGCTCGAAAAGAGTTAGAAACGAAGCTTAGTGAAATTAAACAAGATATACCCGCTTTCAATGAATTAACACCACCTGATGTAGCAAAGGATCTTCATCAGCAAATCGTCGGATATAACGAAAAGTTAAATACATTAATTGATACGGCAATGACGAAGATAGAAGAAGGAAAAGTGGATGTAGAGCAATTTAAAAACTCTGAGCTTATGCAGACGATTGATCAAGTTCGTGATTTGAAAGAGAAGGTTCAAAATTTAGGACAATAATAAAAAGCTCCGTTTTGTGATGAACGGAGCTTTTTTATGTTTTCTAATGGAAAAGTTTATAATATTTTCTTCCTAATAATATAAGTGTTTTTTTATATCTTCCATTTTTCTAAAATATGTATTGTTTTATTAGTTGCATCCATGTTCACTTGAACACCTATCGGCATAGTGATCATCGGATGGGTATGACAACAATCAAAGTCAGCTAATAAAGGAATTCTTTGATTTTGCATTACTTCTAATAATATTTCATAAGGTTTGCGATTTGTACCACAATCATCAAACTGCTCATGTTTTCCAAGAATAATACCTGAAACTTTATCAAATACGCCGTTAACTTTAAGTAATGAAAAGCTTCTTTCAATAGTAGCTGCATCTTTTGAACTATCCTCAATAAATAAAATATCCCCATCTTGAATACATGGCATATAAGGACTACCCCAAATTCCTTCTATTGTATTTAAGTTCCCTCCAATAATACGTCCAGTAGCTTGTCCATTTGTTACAGAAATCCAATTGTTTGGTCTAAGTTCTTTTTCTTTCGTCTTCTCTTCCCAATTAATAAATTCATCTGACCAAAATAAAGGTTGTTTTATGTTGTAAGGAAGCATTTGATCATGTAGTAATGTTTCTACAAAATATTTGTATGTATAATCTACAAAAGGCTCACACTCTCCAAAAGAGGGAACGAGCGCCGGACCGTAAAATGTAGGAATTCCTGTTTTAGCATAAATCCCTAGTAATAAAGCGGTTGCATCTGAATAGCCAATCATTATTTTGGGATTATTTTGAAAAGCATCATAGTCAATATAAGGTAATAATGAATTAGAATTCATACCGCCAATAGTTGACATGATACAAGAAACATCAGGGTTTCTTATCAAGTCATTTAGTTCCTCTGCACGTTCTTGTATGCTTCCAGAACGATAATAATCATATCGACCTGTTAGTGAACCTTCTAATATATGAAATCCTTTTTGAAGTAAGTAAGATTTTGCGCGTTCGAATCTTTTGGGAGAAGTGTAGGTTACTGGTGAAGAAGGTGAGTAGATCCCAATTGTGTCTCCGTATTTTAATGATTTTGGAAGTATCATTTGCATGAATCCCTTCTATTTTAAAAATTTTATTTATGAGGATTTATCGATGAATATTCTTATATTTCAGTGTTTTTATTGTAACATAAATGCATTGAAATAATAATTGCTATAGATGAATAAATATGCTTTTTACCTTGACGATATAAAGGGAAAGTTGTTATGGTTGAGTGTGAGTGTATAAAAGGTTTGCTAAAGGAGTTTTGAAATGAAGCGGTTAAAATGGGGAAGGATAACGATCCTATTAGTTTTTATTTTAGGGGTATGTTGGTTCTTATTCCAAGGAACTCAAAAGAGTACAGCAAGTGCAGAGGGACCACCTTTACAAGTGGCAGAATTACCTGAAACAGGATTAACTGAAAAAGTAGTGCCACCAAAGTACATACCACCGGAAATTGATGCAAAAGCAGCTATGATTATCGATGCGAGTAATGGAGATATTATTTATCAACATAATGAAAATGAAGCTTTTGCGCCAGCAAGTATGTCTAAGATGATGACAGCGTACCTTCTATTAGAAAATGTACATAATGGGAAAGTTCGCTGGGAAGATCCAGTGAAAATGAGTGCGAAAGCGGCACAAACAGAGGGTGCGAGAATCCCAGTCCAAGTGAATGACACATTAACTGTTAAAGATTTGTACCATGCATTAATGATTGAATCAGCAAATAATTCGGCTGTAGCTTTAGCAGAACATATGGCAAAAACAGAGAAAGATTTCGTTCAGCTTATGAATGAAAAAGCAAAGCAGTTAAAAATGTCGGATTATGCTAAATTCGCAAATGCGTCAGGACTACAAGAACCTGATGGAAGTGAGACGAAGATGACGGCTGCTGATGTAGCAAACTTGGCGTATCATTTAATAAAAGACTATCCAGAAATATTAGAAGTGACTCACTTACGTCAAAGTCAGTTAGCATTTAATAATATTAATGTTGTAAGTACAAATGATATGTTAAACAAAAATAATAAAGCTTTATATATAGAAGGAATAGACGGATTAAAAACAGGATTTACAGATAGCGCGGGGTATTGTTTTACGGGTACAGCAAAACAAGGTGATACTCGTATTATTACTGTTGTAATGGGAACGAAAGGTAAAACGAAGCGTTTTACAGAGACGAACAAGCTAATGTCTTATGCATTTGGCTTAGTTAATTAAGTGAAATACTGAGTTGGATCATCATATCAGAAAGGCAATTTGTTGTTACTTCCTAATACTAACCTTTTTATTGTTAGTATTAGGAAGTAAAAAGGTAAAAAATGTGAGTGTTATTATTTGAGTTTATTATTGTTTGTTGATAGTATAAAGTTAGAAGCTTATTAATGATAAGTTTTAAGAGGCGGAACATGATGTATACATATGAAAAAGCCTCAAATGAAAATTGGAGGGAATTATGATGGCAAAAGATTTTTACTCAGCAATTGAAGACAGAAGATCTATTTACGCGATTAGTAAAGAGCAAGTAGTTTCTGATGAAAAAATTCAAGAAGTGATTTATCATGCTGTAAAACATACACCTTCAGCTTTTAACTCTCAGAGCGCCCGCGTTGTCGTCTTGCTAGGAGAACAACATGATAAGTTATGGGATATTACGAAAGAAACGTTACGAAAAATTGTACCTGAAAATAACTTTGCATCTACCGAAGAAAAAATGAATGCATTTAAAAGTGGTTATGGAACGGTTTTATACTTTGAAGACAGTCAAGTAGTGGAAGAACTGCAAGAAAACTTTGCATTATACAAAGAGAATTTCCCAACGTGGTCACAGCAATCCTCAGGAATGTTACAATTTGCAATTTGGACAGCTTTAGAAATTGAAGGATTTGGTGCTACATTGCAGCATTACAATCCATTAATTGATGAAGAAGTGAGAAAAGAATGGGAAGTTCCAGGAAACTGGAAACTTACTGCGCAAATGCCGTTTGGTAAACCGGTGGTAACTGCAGGTGAAAAAGAATACCAACCTTTAGAAAATCGTGTGAAAATTTATAAATAATGCGAGATAAAAGGTGAACAGGGATACAACCTGTTCACCTTTTATAAGTAATAAGGATTTTTTTGATAGGAATTTTTCATCTGATCTTTTAATTCGTTTTTACGTGTTTCAATAGTTGATATTTTTTGTAAGGTAATAATTGAAACGAATTGAAAAAAAGCATAGTATAATTCTATATTTTTATTTATAGGATCATCTATTATGTTTTTCATAAATATACCTCCTTCTTTAATCCCAATATTTGCAGGCAATAAGACTTCCATCTTAAAATTCAATGTACCGCCCTGTAAAAGTTCGATAGGTTTCAGTGTAGGGTAAATAAAATTTGTATTGATTAAAATACCACTATATATATGATAATATAAATATCCTATAAATTCCATAGTTGGTGAAAAGTAGGTAGTGGTGTGTGTGTTTTCGCCAAATTAGAACAGAATTTTTGAAGTTAAATCTTACAAATCGTCAAATCTTTTATAAGTGATAGATAGTATCAAAAATAGTTTTCTAAAAATATTATACTATTGATAAAAAAAGTATTTTTTGTCATGATAAGAGTATGCTTCATGGGAGGAGCTTTACTAGGAAATATATTCTTTGCATTGGATTAGATGAATAGGGTTTTTCAAAGTGGATAGACAATGTATATTAAGATAATGAATGGAATGTCGAATTTTCAATGAAATACATAAGAGAATTGAAAAAAGCATTGCAAAAACAATAAGTTTAATGGTAAAGTTCACATGAAGTTCACACGGAATACACTTCATTCATTTAAAATGAACTCTGTGTGAAAAATAAAACTCTTGTTAAAAAATGGAACTTAATGAATATTTTACTTTAATAATATTGTAAAGTATTAAGTTTATAAGTTTTTTAAAGAGGATAGTAGGGAAAGGAAGTAAAGACAACTTATGAAAAAAGTAATTGCAGGTTTAGCAGCAGCTTCAGTAGTAGGTGTTGCAGTTCCAGGTATGGATTCTGCTCAGGCACAAGTTTCAAATGAAGCGCTAAAAGAAATTAATGGACAAACTCAAACTCAAACGACTGTAACTGAAACAAAAAAGGTAGAAACAACTTCTGAATTAAAATACACGGTAACAGCTGATGTATTAAATGTACGTTCAGGTGCTGGTACAGGACATAACGTTATTTCTAAAGTGAAATCAGGTCAAGTACTACAAGTAATTGGACAAGAAAACGGTTGGTTCAAAGTAACTGTAAACGGTCAAACTGGTTATGTAAGTGGTGACTTCGTAACGACTGGTGGTAAAACAGGAACTACTGTTCAACAAGGAACTGGTACTTACACAGTAAACGTTTCTTCACTTAACGTACGTACAGGCCCAAGTACATCTCATACAGTATTAGGCTCTGTAAATAAAGGTAAAACAGTACAAGTTGTAGGTGAAGTACAAGATTGGTTTAAAATCAACTTCAATGGTGGAACTGGATACGTAAGCAAAGACTTCGTAACAAAAGGTGGTTCTGCTGTATCTAACGAAACACAACAACCAACTACAAACAACAATACTACTACAGTTCAAACTGGTGGTTCTTATGTTGTTAACACTGGTGCTTTAAAAGTACGTACAGGCCCAGCTACATACAACGCTGTAATCGGTGGCGTAACACAAGGTAAAGTATTAAACGTTACTGGCGCTGAAAATGGTTGGTACAAAATTAACCATAACGGCCGTACAGGTTACGTAAGTGCAGACTTCGTTAAGTTTGTAAAAGGCGGAGTAAACAACGTTACAAATAACAATAACGTTACAAATAACGTTCAACAACCAGGTAAAGACGTACAAAAACCAACAACAGGTGGAGATACATCTTCAATCGCTGGATTCGCTAGATCTTTAAATGGTTCACCATACAGAACTGCTGGTACAACACCTGCTGGTTTTGATTGCAGTGGATTCATTCACTACGTATTAAATCAAACTGGTCATAAAGGCGCTCGTCAAACAGTTGCTGGATACTGGAGCTCTAAAACAAAAACTAGCAATCCACAACCAGGTGATTTAGTATACTTCCAAAATACTTATAAATCAGGTCCTTCTCACATGGGTGTTTACTTAGGAAACGGTCAGTTCATTAGTGCAGAAACGGATGCAACTGGTGTACGTATTAGTTCTGTAAGTAACTCTTACTGGAGCAAGCACATGTTAGGTTACACAAAAGCATACTAAGAAAAAGTAGTTTATATACTTTTCGTATAGAGAAAAGGCTTTCCAGGGAAACTTGGGAAGCCTTTTTATAGTTGAATAAATTGGGAATGTAGTAGTTTTTACTGTAACTTCCCATTTAAAAATCGAGCGTATAGGTCATGGAAGTAGTTCGGGCGAAATAAGTTTGCTGCATGTCCTGCAAGCGGTATTTCTTTATATAAAACGTTAGGAAGAATGGATTTCAAATCAAAAAGACAAGATTTATAGAGATGATCATGTTCACCCATTACCCATAGAATAGGGTGGGGAAGTGATTTCAATTTAGATTTTAAATCGAATTCTAAACGATGCCGTAATGATTGGGCAATAATTGATGAATGCAATTGCAATCCGAAACGGTAATAAATATTTCTTGAAATGACTGCGAACGGATTTGCTTTTAGCATGCCACTTGGGAAAATGGTATTTGCGTATTGAGAGAGCCATTTAGAGTACTCGTCTCCTCGCTTCTCCCAGAACTTTTGAAATACGTTATATAAAAGGGATGGATTATTATAATGTCCACCAATGTGACAAATGCTCAATACTTTTTCTGGATGCATTTGTGCAAAAATTGTAGAGATATAACAGCCGTAACTTAGAGCGCAAATATGAGCTTTTTGAATGCCTTCTTTTTCATATAAATTCAATAATTGATCTACGAGGCGCTGTAATGAAAATTCGATATCTGCACCTTTATCATCGCCATGACCTAATAAGTCGTAAGTTATAATGTTATAGGTGGCTGAAAATCGTTTATGCTCTTTTTTGAAGGCACGACGATTGCCGACTAAGCCATGAATAAAAATGATTGTTTCCTTTTCGGAATGTATATTTGTTTGCAAAAAGGATACTCCTTTCAATAACGGGAGATTTATATAGTATTGTAAATTGGTTATCTATAATTCGCATAGAATAATATTTAGTACTAGGTAATAATATCAGATGTTTACAT
Source organism: Bacillus sp. BB51/4 (assembly GCF_008368845.1). Classification (NCBI taxonomy): domain Bacteria; kingdom Bacillati; phylum Bacillota; class Bacilli; order Caryophanales; family Bacillaceae; genus Bacillus; species Bacillus sp. BB51/4. The sequence continues at coordinate 64,528 of NZ_QOSC01000013.1, forward strand.
CTGTTGTAAAGATGCGTTTGCATGTATATTTTGTAAAAATAGAAAAAGTGTGTTTACATTCAGTTTACATTTGTATTGTATTCTATTTTTAGAAAGAACAGTTTGGTTTAACATGAGGAGATGAACAAAAATGGAAGTTAGAAATGAGATAGAGAAAAAAGGGAGCTGGAGGCAGTTTTTACGCCTTATTCAAGATACAAATCCTCCGAAAGGGATTCTTGCTTTTGCTTTATTAATGAGTTTGCTTTCTACGGGAGCTAGTTTATTTATACCGATGTTAACGAAAGGGTTAGTAGATAATTTTTCACTTTCGTCAATTAGTACAGGACAAATTGTTGGGCTAATTGCATTCTTTATTATGCAAACTATAGCCGCAGGATTGTCTATCTATTTACTAAATTATATTGGGCAGAAGATTGTAGCTGGACTGAGAGAACGTTTGTGGAAAAAGGTGCTTATTTTACCGGTAACTTATTATGATCAAAATAGAACAGGCGATACAATTAGCCGTATGACAAATGATACAGGAGTTGTGAAAACATTAATTTCTGAGCATTTGTCAAATTTATTAACAGGCGGTATTTCAATTGTTGGATCATTAATTGTATTATTTGTTTTAGACTGGAAAATGACACTTTTACTTTTAACGGTTATTCCGTTATCAGTACTCATTTTAGTTCCACTTGGACGAAAAATGTATAAGATTTCAAAAGCACTTCAAGATGAAACGGCTTCTTTTACTAGTGTATTAACACAAGTGTTATCAGAAATTCGTTTAGTGAAATCTTCGAACACAGAAAAAAAGGAATATGAAACTGGAAATAAAGGTATTGAAAAGCTATTGCAATTTGGTTTGAAAGAGGGAAAAGTGCAAGCGTTAATTTCACCAGTTATGTCGTTTGTTTTAATGGCATTGCTTGTTATTATCGTAGGATATGGTGGAATGCGAGTTTCTAGCGGTGCATTAACTACAGGAGAACTAGTAGCGTTTATTTTATATTTAGTTCAAATTATAATGCCGATGAGTCAATTATCTATGTTCTTTACACAATTCCAAAAGGCAATTGGTGCAACGGAAAGAATTAATACAATTTTAGAATATGAAGTAGAAGATCATGAAACTGGTGTGAAAGTCACAAATGCTAAGCAGCCAATCGTTCTTGAAAATGTATATTTCGAGTATAACGAAGAAGAGCAAGTTTTAAAGAATATTGATTTCACAATTGAATCAGGTAAAGTAACAGCAATTGTAGGACCAAGTGGTAGTGGGAAAACGACGTTATTCTCACTGTTAGAACGTTTTTACGAGCCAACTAGCGGTGCCATTAAATTAGGAAAAGACTCAATTAAGAATTATTCACTACAGTCATGGCGACGTCAAATTGGTTACGTTTCACAAGATAGTCCGTTAATTGATGGAACGATTCGTGATAATATTTGTTACGGTGTTGAGGGCGAAGTGACAGATGAAGAAATTGAAAAAGTAGCAGCAATGGCATATGTTGATGCATTTATTCATGATTTGCCAAACGGATACGCAACAGAAGTTGGAGAACGTGGTGTGAAGCTTTCTGGAGGGCAAAGACAACGAATTGCGATTGCTCGAGCGTTACTTCGAAATCCACAAATTCTTATGTTAGATGAAGCAACTTCTAGTCTAGATAGTAAATCCGAGTCTGTCGTTCAAAAGGCATTAAATAACTTAATGAAAGGCAGAACAACGTTAGTTATTGCACATAGACTTTCTACTGTTGTAGATGCAGATAAAATTATCTTTATAGAAAAAGGGAATCTTACAGGAAGCGGTACACATGATGAATTATTACAGACACATGATATGTATCGTGAATTTGCAACGCAACAATTGAAAATTAAAGAGGGTGCATTATAAAATGAATAATCAGTGGGGTATGTACTCCACTGATTATTCATTTTTAAAAGCTTTATAAAGGATGCTAATTAGAAGGGAAATGGTTTCTTTGATACCTAACATTTTAATAGTGGACGACGATCCGCATATTAGAGAACTTGTTTCTGTATTTTTAGAACGAGAAGGTTTTCAAACATATGAGGCAATTGATGGACTAGATGCACTTAAGAAAATAGACGAAGTAAAAGTTGATATGGTTATTCTTGATATCATGATGCCGAATATGGATGGATTTGATGTATGTTTTGAATTAAGGAAGTACTATGATATTCCGATTTTGATACTAACTGCTAAAGGGGAGACGTCCCAAAAAGTAAAAGGATTTTACCTTGGCACGGATGATTATCTTGTAAAACCATTTGATCCGATAGAACTAGTAGTGAGAGTAAAGGCACTACTGAAACGTTACCAAATTACAGTATCGCAATCGATTCAAGTTGGAAATGTACTGTTAAATCGTAAAACATTTGAAGTTACAATTGGAGAACAAATAGTTACATTACCGCTAAAAGAATTCGAATTGCTCTTTACTCTAGGTTCTAAAGTAGGAAGAACTTGTTCGAGAGAGCAATTAATTGAAGATGTATGGGGATATGATTTTGAAGGGAATGAACGTACACTAGACGTTCATATTAATCGGCTACGTGAGAAGTTTCAAGAAGAGAAGTCGAAGTTCAGTATTAAAACGATAAGAGGCTTAGGGTATCGCTTAGAGGTAAGTAAATGAGAAAAAGAAAAAGAATGAGTAAGTTGAAGATGTTGAAAGTAACGGGAGCGATAATAGCGCTCTTTTCTTTTCTCACTATAATTTGGTCTATCGCATTTTATGTAGCAACTAGTATATTGAATGCTTTTGAAGTAAACGTATCGTCGTTTGTGGCCTTTCTAATTAGCTATATGGTCGGTTTTGTATTTATTGTTCTTATTTGGACATTGATTGGGATATTAATGAGACCAAAACGAGAGGCAATGATCTGGACTATAATTGAACCGATACAAAAAATTACAAAAGGAGACTTTTCCGTAAAAATACATAATGAAGAAAAGTATGATGGAGAAATTGGTGTGCTCGTAAAAAGTATAAACGATATGACAGATGAACTAAATGCGATGGAGAAAATGCGTCAGGAATTTGTATCGAATGTTTCTCATGAAATACAGTCACCATTAACATCTATAAAAGGTTTTGCTAGAGCACTACAAGATAACAATCTTTCCGAGGAAAAACGAAAGCATTATCTTACCATTATTGAAACGGAAACGACGAGATTATCTAAACTAAGTCAAAATTTACTGAAACTAACTCTTTTAGAGGCGGAAGAGTATACACCAGAAAGAGTGGCGTATCGATTAGATCAACAGTTAAAGCAAATTGTATTAAATAGTGAACCGCTCTGGGCTGAAAAAGAAATTGAATTAGAACTGGATTTAGAAAAAGTAAATGTTATTGCTGACCAAGAAAGTATGAGTCAAGTGTGGATTAATTTAATTCATAATAGTATTAAATTTACGCCAAGTGGTGGCACAATTACAATCCAGTTACAAAAACATGAGAAAGTAGTGGAAGTACGTATTCGCGATTCGGGAATTGGTATATCCGAAGAACAGAAACAACATATTTTTGAACGTTTTTATAAAGCGGACACTTCACGAAATCGTACTTATGGAGGAAGTGGCTTAGGTTTGGCCATCGTAAAAAAAGTACTCGACCTTCATCAAGGAGAAATAAAAGTCGAGAGTGAGGAAGGGAATGGCGCAGAATTTATTGTGTGTATTCCGAATAATGAAGGAAAATAGTGTTAGGAGGATATCTTCTAACACTATTTCTCTTTAAAAATACATTCCCCGTTACTGCAACTATATTGATAAGCCTTTCCTTCGTTATTCATACGGTATGAATAATCTGATTTTGTATCTTTCTTAAAGTTAACATATGCTTCTGCACCGTTTTTATCATCATCGATATCAATGAATTGAACGCTTCGTATAGAATAATCCTTTTTTTCACTTAAACCTCTTTCTTGTAAGTTTGTATGAATACCTCTTATTAATTGGTCGAACAGTGACCAATTTAAATTAAGATGCTCAAATGATTCAGTATGTCTTCCTAAAATGCCATTGTCTTGTATTATTTTATTATTATTATCGTATGTATAAGAGTATGTAAAATAGGGTTCGTCTTTATATACTACCTCTGCATAATAGCCGATATTATAAATGGGAGTATATTTTCCAGTTATGCTTTGTATTTCTTCTTGCTTATAGTTTTTTATAGTATGGAGATAATTGCTAGTATCTTTTTCTATTACTTTATAATGTAGTGGATTACCAAATATAAAGTACATCGCAAAAAATATGATACATAGTCCGACTGCAGTTAGTGACAAGAACCATTTTTTTCTTTTCATACACATACACTCCCCTATGCTGGATTTATTTTTATTTTACATGAATGATGATAAAACATGTGAGACTTATAAAAAATATTATAGTTACCCACAGGTAACCTACGCACATGAAAGTGCATCATTGCCTTTTTACATAAATATAGTTACACTTTTAATATAATAATAAACAACTGAGACGATTAAGGAGTGTTATACTTGGCAGAATTATTACAAGGCAAAAATGCTTTAATTACAGGAGCAGGTAGAGGGATTGGTCGTGCTGTAGCGATTGCATTAGCGAAAGAAGGCGTAAACGTAGGTCTTTTAGCTCGTTCAGAAGAAAACTTAAAAGCTGTAGCGAAAGAAGTAGAAGCAGAAGGCGTAAAAGCTGTTATTGCGACTGCTGATGTATCTTCATATGAAGAGGTAACGACTGCAATTGAAACGTTAAAAACCGGTTTAGGATCTATCGATATTTTAATTAATAACGCTGGTATTTCTAAATTCGGTAAGTTTTTAGAACTAGACGTTGCTGATTGGGAAAAAATCATTCAAGTAAACTTAATGGGTGTGTACTATGCAACTCGTGCAGCTTTACCAAGTATGATTGAACAACAATCTGGTGATATTATTAATATTTCATCTACAGCAGGACAAAAAGGTGCACCTGTAACAAGTGCATATAGTGCTTCTAAATTTGGTGTTCTTGGCTTAACAGAATCGTTAGCGATGGAAGTTCGTAAACATAACATTCGTGTAACTGCTTTAACTCCAAGTACAGTAGCAACTGACATGGCTGTAGATTTAGGATTAACTGATGGAAATCCGGATAAAGTAATGCAAGCAGAAGATATTGCAGAGTTTATCGTAGCGCAGCTGAAATTAAATAAACGTACATTTATTAAATCAGCTGGACTTTGGTCTACTAATCCATAAGGGTTAAAATTATAAGCAAAGAAGGGATATTTATTCTGTAATGGAGTGGATGTCCCTTCTTTATTTTTTGTATATAAGACAGAATTTTCGTTATAATCAAAAGTGAATAGTAGAAAAGCATTGAAAAATTGAAGGGATGGTATTTTCATGAGTATGATTGAGAAATGGACGGCTGTTGATCAATATGTGAGTGATGTATTAATACCGAAAGATTCTACATTAGAAGAAGTACTTCAAGCAAACGCTGCAGCTAATTTACCAGCACATGATGTATCGCCAACGCAAGGGAAGTTTTTGCAACTATTAGTACAAATTCAAGGAGCTCGAAACATTTTGGAAATTGGTACTCTAGGCGGATATAGCACGGTATGGCTTGCAAGGGGATTGCCATTGGGAGGCAGAGTTGTTACATTGGAGGCAAATGAAAAGCATGCTGAAATTGCACGTAGCAATATTGAGCGTGCCAATTTGAATGATATAATTGAAGTGCGAACAGGATTAGCTTTAGATTCTTTACAGCAAATCGAAAATGAGAATTATAAACCATTTGATTTTATTTTCATAGATGCTGATAAACAAAATAACCCTAACTATTTTGAATGGGCACTGAAACTATCACGCCCTGGTACTATAATTATTGGTGATAACGTAGTACGTGAAGGAGAAGTTATTGACAATACGAGTAACGATCCTCGCGTACAAGGGATACGTCGCTTCTATGAATTAATAGCTGCAGAGCCACGTGTAAGTGCTACTGCGCTTCAAACTGTCGGAAGTAAAGGATACGATGGGTTTGTAATGGCAGTCGTAAAAGAATGATGAAAGGAGATAAAAAGATGAAAAAGAAATTTCAAAAATTATAACATGTATGGTGTACAACGCAGCTACCTCGTGGACCTCCAACATACTTGGAAATATAAGTTTATATAAACATTGGAGGTTAGGAATAGATGAGAACTGAAAAAGAAATGTTAGACTTAATTATTAATACAGCAAAAGAGGATGAAAGAATTCGAGTTGTCATCATGAATGGGTCACGTGTAAATCCACATGTGAAAAAAGATTGTTTTCAAGACTATGATATTATGTATGTTGTAAAAGATATACGCTCTTTTACGTCTAATCATAATTGGATACGTATATTTGGAGAAATAATGATTGTACAAATGCCAGAAGAAATGTCATTAGTTCCAGCAGATGAAGACGGGAAATTTCCGTATTTAATGCAGTTTATGGATGGAAATCGAATTGATTTAATGCTAGTTCCATGTGATTTGATAAATAAGTTTGTTGGACAAGATAGTTTAAGTGAACTGCTTCTGGATAAAGATAATTGTATTGATGAATTTCCACCAGCAAGCGATAGGGATTACTTAATACAAAAGCCTACAGAAAAAGAGTTTTTAGATTGCTGTAATGAATTTTGGTGGTGTAGTACGAATGTAGGGAAAGGACTATGGAGAGAAGAACTTTCTTATGCGAAAGGGATGCTCGATGGTCCAGTACGAGATATGTTCATTGTAATGCTAGAATGGCATATTGGTATGAAAACAGACTTTACAGTTAATACAGGTAAGTTTGGAAAGCATTTCGAGCAATATATTGAAAAAGATATGTGGGAGCATTTTAAACGGACCTATTCGAATGCTGAATATGAAAACATATGGGAGTCATTTTTTGTAATGGGCGATTTATTTAGAAAAGTTGCGAACGAAATTGCTAACACATATGGGTATCAATATCCTCAAGGTGATGATGACAGAGTGACAAGCTATTTAAAACATGTGAAAGCATTGCCGAAAGATAGTACATCGATTTATTAATATTGCAAAGTAGTAAGACTGTCCTAATTACGGACAGTCTTATTTTTGTTCATGAATAATAATTTCTCTAACAAAGTGCAGATGAATCACATATGAAATTTTAGGGAGGTTTTTATCATGTATTATTTTTATTCGTCAGAAATGTTTGCCCCATATGAATGGGGACTAGAACGAGATGTTTCTTACGCCTATATGCCATATCACTCATTTTATTATGGAGACTATATGAGCTCATTGCCATACACATATATCCCTCAAAACTATACAGTACAAATGAAAGCATATGAGCGTGGATCGTGGACACCATTTTCGTGGGTCGAAAAATATGCGTACGCATTTTCAGGACCGTACAATAAAGCGGAAGTCGCTCTTACATTTGATGATGGACCAGATTTAGAATTTACGCCGAAAATTTTAGATAAGTTAAAACACTATAATGTAAAAGCTACTTTTTTCTTACTTGGTGAAAACGCAGAAAAGTATCCGAACGTAGTAAAGCGTATTGCGAGTGAGGGGCATGTAATTGGTAATCATACGTATAGTCATCCAAATTTAGCGAAAGTAGATGATACTGAGTACCGTAATCAAATTATAAAAACAGAAGAAATATTAAATCGTTTAGCTGGTTATGCTCCTAAGTTTATACGTCCGCCATACGGTGAAATACTTGAAAATCAATTGAAGTGGGCAACAGAGCAAAACTTTATGATTGTACAGTGGAGTGTTGATACAGTTGATTGGAAAGGTGTAGGTGCGGACACAATTACAAATAATGTGTTAGGGAATTCATTTCCTGGCAGTGTCATACTTCAGCATTCGACTCCAGGTGGGCATTTACAAGGATCTGTAGAGGCGCTAGACAAAATTATTCCGCAGTTAAAAACGAAAGGGGCACGTTTTGTAACGCTGCCAAGTATGTTCCAAACATCGAAAGAGAGAAAATAAAGTGGAGTTTAAATTAGTCGGGTATTGTCAATCATCCACTATTAAGAATAGGACTCCTAAGTACTTTAAAATGGGAGCCCTATCTTATTTATAAATTATTATTTTCTAGTAAGTCTTTTCCTTGCTCTATAACAAATTCATAGTATGCAACATCATATGGATAAATATCTTCAAATGTTATCGTTATCGGTTTATTGCTTAAAACAGAAATAGCTGTAAAAGATGAAATCTCTCTTTTTAGTAGTTGTAGAAAAGAAGTTGCATGTACTTTCATCACATCGTCTACTTCTTCACCTGGTGCGAATGGAAGTGGATTGATGACATTGTGAAAATACATATGACAAAACTCGCGATCTGTAAGATTTGAAATTTCATAATCTATTTTAAAGATGCCTTTGTATGCTAACTCAGTCGTTTGAAAAGAAAGCCCCAGTTCTTCTTTAATTTCACGAAGACCACCAATTTGTACATCTTCATCATGCATAATATGTCCGGCTGAAGTAATATCCCATATACCCGGAGCTTCTTTTTTATTTTTAGAGCGTAATTGGAAATATAAGAACATATCTTCATCATCTTTTTCTACAAACCAACAATGAAATGTTTCGTGCCAATCACCGTCACGATGCACTTCATCACGCAATTTCTTCCCAAGTGTATTTCTTTCAGGATCAAATATTGTTAACCACTCTGTCATTTAAATTCCCCTTTCTGCAAATTTTATTATACAATATTTGTATTGAATTTTGGGAAAATAAAGAAAAACGGAGTGGTTAATAGTGGGGATAGAGAGTAAAGAAATAAAATCGATTATTTCAACAGAGGAAGAATTACGGAAAATATTGGGGCAACCAAGTGAGCGAGCGTTAAAGAAAGTTATTTCATCATTAGACCACCATTGCATAGATTTTTTGTCAAAATCTCCTTTTCTAGTATTGTCTACTGCAAATAAATTAGGAGAGTGCGATGCTTCGCCGAGAGGTGACGCACCTGGATTTGTATACGTATTAAATAATAATCAAATTATCATTCCAGAAAGACCAGGTAACCGTCGTATAGATTCCATTTTGAATATTATTTCAAATCCGCACGTAGGGTTACTCTTTTTTATTCCAGGCCTTGGGGAGACGCTCCGGATAAACGGCCGAGCGTATATTACAAACGACGAAGAGATATTGCAAGAAATGCAGGCGAATGGACGCAATCCGTTACTTGGAATTGTCGTTGAAATAGAAGAGTGTTATATTCATTGTGCAAAAGCTTTTATCCGATCTAAGATGTGGGATCCAGAATCATGGTTGAATAAAAAAGAGTTACCTTCAGCAGCAAAAATGTTGCTGGAGCATGCGAAAGTAAATACTTCTGAAGAAGATGTTGCACGCTCTTTAGAAGAAAGCTATACGAAAAGATTGTATTGAAAAAACTTTATAGATATAGTTTTGTAAGGTGAATATGTACACATTTTAGAATGTGATATTCATATAAGAATCGTTGATTTACAAACTGGAGAAATAACAAAATAGGTAAATCAAGTGGTAGTTGCATAATGTTATTTTGAAATACAATAAAAAATGATTTTGAAAATTTTTAGTAAAAATAGGCTTGCTTTTTGAAAAGTTGATAACTATAATAAGTTAACAAATAGACATGAACGAAAAAGTAACGATAAGGACACGAAATCATTTTTACGGTTTACAGAGAGGGAAGTCAAGGGTGTAAGCTTCCTAACACGAGAAATGGTTTTACCACCTTTGAACTTCAATAGTGAACGAGTAATCTAGTAATTATTGACGGAATCAGCCGTTATCTGAACTTGAGCAATCTAGGGAGAAATATGTCTAGGTTGGAACAAGGGTGGAACCACGAAAACACATTCGTCCCTTTCCTAGGGATGAGTGTGTTTTTTTATGGATGTGAAGATTGAAAATTAAAAATAATCAAAAAATAGTATTGATTTTGTTTTTTATGCGAGTATAATGAGTTAACAAATAAACATGAACGAAAAAGTAACGATAAGGACATGAAATCATTTTTACGGTTTACAGAGAGGGGAGCCAAGGGTGTGAGCTTCCTAACACGAGAAATGGTTTTACCACCTTTGAACTTCAATAGTGAACGAGTAATCTAGTAATTATTGACGGAATCAGCCGTTATCTGAACTTGAGCAATCTAGAAGGAAATAAGTCTGGATTGGAACAAGGGTGGAACCACGAAAACACATTCGTCCCTTTCCTAGGGATGAGTGTGTTTTTTTACTTTGAAAGGAGGTGCAGTAAAATGAAACGATTTGTACGTACGGAAATAACCACCACCTGCATGATTAAAAAGCAGAGCAAGGTGATTGATAAAGATAAAAAATAAAATTGTAGGAGGAGATTAGAAGATGAATAACGTTATTAATGTTGGGGTGTTAGGCTTAGGTACGGTCGGAAGTGGTGTTGTCCATATTTTGAAAGAACATTATAAAAAAATTGCACTTGATACAGGGTATGAAGTGAAGGTAAAGACAGTCGTTGTACGTGACTTAGAAAAAGAACGTGATGTTTGTATTGATGGAATTGTAGTAACAAGTCATGTCGATGAAGTTCTAAATGATTCAAATATTGATATTGTAGTAGAGGTAATGGGCGGAATTGAAGAAGCGAAGCAGCACATTGTTAAGGCTTTACGAAATAAGAAACATGTCGTAACAGCAAATAAAGATTTAATGGCTGTATACGGTGCGGAACTTCTCCACCTGGCGAACGAAAATGATTGTGATCTATGTTATGAAGCAAGTGTAGCGGGCGGTATTCCGGTGTTAAGGGGATTAACAGACGGATTAGCTTCAGATCAAATTGAAAAAATAATGGGAATCGTAAATGGCACAACAAATTATATGTTAACAAAGATGAGTCAAAAGGGATGGTCGTATGAAGAGGCATTACAAGAAGCACAAAAATTAGGTTTCGCAGAATCGGATCCAACAGCGGATGTAGATGGGTTAGATGCGGCGAGAAAGGTAGCCATTCTTGCAAACTTAGGTTTTTCGATGAATGTTTCTTTAGATGATGTGCAAGTAAGAGGGATTCGAAAGGTCGAAAAAGAAGATTTACAAATGGCTGAAAAGTTAGGATTTACTATGAAATTAATTGGTAAAGCAGAGAAACAAGGGTCAGCCATTCATTTAAGTGTAGAACCGACTCTTTTACCAAGTCATCATCCATTATCGAATGTAAATAATGAATTTAATGCAGTGTATGTTCACGGTCAAGCAGTAGGGGAAGTAATGTTTTACGGACCTGGAGCTGGGAAGTTACCGACTGGTTCTGCTGTTGTAAGTGATATTATTTCAATCGTTAAAAATATGAATCAAGTTCCGAAAAATAAAAGTGCGTTAAAAGAACCAGAGCCATACGAGTTACAAGGAGATGAAGAAGTCGTTTCGAAATATTTCTTACGTATTTCATTACGAGATGAACCTGGGATGTTACAAAAAATAACAGAATGTTTCGTTAATTATTCTGTAAGTTTAAAAGAAGTTATTCAATTACCTTTAAATCGTGAACTTGCAGAAGTCGTTGTTGTGACACATCAAACTTCAAAGTATCAATTCGAACGAGTACTAGGAGCGATAGAAGATGTCGCAAGTGAAATAAACAGTTATTACATTATTGAGGAGGAAAAACAATATGTATAAAGGATTATTAAAACAGTATGCTTCTTATTTACCGGTGAATGAAAATACACCTGATGTGAGCTTAATGGAAGGAAATACACCGCTTATTCCGTTATTAAATATATCAAAACAATTAGGAATTCAGTTATACGGTAAGTATGAAGGAGCGAATCCGACAGGTTCTTTTAAAGATCGTGGTATGGTAATGGCTGTTGCGAAGGCGAAAGAAGAAGGTTCGGAGGCAATTATTTGTGCATCCACAGGTAATACTTCGGCATCGGCCGCAGCATACGCGGCACGCCTTGGAATGAAATGTATAATCGTAATCCCTGAAGGAAAGATTGCACATGGAAAATTAGCGCAAGCAGTCGCCTATGGAGCTGAAATCATTTCAATAGAAGGAAATTTTGATGATGCACTTAAGGCTGTAAGAAATATTGCTGCTGAAGAGCCGATTACACTAGTAAACTCAGTGAATCCTTATCGAATTGAAGGGCAGAAAACAGCAGCATTTGAAATTTGTGACCAGTTGCAAAGTGCACCAGATGTTTTAGCGATTCCTGTTGGAAATGCTGGAAATATTACAGCGTACTGGAAAGGTTTCTGTGAATATGAGAAAGAAAAAGGCTATAAGAAGCCAAGAATTCACGGGTTTGAAGCGGAAGGAGCAGCTGCTATTGTAAAAGGACATGTCATTGAAGAACCTGAAACAATTGCAACAGCAATTCGCATCGGTAACCCAGCGAGTTGGTCATATGCTGTAGAGGCTGCCGAACAATCTCACGGTGAAATAGATATGGTATCAGATGAAGAAATATTACATGCGTATAGATTATTAGCAAAAACAGAAGGGGTTTTCGCTGAGCCAGGATCAAATGCTTCATTAGCCGGCGTTATTAAACATGTTCAATCTGGAAAAATCAAAAAAGGAGAGACAGTTGTTGCGGTTTTAACTGGAAATGGGTTGAAAGATCCTGATATCGCAATCTCTTCTAATACATTAGATATTGCAAGTGTTTCAAATGATATAGAACAAATTAAAGAGCATATAAAAGGGGTGATTATGTCGTGATACCATTAAGTATTCGTGTTCCTGCTAGTACAGCGAATGTTGGACCTGGATTTGATTCAGTAGGAATAGCTTTGTCATTATATTTAGATGTGGTGGTAAAAGAAAAAGCTGATAAATGGCAAGTAATTCATTCCTTTGAGGAGTCAATTCCGACAGACGATAAAAATTTAATCGTTAGCACGGCATGTAAAGTGAGTCCTTCTTTATTACCCCATATAATAGAAGTTACTAGTAATATCCCGCTTACAAGAGGACTAGGAAGTAGTGCATCAGCCATTGTAGCAGGGATAGAGCTTGCGAATCAACTTGGCAATTTGAACTTAACGACTGATCAAAAAGTTCAAATTGCTACAAATTTTGAAGGACATCCAGATAATGTTGCTGCTTCTATATTAGGAGGAACTGTAATCGGAGCACTTGATGGAAAGAATGTTTCGGTTGTAAGAATTGAAAGTAAGGAATTAGGTGTAATTTCTCTTATTCCAAATGAAGAGTTAAATACAGAGGAAAGCCGATCTGTATTACCAGATGTGTTTCCATTTCATGAAGCAGTTAAGGCTAGTGCAATCAGCAACGTATTAGTAGCTGCGTTTTGTCAAAAGAAGTGGGAAGTTGTAGGTGAAATGATGGAAAGAGATCATTTTCACGAGCCGTATCGTTTAGAACTCGTACCGCTATTACCATCAATTCGTAAATGTGCAAAAGAGTTTGGCGCATACGGCACAGCGCTTAGTGGTGCAGGTCCATCCATTTTTATATTGACGCCATATGATAAACGTCAAGAAATTGCTGAGCAATTAGCGAGAGTATTTACGTCTATGAAAGTGTGTGAGCTAGAAATCGATCATAGAGGAATTACTGTAAATAAAGAAGAACATATAGAACTATAAAAAAAGCTAGCATTGCTAGCTTTTTTTGTTGTAAATATCTTTTCAGTTTTCATATAAAAGAAAAGTAATAATGTATAATTTAGTAAAGCGTGTATTCATTTGGAGGCGATCGTATGAAAAAAGAGTCACCAGAAGAAAACAGGGAACGTATAAGGCAAAGTGAATTGAAAAATAATCCTACCGGTTCTTTACATGATGGATTCAACAGAGCTGAATCAGGTAGTCCAGTGGATATGACGGGTGGTATGAATTGGAAAGGTACAGCGCTAGTAATTTTAGTGCTAGTTTTAGGGTGTATTATATACACTTATTTTTTTAGTTGAAAAATAAGTGTTAAAGATTCGAATTATTTGCTTTTATATTTAGTGGGGATGAAAAAACACTATTGTACTACATATACTTTAAGCAGATTATAGTTGTTCATACACACTTATTTATAATACTCAAAATAGAGCTACCGTTATGCTAGTTCTATTTTTTTGCCACATTCCTGTAACAAAGCCCCTGTATATTCAGTGGTGGAGGTGCAGAAGATGAAAAAAATGATAGCAATATGTCTTCTTACAACGATGTCATTTTCGACTTTGGTCGGGTGTGATGTAAAAGGTAACAAGGCTGTACAAGAGTCTAAAGTAAAGAAAGCGACGTATAAAGAGTTCACTTACGATGTAAATCCAGAGACTTTCACGTTAACTGTAGAACATGATGGTGTAAAGGAACAGGCATCACAGCCGTTACCGAAAATGAAGGTGTCGAATGTAAAAAAAGACAAGGATCGCACATCTTGGGAATACCCAGATCAAAAAGTAAAAGTGAATCTAGAAAAGAAAAAAGATCACTTAAATATTGAAGTGGAATCGACTGGTGCAGAAAGTTTTATATGGCCGAAAGTACAAGCTGAAAATTATACACTTCCGTTATGGGAAGGAAAACAAATTCCGAGTAATGATGAAAATTGGAAGAAGTTTTTAAAGGATGATGCATATTCATTTGCTGAATCATTTTCTATGAAGTTTTTTGCGTTAAATGGTTCGAAATATTCCATTGTATATATTGCGAACAATATGTTTAATAATGAATTGAAATTTCATTCGGATCCGAAAATAGGATTTGATTTTATACATGAATTCCCGAGTATAAATAAAAATAAAACATATGGATTTCAATTATATGTGACAAATAATGATGCAGTCAGTATTGCTAAACTGTATAAGGATAATATTGCTCGAAAAGGTGAATTTAAAACATTACAAGAAAAGGCTAGAAAAAATAAAGAGATTGAAAAACTTTATGGTGCGGCTCATTTTTATTTTTGGAATCAAAATGGTTTGTCTGACAGTAACGTAAATTGGCCTAAAATAAGAGAGCAAATAAATAGTCCTGTATTTAGTCATATAAAAGGGCTTATTCAAAAGAATAGTTCGGAGCCTGGAGAACTGAGTGTGTTTGAGCAAGTAAGTAAACAAGATTTCATTGATAAGTACCAAAAAAATGTTATTTTGCGTTATGTAAATGAAGTATTATCAATGAAGGAATTGTATAAAGATGATATTTTTCAAAAGGTTGATCAGAGCGCTAGTGAGTTATTAAACAAAGGGGTAGATCACTTATCGAAGATGGAGTTATATAACTTAAATAAGCATGTATTAAAGTCGGCGCTCGGTGATGCGATTGAAGAAGTAAGTAAATGGGGTAACGCAGATGGAACGGATATTATAAAGGAAATGAAAGAATCAGGAATAGACAAAGCGTGGATTGGGTTACCGAACTGGGAACAAGGGTATATGCAGCCTGATTTCGTGACAGAAGCTAAGAAAATAGGATATTTAGTTGGTCCGTATGATTCTTATCATTCTATTCACGAAAAAGCTGATAAAAATTGGAATACAGCTTCTTTTCAGGATCCATCGTTATATGAAGAGGCAACTGTGACGAAGAAAAATGGAGAAAAAGTGCAAGGATTTTTAGGTAGAGGGCGAAAGTTAAATCCAACTTTATCTCTTCCTAGTGTAAAAGAGCGAATGAACGAGATATTAAAAAATGGACCTAAATATAATTCATGGTTTATTGATTGTGATGCAACAGGTGAAATTTATGATGACTATTCAGCCAAACATATAACGACACAAGAACAAGATTTAAAAGCAAGATTGCAACGAATGGATTATATTGCGCAAGAAAAAGGTATGGTAGTTGGCTCAGAAGGCGGAAATGACTTTGCAAGTAGTACGATTACATTTGCTCACGGTATTGAAACGCCGGTTATTAAATGGGACGATGAAGATATGAGGAAAAATAAAACAAGTCCGTATTATGTGGGCGGATATTGGTCACCGAATCAAAATGTTCCAGAAAAATATGCAAAACAAGTACCGTTAAAAGAAGAATATAAACAAGTATATTTAAATCCAGTATATTCGGTACCGCTATATAAATTAGTATACAATGATTCTGTAATTACAACGCACCACTGGGAATGGGGAAGTTTGAAAGTAAAAGATGAGGTAGGGAACCGTATGCTATACGAATTATTGTATAATGTTCCTCCGTTGTACCATTTAGATGAAGTAGAGTGGAATAAGCATAAACAAGAAATTACGCAGCACCTGAAAGTTTGGAATGACGTTCATGAACAGGCAGTAGAAGAAGAAATGATGAACTTTGTATATTTGTCAGAAGATAAATTAGTTCAATCTGCTTCTTATGGAAAAGATATTAAAATTATTGTGAATTTCTCGAATGAAGAGATAGAAATAGAAAAGACGAAACTAAAAGCAAAATCCGCTTTCATTAATAATCATGGGAAGAAAACAATGTATACACCGCTTGAGAGATAATATGAAATGTATTGTTGCATTATTAATTTTTCAGGTGAAAATTGAAGGATTCGAAACGAATAAATTTATAAATCTATAATTTTGAATGTTGCGAAGTGCTAAATATTTAAAGTTGGAAAATAGTGACTTGCCAAAAATAAGCACGAGAGTATAATGTGAAATGGAATACATATTGGATTCATTATGTAACCTTACAAAAATGTAAGGTGTTTGAAAGGAAATTCAATATGAAGAATACTAGACATACATTATACTAGGGAAAGAGAAAGAGAGGCGAATGAAGATGAGCTCTGAATTAGAACAAAATACGAGAAGCAATAAAAAACGTTCTAAAAGAAGGTCAATAAAATGGTTCATTTTAATTCCATTTTTCCTACTTATTTTTGGAGGAGTAGGATATGGATCATTAATATATAATAAAGCAAAAGCTGTTGTAAGTGATGCGTATGCACAAATTGATAAATCATCAAAACGTGATAAAGAAGTTGAGCCTTTAAAGGATAACATCTCTATTTTAATTATGGGTGTAGATGGTAGTGAAATGCGAAAAAGTCAATATGGTGAAGCTGTTCGCACAGATGCACTTTTATTAGCAACAATTAATAAAGATGATAAATCAGTTAAATTAGTAAGTATTCCGCGTGATTCACGTGTATATATTCCATCTAGAAAGAAATTAGATAAAATTACACACGCACACGTATTTGGTGGTGTTGAAAGTACACGAGATACAGTGGAAAGATTTTTAAATGTTCCTGTTGATTATTATGTAAAGTTTAACTTTGAATCATTCGTACAAATTGTCGATTCACTTGGTGGTATTGATATTGATGTACCTGTTACTTTCACAGAGCAAGATAGTAAAGATCAAGCGGGTATGATTCATTTAGAAAAAGGCTTCCAACATTTAAATGGAGAACAAGCACTTGCACTTGCAAGAACGCGTAAAATTGATAGTGACGCAATGCGTGGACAAAGACAACAACTTGTAATAGAAGCAATTGCAAAAAAAGCGATGTCTGTGCAATCAATTAGCAAAATGGGCTCTTTACTTGATGCGGTTGATAAAAATATGAAAACGAACTTAACTTTCGATGATATGCTTGCGATTACAAAAAATATGGCAGGATCTAATTTAGAAATGGAAAAAATGCAAATAGAAGGTACGGATAAACGTATCGGAGGTATTTATTATTACATTCCAAATGAAAAAAATGTGAAAGATATTTCGAAAAAAATAAATGATCATCTAGGTGTAACACCGAAACCAGTTCGAAACGAATAATAAAAAAAGATTGGCTTTCGCCAATCTTTTTTTATCGGAATGGATTTGTAACTTTTCTGTAACGATTTTTTATTTTAGAAAAACTATACTCATATGTATGAGAATATTGGAGAAGCAAAAAGTAAAGAAAAATAATAAAAATCTGTAATAAGGAAAGATATCATATGCAGAAATGGATAGGCATTATGGGAATCATTTTTATGTTGACTGGATGTAAAATGTCTGAAGCTCCAACAAGTTTAATGGGTGCTCCTGCCAATGAGAAATGGATTAATGAATTAAAAGAGCAAATAGATAAAGATTTGCCTGTAAATTATCGATTGCTTACTCCAATGTCTAATAAAGATAAGCAGATGATTTGGTCAATGGATTTTAAACAAGATAATAAGAAAGAAGCCATCTTATTTTATAAATTGCCGAATGAAGATCATAGCGTATATTTAGCTGTATATGAAGAAGTCGGAAATGGATGGAAAGTAAAGTCCACGCACAGATTTGATGGTGGAGATGTAGATATCGTTGAAGTCGGTGATTTTACAGGGAATGGGAAGCGAGAGTTATTAATCGGAATTTCTGTAAGTCGTGAATCGTTAGAACATGTTATGTATGTTTTTTCGGAAGAAAATGAAGATATGAAGGAAATATATAATCGAAGTTATACGAAGTTATTCATAGAGGATTTAAATAAAAATGGACTGAAAGATATAAGTCTTGTTACGTATGAAAAAGATGAGAAATTGACAGTTGAGTTCATGGAACAATTTAAGACTTTATCTGAAGCGTCATTCGATCCATTTATAAATAGCATTCAAAGAATACAAATGGGCCGCATTTCTGAATCACTAAAGGCGGTTGTAATTGACGCAGGTGTTGGTGCTCATTCAGGGATAACATATGTAGCAAAATTTGATAAGGGTCATTATGAGCCACTACCTATAGATGGGAAAGAAGATTTATTCAATGATTATGTAGTCGAAAGCAAAGATATAAATGAAGACGGCATTATTGAATTTGTTCGTACAGTGCGTCCAAAAGGTTGGGAAGATAAATCACATGGTGATAGTCCGCTATTCGAACGTTACATACAGTGGAGTGAATCTGAAATTAAACCAATTGAAGAAAGATATATCGATATAGAAAAAGGATATTATGTGAAAATTCCTGAAGAGTTAATTGGAAAAATTACGATACCAGATGAGCAAAAGGAATCAAATTCTCAAAAGTTTTTGGAAACAAGTACAAAAGAATTATGGCTTGAAGTCCATATATTTGAGCGGAAAGAATGGTTCAAAATAAAAGGATACGAAGCAGCAGTTAAAACAGCTTCTCACGTATATGCTGTACCGAAACAACCACATTTTGAAAAAGTGAAAGCATATGTAAAACCGCTAGCGGATTATCAACAAGAGTAGGGAGGTGGAAATTATGCCAACAATTTTAGTTTTAGAAGATGAAATGCCTATTCGTAGTTTTATCGTCTTGAATTTGAAACGTGCTGGATTTTATGTGTTAGAAGCTAGTACGGGAGAAGAGGCGTTACAGATTTTATGTGAACATACTGTTGATGTAGCATTGCTTGATGTAATGTTACCAGGAATTGATGGTTTTCAAGTTTGTAAATCCGTCCGGGAAGAAAATAAAAAAATAGGTATTATTATGTTAACCGCACGCGTACAAAATGAAGATAAAGTACAAGGACTAGGAATTGGTGCAGATGATTATATCGCAAAGCCGTTTAGTCCAGTGGAACTAACTGCACGTATACAATCGTTACTAAGAAGAATAGAAGTACATGATGAAAAAGCGAATACAATCATATCTGGCCCGTTTTCGTTAAATGTTATAGAAGAAAGATTATATAAAAGTGGACAATTAGTTGATTTAACCCCTACAGAGTATATGATATTACAGTATTTGATGAATCAGGCTTCAAAGCCGGTTTCACGTGATGAAATTTTAAATATGATTTGGGGAACGAATTATGTAGGTGAGACGAAAGTAGTAGATGTAAATATGAGGCGGTTACGCCAAAAGATAGAATGTAATCCATCAGAACCTGAATTTATTCTTACTGTGTGGGGAAAAGGATATGTGTGGAAGGAAAGTATAAGATGAAAAGAAAAGTGACTTTATATTTTATGACGGTCATTATACTTATGCTTGTATTATTTGAAGTCGTATTTTCAGTCTCCATTTATCGATATTATTATAATGGTATTGTGCAATATATAGAATCTCATGCGAAGACAAGTACGCGATTTTTCTCTGAATACAATTCACTATACTTTATTCGATTGCAAGAATACAGCGGGGATATAATTGAGAGCTTTCAGTTAGAAGGAACCGAATTACAATTAATTGATCGGCATGGTACGATTATACAATCGTCAAGTGGACAAAAGGTAGAAGGTAAAGTAGTTATTCCATATTCGTTACTAGAAGGAGAAATGTATCATCAAGTGACTGCTACGAAAGACAATGTGAAACAATTGGAAGTGATTAGTCCACTTATTCATCAAGGACAAACGATCGGTGCTTTGAAATATACAACTGTTTTAACGAATGTAAATGCAAAGATTATTGAAATTATTATGTTTACTATTTCAGTTGGAATTGTCATTTCTGGTATCGTATTCTTAATCAGTAGACGATTAGCGAATTCGTTTGTTAAACCTATCGAATCTATTATTCATGCTTCTTCACAAATTGCAGAAGGTACATTAAAGAAGAAAATTAAAGAGGATTATCCAGGTGAATTAGGTGAGTTGGCACATAGTTTAAATCATATGTCTAATAAAATAGAAAAAGCGGAACAGATGAAAAATGAATTCATTGCTTCTATTTCTCATGAAATACGAACGCCTTTAACTGGAATTAAAGGTTGGAGTGAGACGTTAAAAATGGTAGATCATTTAACAGAAGAAGAGATAAAGCAAGGCATGGGAATTATTTCAGGTGAGACAGACCGATTGATTCATTTAGTAGAAGAATTGCTAGATTTTTCAAGATTACAATCAAATCATTTCAATTTATATAAACAAAAGGTGCAAATATACGATATACTAGAGGAGACGATTTGGCAATTAACTCCTAACGCTGAAGAGAAACAAATTCAATTTATTAATACGATAGAAAGAATTGAATTGATGGGAGATCGAAATAGGCTAAAGCAAATTTTCTTGAATATTGTTCAAAATGCTATTAAATATTCACATGAAAAAGGTACAATACACATTGAAGCGACTAACAATGAAGGACAAGTAGTGATCAAGGTGAAAGACGAAGGGATTGGAATTGCTAAAGAGCATTTACCATATATAGAACAGTCATTTTACCAGATTAATAACCATGCTACAGGTGCTGGTCTCGGTTTAACTATCGTTAAAAAAATGGTAGAGCTTCATGGAGGCACACTTAGTTTTATAAGTAAAGAAGGAATAGGAACAACCATTTTAATAAAACTCCCATTATAATACATATATATGTCTGTTTATATAGTGTAATAAAATAAATAGATGTATAATTATATTGGGTGATTTATATATAAGATTAATAGGGAGAGGAATTCGATAGAATGGAAAAAGCTTTTAAAGTTAAACGAGTAGTATTCGGATTAATAGCGATTGCAGCAGTAGCTATAGGGTATTTCATGTTTCAATCCATTACTTCACCAGCAAAGGCTGTTGCAAAACAAGAAAACGTAGTACAGCTTGCAAGTGAACAACCGAAAGTAGAAATGAATAAAACGGCACCAAGTCGTTTTAATGGAAAAGAAAGAAAAGTTGCTTATCTTACATTTGATGATGGCCCAGGGAAATATACGGCTGAATTGTTAAATATGTTAAAACAGCATGATGCGAAGGCGACGTTCTTTTTAATTGGAGCGAATGTAAAAGGATTTCCGGATTTAGTGAAACGTGAAAATGCAGAGGGTCATTATGTAGGTATGCATAGTATGACACATAATTTTGCAAAGTTATATAAAAATGGCGAGTATGTAAATGAAATGAAAGAAGATCAAAGCTTAATCGCAAATATTATTGGAAAATCACCTAAATTAACACGTCCACCATACGGTTCGATGCCTGGATTAAATGAAGGTCTTCGAAATAAAGTAGTAGAGGGCGGTTTTAAAGTATGGGATTGGACAATTGATTCATTAGATTGGAAATATAACAAAATGCAAGTTGATGCAGCGGCAGCACAAATTGCTCAAAATGTAATAACAAATGCAACAAAACCACAGGAAGTTATTTTAATGCATGACATTCACCCACAATCAGTTGCTGCTGTGCCAGCAATTTTAAAAGGGTTAAAAGAAAAGGGTTATGAGTTTGAAGCTTATCATGAAGAGAGTCACTTCCCAGTGAATTTCTGGCATGATAACCGTATGTAATGGAGGAATGAACGTTGAAGTATGGAAAAGTAGCAGTAGTTGGAGCACTGTCAGTAGGACTATTAACAGGTTGTTTCGGTGAAAAACCAGAAGAAAATCTATATACAGCTTTTGAAACAGCAGCGACACAAGAAAAATCATTAGTTGATGAAGCGAAGAAGTTAGAGAAATTAGAGAATGAAGGTCAAGAACTATATTCTCAAATTTTACAAGAAGGTAAAGATCATAATGACACTGTTATGAAGAAGATAGAGCAAGCTACTGCAAATGTAGATGACCGTGAAAAAGTATTAAAAACTGAGAAAGAAATGCTAGAAAAAGCTCAGAAAGAAACAAAATCTGTTCAAGGAAATATAGAGAAGCTTGAAGATAAGAAGTTACAAAAACAAGCGAAAGCAGTAGGAGAGTCGTATCAAAACCGTTATGATGCATTCCAAAAGATGAATGAAAATTATACGAAGGCGTTAGCGACTGAAAAAGAACTGTATGAAAAATTAAAAGTAAAAGAAACGAAATTAAAAGAGATTGGTGAAAAAGTTAAGGCTGTTAATGAATTAACTGTGGAAGCACAAAAATCAAAAGAGCAATTTAACAATTTTACAAAAGAGTATAATGACAGTAAATTAGCATTCTACAAAGATGCAGAGATTAAGATTAAAAATCAGAAATAAAGAAGAATCTTAAGCATAATAAAAAGCCGGAGAAACATCGTTACAAATGTTTTTTCGGTTTTTTACGTTGAATGAATAGAAAAGACTGGAATTGATATCATAAAAGAGTTATAGTGAATTATTCCAAGGGAAACATTGTAAAGTAAGGAGAATGGAAATATGTCATATGAATTTTTACTCAAATTAGGTTTAGCGCTCTTTTTAGGATTATTCATCGGGATAGATAGGCAGCTAAAGAATAAACCGCTTGGTGTGAAAACAAGTATGGTTATTTCTGTAGCAAGTTGTTTAATTACGATGGTTTCAATTGAAGCCGTACATGTATATTCTGTTCCAGGGCATACAAATATGGATCCAATGCGTCTAGCTGCTCAAATTGTGAGTGGGATTGGTTTTCTTGGGGCAGGTGTTATTTTACGAAGAAGTAATGATGTTATTTCTGGATTAACGACAGCTTCTATGGTGTGGGCTGCTTCAGCTTTAGGTATAGCAATTGGGGCAGGCTTTTATTTACAAGCGACGGTTGCAATGATTTTAATTATTTTAGCAATTAACGTACTTCCACAACTTGTGAAAATTGCAGGTCCGTATTCATTAAGACAAAAAGATTTATCTATAAAAATTACTGTAAAAGAGCATCATGAGTTAGATGGTATATTTAAGCAAATTAAAAATTTAGGTATGCATGTGAAACGCGTAAAAATTAAAGATATAGATGGTGGAGCATTTCAGCAATTGGAAATGGTTATTTTAGCTCCAGAAGATTTATATACAACAGAGTTATATAGTTCCTTGAAAGAGATTGATCGTGTTGTTTCAGTTGAAGTGGAAAGTAGATAATTGTGATAAAAAAGAGTGAAGTGGATTCACTCTTTTTTTATTTGGATTTTTAAGGAAAAAAATTGATATAATGATGAATAACAAGGGGGAGAAATGATGGAAATACATATTAGAAGAGCGATAAAAGATGATATACGAGGTATAGCAAAGGTGCATGTTGATAGCTGGAAAACAACGTATAAAGGGATATTTGCTGACGAATTTTTAGAAAATATAACATATGAGCAACGAGAAAAACAATGGGAAAACATTTTTCAACAAGAAGATACATACCAATATAGATTTGTAGCAGAGACGTCAGATGAAACAATAATCGGATTTATTGACGGGGGAGTGGAAAGAAGTGGTGCATATAATTGTGATGGGGAATTATATGCAATCTACCTTTTACAAGAGTATCAAGGAATGAAAATAGGACAAAAGTTATTTCAATCTCTATTATCAGAATGTATAAATAATGATATGCAATCACTTTTAGTATGGGTTGTTACGAATAATCCTTCTAAAAATTTTTATGAAAAATTTAATCCAGAAAAAATTGATACAAAATTTTTAGAGCGAGTACAGGTAGAAGAGACAGCCTATTGTTGGAGAGATATAAATAATATTATTATGTAAACTTATTCTTTGAAAGAGGTATGCCAATTAAGGTATACCTCTTTTGTTTAACTATTTTGGATGGATTACTAATGAAAAATAGTAAGTATGTAGTTTGAAATTGAGTATTTTTTACGTGAATTTTTAACTAGATTAAAGAAAAGATAGAAAACAAGAAAAATTAAATTAGATAAAAAAATTCTGAAATATACTATTGAATTGAATATCATTATCAATTAGAATCATAATTGATAACGATATTCAATTGTTGTTTATTATATAAAATTTCGATAGCTTTAATATAAAGAGGAGGACCAATATGCAGCATGCGAAACAAATCGCAGAACATGCAACATTACAAAGTTTTTTAAACTGTTATTTAAGAGAAACAGGGAGTGGAGAATGGATTACAGAGGATGAAAAAATGAAAAGTATCTTCAGTAATACGTTGAATAGAGATATAGTCCCCACATATTTATATTGTCGGCTATCGGCACAACACATTACTTTGTATGGAGAAGTTATATATAAATCAGCAACAGATCGCCATTTGTTTGGAGAACAATTTTATTATCAAATGGGAGAAAATAAGAATGTTATAAAAGCAGATTACGTTACTGTTATTACATTCTTAATAAAAGAGATGTCTATCAACTACGGAGAAGGGACGAATCCTGCTGAACTTATGCTTCGAGTTATTTGTAGTTGTCAAAATATTGAAGAATTTACAAAGGAGAGAATAGAAGATACATCTGCATTATACGGTTTCCATACAACTTTTATAGAGGCAGAGCAATCTTTATTATTTGGACATTTAACGCATCCAACCCCAAAGAGTAGACAAGGTATTTTGGAATGGAAAAGTGCAATGTATTCTCCAGAATTAAAAGGAGAATGTCAGCTTCATTATTTTAGGGCACATAAAAGTATAGTAAAGGAAAAATCATTATTATTAGATTCTACAACAGTAATTCTAAAAGAAGAGCTATGTAATGATGAGATGGTTTGTAAAGAATTTATATCGAAGTATTGTAATGAAGATGAATATTCATTACTTCCAATTCATCCGCTTCAGGCAGAATGGCTATTACACCAATCATACGTACAGGATTGGATAGAGCAAGGAGTACTTGAATATATCGGTCCTGTCGGTAAGTATTATATGGCAACATCATCACTTAGGACGTTATATCATCCCCAATCAAAATATATGCTTAAGTTTTCATTCCCAGTAAAAGTAACAAATTCAATGCGTATTAATAAATTGAAGGAACTAGAGAGTGGTCTTGAAGGAAAGGAAATGCTAAATACAGCAATTGGTGAAGTGTTAGATAAGTTTCCAGGTTTTGATTTTATTTGTGATCCAGCATTTATTACATTAAATTACGGGGCAAAAGAATCTGGATTTGAAGTAATTATACGAGAGAACCCTTTTTATGGTGAACATGCAAATGACGCTACTTTAATTGCTGGATTAGTTCAAGATACTATACCTGGGGAACGTACTCGTTTATCGAATATTATTCATCGACTAGCAGATTTAGAAGGTAGAAGCTGTGAAGAAGTAAGTTTAGATTGGTTTAGACGATATATGAATATTTCTTTAAAGCCAATGGTATGGATGTACTTACGTTATGGTGTTGCATTAGAAGCGCATCAGCAAAATAGCGTTGTTCAGCTAAAGGATGGTTATCCGGTCAAATATTATTTCCGTGATAATCAAGGGTTTTATTTCTGTAATTCAATGAAAGAGATGCTTAATAATGAGTTGGCTGGCATTGGAGAACGTACTGGAAATCTATATGACGATTATATTGTAGATGAGAGATTTCGTTACTACTTAATTTTTAATCATATGTTTGGTCTCATTAACGGTTTTGGCACAGCAGGATTAATTAAGGAGGAATTTCTTCTCTCTGAATTAAGATCTGTACTTGAATCGTTCCTTCCGTATAACCGTGAACCTTCTACCTTTTTAAGAGAATTGTTAGAAGAGGATAAGTTGGCATGTAAAGCAAATTTATTAACGAGATTTTTCGATGTCGATGAGTTAAGTAATCCTTTAGAACAGGCAATTTACGTACAGGTACAGAATCCGCTCGTTAGAGAAGTGGCTGTTCGTTCATAAATAACGTTAAAATTTCACGTAATACAAATAATGGTATTTTTTCGTAAGGCGGAGGGAGTTATGAGAGTGGACATGTATCATACGAGAATATTGAAAGCGCTTGAATCAGAAGATTACATTTCAGTACGAAGAAGAGTGTTACGTCAATTAGTAGAGTCGTTAATTTATGAGGGGATTATTACGCCAATTCGCATAGAAAATGAAGAACAAATTCTTTTTCTTATACAAGGACTTGATGAGGACAACAAAAGTGTCACGTACGAATGTTACGGAAGAGAACGAATGACATTTGGACGTATCTCTATAGATTCATTAGTAATAAGAGTTCAAGAGGGAAAACAAGAAATACACTCAGTCTCTCAATTTTTGGAAGAAGTTTTTCGGATTGTTAACGTAGAACAAACGAAATTAGATTCTTTTATTCATGAATTAGAACAAACGATATTTAAAGACACGATTGCTCAATTTGAAAGAAATAATAAAGAAGAATACACTCAAAAATCTTACGATGAGTTTGAAAGTCATTTAATAGACGGCCATCCATATCATCCTAGTTATAAAGCACGCATTGGGTTTCAATATCGTGACAATTTTCAATATGGATATGAATTTATGAGACCAATAAAAATTATATGGATTGCAGCGCATAAGAAATATGCGGCTGTAGGTTATGAAAATGAAGTAATCTATGACAATATTTTAAAAGGTGAGATAGGCGCGCATACATTAGAAACGTATATGGAACGAATTCACAGTGCGGAATGTAATCCAAAACAGTACGTGTTCATACCTGTTCATCCTTGGCAGTGGGAGAACTTCATCATTCCAAATTACGCTGACCATATACAGGATAAAAATATAATTTATTTAGGACAATCGGCGGATGATTATTGCGCGCAACAATCGATGAGGACGTTAAGAAATGTTACGAATCCAAAGAGACCATATGTAAAGTTATCGCTGAACATACTTAACACTTCAACACTCCGTACGCTGAAACCATATTCAGTTGTGAGTGCACCAGCTATATCGAATTGGTTAAGTGATGTCGTAAGTCAGGATTCTTATTTAAGGAATGAATCGCGCATTATTTTGCTAAAGGAATTTTCGAGTGTAACGTATGATACAAATAAGAAAGCCACATATGGTTCGTTAGGATGCATTTGGCGTGAAAGCGTTCATAAATATTTAAATGAGAAAGAGGATGCGGTTCCCTTTAACGGCTTATATGCAAAAGAGAAAGATGGGACACCAGTTATTGATGCATGGTTAAACAAATATGGGATAGAAAATTGGCTACGATTACTGATTCAAAAAGCGATCATACCAGTTATACATCTTGTTGTAGAGCATGGAATCGCATTAGAATCACACGGACAAAATATGATTTTAGTTCATAAAGAAGGGCTACCTGTCCGTATTGCATTAAAGGATTTCCATGAAGGACTTGAGTTTTATCGTCTATTCTTAAAAGAAATGAATAAATGTCCAGACTTTACTAAAATGCATAAAACGTATGTGAATGGAAAAATGAATGATTTCTTTGAAATGAATCGTATTGAATGTTTACAAGAGATGGTATTAGATGCACTGTTCTTATTTAATGTAGGAGAATTAGCTTTCGTACTTGCAGACGAATATGATTGGAAAGAAGAAATTTTTTGGATGATAGTTGTCGAAGAAATTGAAAATCATTTTAGAAAATATCCACACTTGAAAGATAGATTTGAAAGTATTCAGCTATACACTCCTACATTCTATGCTGAGCAATTAACGAAGCGACGATTATATATGGATGTGGAATCGCTTGTTCATGAAGTTCCAAATCCATTGTATAGAGCAAGCCAACTTATGAAACAAAAATCAGTTGTTACAGGGGGAAATTATGCTAATCGTTAATAAACAAGAGTATAGCAAAAGTGATTTTGATTTGAGATTACAAGTTTATGAGGAAATGGAACAATTTCAAGAAGCAGAAGGAAATAGATTTGCGCTTTGTCTGAAAGATCCATTCGATATTATTACGCTTGTGTTTTTCTTAAAAGAAAAGAAATCCTCAGTATTGCTTATACATGAAGATACGCCAAAAGAAACGGCTATTGAAATGGCAAAGCGTGCAAATTGTATCGGGATTTTATATGGAGAATATGGCGATTTTACGAAATTAGAAGTAGTGAAAGCTTTACTAGAAGAGCCCTCTTTATTGCAATATAGTTCTGGTACAACAGGAGAACCGAAACTGATTCGTAGAGCATGGACGGAAGTGGACACAGAAATTACTGCTTATAATGAAGCTTTAAACTGTGAAATAGATGAAGTGCCGGTCGTTATGGCTCCTGTTTCACATTCATACGGATTAATATGTGGTACGTTATCCGCAATTACGCGGGGAAGCAAACCTATCATCATTACGAATAAAAATCCTAAATTCGCATTAAATATAGTTCGCAATACAGAAAAACATATCATATATGCAGTACCACTTATGTTACATATTATGGGGAGTTTCCCGCAAAGAACGTTTCAGTTTCATAAAATTATGACATCCGGAGCGCCTTTGCCAGAAGCATTGTTTTATAAACTAAAAGAAACGACAACATATATGATGCAGCAATACGGTTGTTCTGAAGCGGGTTGTATTAGTATATGTCATGATATGAAAAGCCATTTAGATTTAGGAAATCCGCTACCTCATGCGAGTATAAGCATGGGTTCAGATGAAAATATGCCTGAAGAAATCGTAGTGAAAATGAATGATAAGAAAATTTTCACGAAAGATTTGGGGTATAAATCTGAGCGTGGCCTTCATTTTATGGGACGCATGGACGATGTGATTAACGTTTCAGGATTGAAAGTCTTTCCGATAGAGGTAGAAGAAACAATACTTCGATTAGAAGGTGTTCAAGAGGCCATTGTATATCGAGGGAAACATCCTGTGATGGGCGAAATTGTTAAAGCGAAAGTAATCTCTCATATTGATCCAGTGCGAATAAGAGAATGGTGTATGCAGTATTTACCATCTTATAAAGTTCCACATGAGATTGAAAGTGTAACTGAAATTCCGAAAAATAAAACTGGAAAAGTAAGTAGAAAGTTACTAGAGATGGGAGAGGTTACAGCATGAAACGTGAAACATTAAAAAATGAAGTTTTGAAAATTATGACAGGGAAAATGGAGCTCAAAAACGTTACGCATTTAGAAGAAACGATGCGCTTAAATCAAGATTTATATATAGATTCGGTAATGATGTTACAGCTCATTGTATACATAGAAATGGATTTAAAGTTATGCGTTCCGGAGGATGAATTAGATCCAAAGGCATTTCTTACTGTAGGATCTTTGCTTGATTTTATGGAGGAGTTACAGCCGGTATAAGAAGTAAATGTGAATAACTAACCTTTAGGAAAGTGGATGAGAGTATGACTTCAATTAAAGTGCACTGTTTAGTGAGTTGTTTTTGTGAAATTATAAAAAGGCGTAGCGATATTGATTTTCGTCCATTTTATTTTGGATTATGGGACGGCGATTTTGATATAACAGAAGGCGGAATTATTTCGTATCACTCTGAAAACATTAACCATGATAATTACTTACTATGGTATGAAAAATTGTACGGTATGAAAGTGAACGAATGGTACGATCATGCAAAAGATAAAAATAGCAATGTAGAAATATTTTTAGAATTAGTAGAAAACAAGCCTGAAAATCGTTATGTCATTGTAATGGTTGATATGTCTCTATTACCAGAGAGGGAAAATAAATTTCATCAAAAACCATTTCCACATTATTTAATGATATCGAAGACAGAGAAAGAAGAAGAGTGGTTCATGCTAGATCCTGATTTTCGCTGGGAAGGGAATATGGAAAGAGAAAAAGTGCTTCACTCTGTTCAAGATAATCCATTTGGTGGAGGATATTTCATTGATGTAGAAGAAATTCAGGAGCCAACAGAAGAAATGGTAGCGAGTTATTTCATAGAAACTTTCAAAAGAAAGGACAATGAACTGACTATGGAATTGAAAAATTTAATTATAAAAATGGCAAATGAAGAAGAAGGTTATTCGCTTTCGGGTCTTGTAGCGGCAGTGAAGCAAATACCAGTACTTGCAATTCGTAAATATAGTTATGAACATGCCTTTGCATACTTCCGTGAAACGTTGCAATATTCGGAGCAAGAGTTTGATTATTGGTGTGATCGGGTAGAGGATATTGTACAAGGATTTACAAATGTACAGTATCGAGCAATTAAAATGGCGATGACGAATAATAAAGGCATGTTATTATCAATTGTTGAAAAGTTGGATGAAATGAATGCAATTGAACTGCAAATTAAGGCTGAATTAGAGAGACAGTTTGTATCATGGAAAGAAATGAAAACAAACGAGTCTGTCTTAGCATTTTAAAAACCTAACTGAATTTAAGATAAGGGAGTTCAAACCTATGAAATATTCATTATGTACTATTTCCTTTCGTCATCAATTAATTTCATTTACTGATATTGTTCAGTTTGCATATGAAAACGGTTTTGAAGGAATTGAATTGTGGGGGACTCATGCACAAAATTTGTATATGCAAGAGTATGAAACGACAGAACGAGAATTGAATTGTTTAAAGGATAAAAGCTTGGAAATTACGATGATAAGTGATTACTTAGACATATCATTATCGGCAGATTTTGAAAAAACGATAGAGAAATGTGAACAACTTGCAATATTAGCTATTTGGTTTAAAACAAACAAAATTCGTACGTTTGCTGGACAAAAAGGTAGCGAAGATTTCTCGGAACAGGAGAGAAAAGAGTATGTGAATCGTATTCGCATGATTTGTGAAGTATTTGCTCAGCATAATATGTATGTACTTTTAGAAACACATCCAAATACGTTAACGGATACGCTGCCTTCTACTTTGGAATTATTAGGAGAAGTAGATCATCCGAATTTGAAAATAAACCTTGATTTTCTTCATATATGGGAGTCTGGTGCAGATCCAATAGACAGCTTCCATCGACTAAAGCCGTGGATACAACATTACCATTTTAAGAATATATCGTCAGCAGATTATTTGCATGTGTTTGAACCAAATAATGTATATGCAGCAGCGGGAAGTCGAATTGGTATGGTTCCATTATTTGAAGGTGTGGTAAATTATGATGAGATTATTCAGGAAGTGAGAGATACTGACCATTTTGCTTCACTCGAATGGTTTGGACATAATGCGAAAGATATATTAAAAGAAGAAATGAAAGTATTAACAAATAGAAATTTAGAAGTAGTAACTTCTTAATATAAAATGATGTAAGAGTCTCTCATTGTAGAGACTCTTTTTTTTAAAATACAAATAACCAAAAATTACCATGTATTTAAATTAAAATTTAACACAATTTATATATAAATAAGGAGGTGATTGGTAATGGCTAGAAATCGTAACTCTAATCAATTAGCATCACATGGAGCACAAGCAGCTTTAGATCAAATGAAATATGAAATTGCACAAGAATTTGGTGTACAACTTGGCGCTGATACTTCTTCACGTGCAAACGGTTCTGTAGGCGGTGAAATTACAAAACGTCTAGTAGCGATGGCAGAACAACAACTTGGTGGCGGATATACTCGCTAATTGTAGAAGGTTATAGGAGAAAGGAAGGATTCTTCCTTTCTTTTTTTTTCAATTAATTGGTATGAATATATTGCGAACTGGATTCAAAGAATAGGAATAATACTATATTTTCCCCAATTTCTTTTGTTGTGAATGGGAAGTAGTAAAGATGTAATAGCCCTGGTGGAATGAAAAATTACGTTCCAGCAGGGCTATTATATGGTCAGAAATATACGATGAAAGGGTTCCGAAGCCAACATGTTAAAAAAAGAAAACTGTTGTTTAATTGCGCTTGCATCAGTTCCACTTGTTATGACATTAGGGAATTCAATGCTTATTCCAATTCTGCCGACTATTGAAAAGAAATTACATATTTCATCGTTTCAAGTATCCATGATTATTACAATTTACTCTATTGTAGCCATTTTACTTATACCGATTGCTGGTTATTTATCAGATAGATGGGGACGAAAGATGATAATGGTTCCGAGTTTGCTGATTGCGGCTATAGGCGGAGCGGTAACAGGTTGGGTATCATGGAAAGTTGATAATCCCTACACTTGGATACTGATTGGTAGAGCGATTCAAGGTATTGGTGCAGCTGGTGCAATGCCAGTTGTTATACCTTGTGTTGGTGATTTATATAAAGATGAAAAACAAGTTAGTACAGGTTTAGGAATCATTGAAACATCCAATACATTTGGAAAAGTGCTGAGCCCTATTTTAGGATCTGCTCTTGCTGCCATTGTATGGTTCTTACCATTTTGGGCAATTCCAGTTTTATGCATAGTATCAATTGTTTTATTACTTGTTCTAGTAAAGGCAAAGAAACAAGAAGGAGAAGTGCCACCACTTAAAGAGTTTATAAAATCTATTATCTCTACGTTTCGAGAAAAGGGAAGATGGTTAATTGCCATTTTTGTATTAGGTGCAATTATTATGCTTATTTTATTCGGAATTCTCTTTTATTTGTCGACGATACTGGAATCAAAGTATGACATACATGGTATATGGAAAGGTTGTGTACTTGCTATCCCGTTACTTGTATTGTCACTTAGTTCATATATGGCGGGTAAAAAAATTGGAGATAATCAAAATGTAATGAAGAATTGTATTTATATTGGTTTTTTAATGGCAGCTGCATCAGTCATCATTCCTTTATTTATAAAAGGGATTTATTTACTACTTCTTTGTCTCGTTATTATGGGGATAGGAATTGGTATGGCACTCCCATGTTTAGACGCCCTAATTACACAAGGAATTGAAAAGGAGCAAAGGGGGACAGTTACGTCATTTTATAGTTCCATGCGATTTATTGGTGTAGCAGCTGGACCACCTCTATACTCTTTTTTCATGAAAGGTGCTGACCATGAAGTGTTTTATGTAACAAGTATTTTCGCTGGTATCGGTGCTGTTATAGCAATGATTTGGATTAAACCAGAAAAAGATGCAAAGACGGTAAAACAGAAAACGGAACCTACTTCATAATTTGTAAGAGAATTGCATGGTGTTTTAAGGAACATGCAATTCTCTTTCGTTTATTAAGAATACATAACTTGTTTTAACATATAAAGCGCGACACCCCAAATGATGAGACCCGAAAACTTGTTTAATAATACGATTGTCTTTCCAGTTGAGTCCATTCTTTTTAGAAATTTCCCTGCTAAGGCTAAGCTTATAAACCAAATCCAAGAAACGATAATAGTTGCAAGTGTGAAAGCCCATTTTTCACTTCCTATGTATTGAATAGAATTTGTTCCGATTACACCGATTGTATCTAAAATTGCATGTGGATTTAATAACGAAACCGATGCAGCGAAAAGGATTTGCTTTTTTAATGGCATGCTGTTTTCTTGTTTTATATCGTTGGAAGGGTTACTTCTCCAAATAACAAAGCCCATATATAGGAGAAAGAAAAATCCAATTATATATAACGTGTTAGTTAGCCAAGAAAAAGTAAGGAGTACAAGGGAGACACCCTGCACCGCAATCAATATGAGTAACGTATCACATATAGAGGCAGTTAATACTACAGGGGCTGCCCTCCAAATGTTTGGTTGGCTCGCACCTTGGTTAAAGACGAAAACATTTTGGACACCTAATGGAATGATAAGACCAAATGCAAGAATGATACCATGAATAATTGCTTCACTCATCATATTACCTCCTATTTTAATTCAGTATGATAGTGTATATTGTATAGAAGAAATGAAAATTTGTATCCATCCATATGGTTGGAGAGGTTACCAACCAAAAAGAATATAAGGTGATATGATGGAAAGATTCGTTTGGAAACCGAATATGTCTCTAGCGACTCCTCTGTATAAACAAATAGAAACGTATATAAAAGAAAGAATCGTTAATGGAGAATGGACTGTTGGAACGAAATTACCTTCACAAAGAGATTTGGCACATACATTCGGTGTGAACCGGAGTACAATTGTAATGGCTTTCGATGAACTAGTGGCAAAGGGATACATTGAAGGGAATGGCAGGAAAGGAACAATTGTTGTAAATAATAATGAGAATGCTTCAACGTACGCGCCCCCGCCTAATTGGCAGTCTTATGTAGAAACGGGACTTCATTATCCGAATCTGCCTGCTATTCAAGAGATTAATCAAGCTGAATTTTATCCGCATGTAATTCGTTTAGGAACAGGTGAGCTCGCGCCAAGTCTTTTACCTGAAAAAAAGATGAAAGTTATTATGAATAAGCTTTTAAAGTCGAGCATGATACTTGGGTATGAAGAACCGAAAGGGAATTTCTATTTAAGGAAGAAAATTGCGGACTATTTAAAAGGACATGGTATAGATGTAAC
Organism: Bacillus sp. BB51/4; assembly: GCF_008368845.1. Taxonomy (NCBI): domain Bacteria; kingdom Bacillati; phylum Bacillota; class Bacilli; order Caryophanales; family Bacillaceae; genus Bacillus; species Bacillus sp. BB51/4. The sequence continues at coordinate 99,337 of NZ_QOSC01000013.1, forward strand.
TCCTGATTCTATATTAATTGTTTCAGGAGCAATTCAAGCGTTGCAACTTATTTCTATGGGGCTTCTTCCAAAAGGGGCATCCATCTTATTAGAAAAACCATCTTATTTATATTCTCTTAATGTTTTTCAATCAGCAGGAATGCGTTTAATTGGTATACCAATGGATGAGAACGGTTTACATTCATCATATATTACGAAATATAAGAAGCAATTTAATGCATCTATTTTATATACAATCCCGTCTTTTCATAATCCGACGAACTTTAGTATGAATGCGAAGAAACGAATAGAAGTGATGGAAATATGTAACGAAATTGGTTTGCCAATTATAGAAGACGCGGTGTACCAAGACTTATGGTTTGATGAGCCTGTTTCAAAGCCTTTAAAAGCATATGATAAAAACGGAATTGTACTACATATTGGGAGTATGTCTAAAGTTATTAGTCCAGGGTTAAGAATTGGATGGATTGTTGGATCTGAGCCAGTCATTCAAAGATTGGCAGACATAAAAATGCAAACAGATTATGGTTCAAGTTCTATATCCCAGCAAATTGCAGCGGAATGGTTTGCAGATGGATTGTATGATGAACATTTACAGTTTGTAAGAACTAAGTTGAAAAAACGTAGAGATTTTATGTTGCAAATGTTAGAGAAATATTGTCGTGATATAGCAACATGGTATGAACCGACAGGTGGTTTTTATATTTGGTTACATATGAATGTACCCGTTTCGAACCGTAGCTTATTCGACAAAGCTTTGAAAGAAAAGATTTTATTAAATCCAGGTACTTTGTATGATAGAAGTGCAAACCAATTTTTGCGTCTATCATATTCATACGCAACGTTAGAAGAAATTGAAATAGGTATCAAAAAACTTGCACAACTAATGAAAAAGTAAGAGGAGAAAATAATGAAACAATACGTAATTTGCCAAATTATCAATGGAGAAAAATATTTAGCTGCTTATGCGGAGTCGAAGCAGGATGCAATTGAAAAAGCAGAATTGTTAGGATTACGAACGGGAAATCGATACACAGTTATTACTGCGGAAGAAGCTGAAGGGTTAACGTATCCTTAAGCAACGAATAATAATGATGCAGCAGGAAGTAAATAAGCCTAGTAATCTATGATATTACTAGGCTTATTTTTTTTGAAAGCGTTACGTGTTCTCGTATGAAAAATAATAGTATTATGAGTCAAGTTGACGGAAATACCGATTTGTTTTTCGGTCCTGATTTCCGTTTCTATAGTCATCAATATATTGTCTGAAGTTCCAAGATTGTAAAAACTTATTTGCGGCGTTATAACCAGAATTGTAAAGCCACTCTTTTTCTTCCTTTGTTAACTCAAAGTTTGTACTTGTAATGGATCCTGTTGGAATTGTAATCGTTCTTGCTTTTGATTCCTTATCTAAATGACGTAAATCATGGGCTTGCATCATCGTTTTAAAAAGTCCTTTGAACATGGAGATAGGCTCGTTATAATGGGCAGGGTCAGCTTGAATCTCATCTTTTACGAAATGAAATCCAAATGTTGGCCAGCGAGGAGAGGAAGGTGAGTCGAAAATCCAAATAGGGTAATTGCTTAAAATCCCTCCATCAATCATATAACAAGGTTGCTTCCATTTAGGGGTTCTCCATTTTACCGGTTCAAAGAAGAAGGGGATTGTACTACTCATTCTTACAGCTTTAGCAATAGAGAAGCGATAATTTAAAAATCCGTAGTTTGGTAAGTCATCAGGAAAGATAACCATTTTACCATTACTTATATCAGAAGCGATAATTTTAAGCTTATTTAAATCAGGTAAATCTGTAAATAAGTGAACTCCTTTTTTGCGAAGTAATTCTTCAATCCATTCTTCTATAAATATATTAGAGTAAATACCAAGAGTAGTCCATGCGCTTAATCCTTTTCCGATTAAGGGGATTCTGTCAATAAAGGTTCTCTTCGTAAATTTATTATAATCGATATCAGTTATAATCGTTTTTAACTCTGAACAAGAATATCCTGCTGCTAGGAGCGCAGCGATAATGGAACCAGCTGATGTTCCAGCTACACGTTCCCATTCATAGCCTTTTTCAGCTAACGCGCAAATTGCCCCTACATGTGCAATCCCGCGTACACCGCCTCCTTCAAAAACACCATCAATCTTCATCAATCATACTTCCTTTCGAATAAAAGATTTGAAAATGGCAAAAAAGCACGTATTGTACGTGCTTCTTTACAATAGTTTTTAAATTTACTAGCAGCCTACAAAGCCGCCCCAACAGCTAGCTCCGATGATGATTAGAAGGATAAATAAAACGATTAATAAAGCGAAACCTCCATAACCACATCCACCACAACTACCGCCGTAACCGTAACCGCTGCAACTATATCCGTAACCCATGTGGAATTCCTCCTTAAATTAAAAATAAAAATGAACGAGGGGAAAATGTACTGGAAGAAATAATGAACTATCGTGTTTGTAGGAACAATGTATACTATGCTTTTTTTAACTTGTTCGCGTATGGAGGAAGAGCCCGTTTTTTTGGAGGCTTGTTGTTTTTACAAAGAATGGAGTATAATTTTTGTGCGATGATACAAATAAGTATGTAAATATAAGGAGAATTTATGAATAAACAAATTGAAGTATTAATTGATAAATATGGGCTGACACATTTAAAAGAAGAACTCATTAATACTGTATTTCCTTGTGTAAAAGTTGTGCCAAAGCAGGAGGAAACAGTTGCGGTAGGTAGTTCGAAAATGGGAGGAGTTCCTGACTTGCCAGCTACATTTGAATACCCGATGCACAAAGGAAATCCATTACAGTTTATCGCTCAATTTAATTTAAATGATTTACAAAATGTTGGTATGGATCACAATCTTCCTAAGACAGGGATGTTATATTTTTTCAGCATTGAAAATTACTTTGAAGAAGATGTGAATCCAACTGAAGCGGGGCGTGTACTTTATTATGAAGTTCCTGTAGAGCAATTACGAAGGGCAGATGAATTGCAAACAAATTATAACCAGTGTGCAACTACTTTTGAACTGATATATAAATTGCCAGAGCTTTTCATTGAAGATGAGGCTGATTCAGACCGTTTCTTACAATTACTTGAAGAACTAATCCCAGACAACTACGATAACCATCAAATGTTTGGTGAGCCATTCTCTGTACAAGAGGAAGTATTATATGAGACAGGAGAATATATGGGGATAGACCCGCAGCAAATGACGCTTTTATTCCAAATCGATTCAGATACTAAAAATTGTAATATGATGTGGGGAGATTTAGGAATGCTTTATTTCTGTATTGGAAATGAAGACTTAAAAAATCGACGTTTTGAAAATACGTGTTGTGTATTACAAACTTGTTAATGAAAAAGGTTGTTCTTGTAAAAAGAACAACCTTTTTACAATGTTAAATATGCATAATCTCATATGACCTATACGAAAAAGTATTGTATACTCTGAAACTATACGATACTTTTTCGTATAGTAATAGAATGTAAGGAGTGACGAGATGAGAAAGACAAGTAAGTATGTGACAGCTACCCTACTTTGTTCAACTATAGTAATGGGAGGCTTACACGCGTCAACGGTATCTTATGCAGCTACGAATCCGACTGTAGCGACAACACAAACAGATGCAAAGCTATTAAATGATTTCCGAAAAGAATTAAAAAAACAGGTTGATAATCGAGAAGAAAATATTACAATCACATATAAAACGAAAGATAGAAATGCTAGAAATGTTATGGACCAATTGTATGGCGAGTTTAATAAAATTGTAGATGCAGATGAGTATGTAAAATATAATGTGGCGTCTACTAAATATTCTATTAAAGGGTTACCAGGAAACTATACGTTTACACTGCAAGTTAAGTACCGTGAATCAAAAGAGCAAACACAATATGTGAAATCTCAGGCAAAAGCAATTATTGGTTCAATTGTAAAACCAGGAATGGATGAGCATGAGAAAGTAAAAGCGATTCACGATTACGTTGTAAAACATGTATCGTATGATACGTCTTATAAAGCGTATACAGCATATGAAGCATTAGCGAATCGTTCTGCCGTTTGCCAAGGATATACGTTATTAACATATGAATTGCTACAAGAAGCGGGGATCCAAAATCATATTGTAACAGGTACAGGAAATGGACAAGCTCATGCATGGAATTTAGTAAACATTGAAAACAAATGGTACCACATTGATACGACATTCGATGATCCAGTACCAGATAAAGCTGGGCGTGTAACATATTCATATTTTAATATGTCTGACGAGCAATTAAGTAAAGATCATGAATGGGATCGTAGTAAATATCCAGCGGCAACTGCAAGTTACTTTAATGAATTAACAAACAAAATAAAAACGGGTAGTTCAAAGACTGCTGCGTATAAACAAATGTTAAAAGAAACAAATTTAAAATATTTGTCTGCACAATACGGGGCAGATAATTATAGTGAATTTAAGGGGAAATTACAGCAACAATTCGCTTCTAAGCCAGAAAAAGTAGAAGTACGATATAAGCAGTCTATGGATGGAACAATGCAAGATATAAAAAAAGTGTTAAATGAAATAAATTGGCCAAAAGGTGCCAAACGTGTATCTTATCAAGTAGCACCATATAGTGCAATGGCAGATTATTCATTAGCGACAATTACATTTACTTATTAATTAAGAAGAGCATCTTGGAAAGGTGCTCTTTTTATTATGTATCACTTTAAAAAACAGAATTGTGTGATAAAATATAAAAAGGAAGGATGTGGGATTTGAATGAATTTGTTCGAAAGTAATATTTTTACATTGATATATACTTGTTTAGTAATCGGACTTATCGTTTTGTTTTTCCTATCATTTACTTTGTTCCTTAGAAGATTATTGCAAAGCAGCGCTGCAAAAAAAACAACAAGTGATGCATATGAATCAGAAGCTAGATCGAATGGTTGAATTGCTTGAAAAAGATAAGAAATAGCGATAGAAGATGTATGAAAAGGAGAAGCGGATGGCTAATTATATAAAAGAATTACGTGAAAAAGTAGGGCACGACTGTGTTCTCATAAACTTTGCGGGTGGTTGTGTGTTGAATGAACATGGAGAAGTATTACTGCAAAAAAGAGGTGATTTTAACGCTTGGGGATTTCCTGGCGGTGCAATGGAAATCGGGGAATCTGCCGCAGAAACTGCGGTTCGAGAAATAAAGGAAGAAACAGGTTATGATGTAGAAATAAATGAGCTTATCGGAGTGTATACAAAATATTTTCAAACATATCCAAATGGAGACAGAGCCCAGTCCATTTTAATATTCTTTTCATTCTCAATTATCGGAGGAGAGAAAAAAGTAGACGGTGATGAAACGTTGGATTTGAAGTTTTTCCCGCTAAACAAAATTAGCTTCTTTTTTAATATTGTATTTATTTCCACCAATCATCAAACATTGATGCTGGAACTTGTCTCTTATGTTCACTTACTTTGTAACGCTTCTCAATCTTCTCAGCAACATCAGCTGGAACTGCTTTACCTTCTAAATAGTCATCTAATTGATCATACGTAATACCTAACTCTGTTTCATCAGCTTGACCTGGTTTTTCATCTAATAAATCAGCTGTTGGCATTTTTAAGTAAAGTCGCTCGTCCGCACCTAATTCTTGTAATAGAGCGCGTCCTTGACGTTTTGTTAATCCAGTTAATGGTAATAGGTCTGCACCACCATCTCCGAATTTTGTGAAGAAGCCCGTTACAGCCTCTGCAGCGTGATCTGTTCCAATCACAAGTAATCCTTGTTGACCGCCGATTGCGTACTGCGTAACCATACGAATACGTGCTTTCACGTTACCTTTATTGAAATCAGTTAATGATTCACCCAATAAGTTTTCGTATTGATTTGAGAAAGCATCAACTGTTGAAGCGATATCAAATGCAACAGATTGATCCGCTTGAATAAATTGTAATGCTAATTGCGCATCATCTTCATCTTTTTGCACTTTATAAGGTAGGCGCACAGCGATAAACGTTGCGTTACCACCTTCATTACGAATTTCCTCCACTGCAAGTTGAGCTAAACGTCCAGCTAATGTAGAGTCTTGTCCGCCACTAATTCCAAGTACAAATCCTTTCGCACCCGTTTTTTTTACATAATCTTTTAAGAAATCAACACGTTTACGGATTTCTGCTTTCGGATCAATTACAGGCTGAACATGTAATGCTGTCATAATCTGTTCTTGTAATGTCATTATGTTTCCTCCTATTCGTATTAAAGCGGTAAATAAGTTTATATGTATATTGGTACATACTTCTATCCTTTATTATTTCGCAAAACTAACGAATATACAATAGGATGCGTGTATGAATATGAATGTAGTCATTATAATGAAACTGCTTCGTTTAAGCAATTTTTTTGAAACCTTTCAATAATGTAAGGTTTTTGTCATTTGAATCGATGGAAGGTATTTCCGTACTTTACTAATATAAGAACATAGTTAGTAGAAGGGCGGAGAAGGAATATGAACATTAGAGAACTTGCTTATCGGAATGTAACGAGAAATAGACGAACATATTCAGCATATTTTTTAAGTAGTGCATTTGCCATTATGGCCTTTTTTGTGTATTCATTTTTTGCGTTTCATCCCGCATTAAGTGCTGGAGAATTGGGACAGTACGTATTCGTAAGTATGTCTTTTGCACAGTCCATTATTTACTTATTTACATTTTTCTTTATTTTATATTCGATGGGAATGTTTTTAAAAACGAGAAAGCGTGAATTAGGAATTTTAATGATGTTAGGTATGACGAAATATCAATTAAAGCGTCTTATCTTCTTTGAAAATATTATGATTGGGATAGGGGCAATTATTTTTGGAATACTTGCAGGAATGCTATTTTCCGGAATGTTAATATTTGTAGCTCCGATGATATTAAAATTAGATATTTCCTTAGCTTATTACATACCAATGAAAGCCATTGTTGTAACGAGTATTATGTTTTTCGTATTATTTATGATCATTTCATTGTTTAGTGCAGGAATGATTCGGAAAAATAAAATTATGAAATTGTTTAGAGGATCAGCAGAAGCGAAGCCGGAACCGAAAGCTTCCATTATTTCTTCTATATTAGCAGTCATATTGCTTAGTGCGGGATATGCAGGAGCGCTTCTGTCACACGGCGCAATGGTATTTGTCATGATGATTCCTGTTACAACGGTAGTCATTATTGGTACGTATTTGCTGTACAAGCAGTTGAGTGTCTTTATTATTAGACTATGTAAAAAAAGTAAACGTTTCTATTGGACACAGACAAATATTGTTACGTTATCAGATTTAGCTTACCGTATGAGAGACAACGCCAGAATGTTCTTTATTGTAACTATTATTTCAACTGTAGCATTTTCAGCAATAGGTACATTAGTTGGTTTCGCATCAATGACGAAAGAAATTATGGAAAGACCAATTGCGTTTCATTACCACTCCAAGCAAGGAAATAGTAATGAATCACAGCATTTGAAGATGATTGATGAAGGATTAAAGAAGCATAGTATAACAGCGTCTAAAGCTACTATTTCAACGAAAAGGGCAGAGGAGCAGTCTTTAAGAAGTGCTATTTTCATAAAAGAATCAGATTATAAGGAGTATGCGAAGTTAACAGGAGAACCATTTCAAACTGTAGCAAATAAAGAAGCTTTATTTTTATCAGTCGATATACCAGGCCCACCGATGAAAGAAAGAAAAGAAATTACTTTACCACATTTGAATGAATCTTTAAAAGTGAAAAAAGTTAATACTTCTTCATTAAGTAAAATACTAAGAGGTAACGTTTATGTAATCTCTAAAAATCAATATGATGCATTACAAGATGGATTTAAAGAGGAAAAAGATTATGTGTACAAAACAGAGGGAACGAAAGATGAAATTGAAGTTGGTAAAGAACTTACGCATCAGATAAAGACTTATGAAGAACATGCAACATTTAGTGCAGAAGAGTACGAACAAAACCAAAGTTTACAAATAGCAGGACCAATTTTATTTGTAGGTTTCTTTATTGGTATAGTATTTTTCGTATGTGCAGGAAGCTTCCTTTACTTCCGTTTGTTTTCTGATTTAGAGGATGATACTCGTTTGTTTGAAATGATTAGAAAAGTAGGTTTAACGAGCGGAGAATTATCGAAAGTAGTTACAATTCGATTAGCACTATTATTCTTCGTTCCAATAGGTGTTGCAACATTACACGGGGCAGTAGCGTTAACTGCACTGGGACAGATGTTTGAGTACTCATTATTTAAAGAAAATGCGATTGTATTAAGTGTTTTCGTAGGAATTCAAGTTGTATATTTCTTATTGATACGATCTCGTTATTTAAAACAATTGAAAGAGAGATTACGTATTCGTTAAATGTGTATTTTTAACTTGAGTACAAAATTTTCTAAAAAGATACAAGTATTACCAAAAAGTGATAAAATGGAAAGAGCGAGGTGGAAAAATTAATAGAAAGTAAGGGGGGAGTAATATGAAAGCAACAGGAATTATTCGAAAAGTAGACGAATTAGGACGAATTGTTATTCCTAAAGAGTTACGAGAAGTATTAGGAATACAAATCAAATCACCACTTGAAATTTTCGTAGAAGAAGATAAAGTCATTTTACAAAAATATCAACCTTACAATGCTTGTCAAATAACGGGTGATGTTTCAAATCAAAACATATCATTAGCAAATGGAAACATTACTGTTAGTATAGATGGAGCGAAATATTTAATAAAAGAAATAGAGAAGTTTTTAAATAAGAGTGAGGCTTAGTCTTAATTTATTTTATTTTTAAAATTTCATATCATTCTTTAAAAACTATGAAAGGACCATTAAATTGGTCCTTTTATTTTTGTTATTGGTTGTACCAATTGGATTTTTGGTGAATAAAAATTATGAGATTAATAAAAGAGTAGTATAAAATTAGTAAGCTATATTGAGAAATATTTTTAAGGAAGGAAAACGAAACGAATAAAACGAATGTTACATTTAAACCTTTTCAAAAGTGGTCTGAAATGAAAATAATATATTTTCAGGAGGGATTACGATGAATAGTAGTACAGCGAATAAACAAAAAGGTATACAATTGATTCCTTTTACAGTAAATAAGGTGGTTGAACAAGTAAATGAAATTCCACCAGGTGTACAACTCATTCATGCTCCACAAGTATGGGAGAAGAGTGGGAAAGGAAAAGATATTGTTGTTGCCGTATTAGATACAGGTTGTGATGTGAATCATATAGATTTAAAGGATCGCATTATCGGTGGAAGAAATTTCACGGAAGATTACGAAGGGGATCCAAATATTTATCTTGATAATAACGGACACGGTACTCATGTAGCGGGGACAATTGCAGCGACTGAAAATGGTGTTGGTGTTTTAGGAGTCGCACCACTTGCTAAAATGTTAGTGTTAAAGGTTTTAGCGGGAGATGGTTCTGGAAGTTATGAGCAAATTATTGAGGCGATTCATTATGCTGTAAATTGGAGAGGACCTAATAAAGAAAGAGTTAGGGTCATTTCAATGTCACTTGGTGGCCCGCAAGACGTTCTAGAATTACATGAAGCAATTCAAAATGCGGTAAGACAAGATGTTCTCGTCGTATGTGCTGCTGGGAATAATGGAGATTGTAATGATAACACGGAGGAACTGGACTTCCCAGGTGCGTACTCAGAAGTAATTGAAGTCGGTGCTGTCAATTTAGAACGGAAAATCGCATGTTTTAGTAATTCGAATCAAGAAATTGATTTAGTGGCGCCAGGTGATGAAATATTATCTACGTATCCCGAAGGAAAATATGCGGTATTAAGTGGTACTTCTATGGCAACACCGCATGTTGCTGGAGCGCTGGCATTGCTCATTAAGCAGTGTGAGAGAGAATATGGTAGAAAGTTATCAGAGCCAGAAATATATGCACAACTTATTAAAAGAACTGTACCTTTAGGGTATGAACGTACATCTGAAGGTAATGGATTAATAGATTTATTAAAAGAATAGCAAATACTAAAAAAAACATCTCCTATTCATAGGAGATGTTTTTTGGTATGGTTTTGTTGCATGTACTGGGGAATCTAGTATTTAATTTTTTTTTACGAAATGTATATTAGGCTGGTGGTTATGCCGTACGTCTGTCCATAAAATTATAAAAGGTGCATGGAACTGGCATCGCAACAACATAAACCGCTATAAGGCTAGAGGAGGTATACACTGATGATATATCAAGCTATTCAGCAGTTAATTGATCGTGCAATTGAAATTCAATTGATTGAACAAGAAGATGCAATATATGCAAGGAATAAAATCCTTTCCTTACTTCGTTTAGATGATTTTGTAGTGGAAGCGTCAGCGCCCGCAAAGAAAGCAATTTCGGAGTTATTGGAAGAGTTAATTGAATATGCTTGCATGCATAAAGTCATTGAGGGAGTACTGGACGAGAAGGAGATTTTAGCAAGTGCAATTATGGATGTTTTTATGTCCAAACCGTCAGTTATCAATACATTATTTTCTGAAAAATACGAACAAAGTCCGAAGGCTGCGACAGATTATTTCTATGAATTAAGTAAAAACAGCGACTATATCCAAATGAAGCAAATTGCCAAAAATATAAATTATAAAGTAAATACGGAATATGGTGCCATTGATATAACGATTAACTTATCAAAACCGGAAAAAGACCCGAAACAAATTGCTAGAGAAAGAGTGTTGGAAAGTACAAATTATCCAAAATGTTTACTCTGTATAGAGAATGAAGGATATAGGGGCAGAATTGGACACCCTGCACGATCGAATCATCGTATGATTCGTATGAACCTTACAGATGAAAGCTGGTTTCTACAGTATTCTCCGTATATATACTTTAATGAACACTGTATTGTATTGTCCTCAGAACACCGGGATATGAAAATTGACCGTCAAACATTTTTACGTTTGTTAAAATTCGTAGAAAAATTCCCACATTATTTCCTTGGTTCCAATGCAGATTTGCCAATTGTAGGAGGGTCCATTCTAACACATGACCACTATCAAGGTGGAAACTATGAATTTGCTATGGCAAATGCATCAAACGACCTAATTTTTGAACTAACTAACTTTCGAGAAATGCAATGTTCTATTATTAAATGGCCTATGTCAGTTATTCGCTTAAGAAGTAAAGACATAGAACAAATAGTAAATGCAGGGGAGTACATATTAGAGAGGTGGAAGGGATATAGTGATCCATCTGTTAATATATTTGCATTTACGAATGATGTTCCGCATAATACGATAACTCCGATTGCTCGTTACCGGAATAGTATGTACGAATTGGATCTTGTTTTGCGGAATAATCGTATAAGTGAAGAACATCCGCTAGGTATTTTCCACCCTCATGCGGAAATACAACATATTAAAAAGGAAAATATCGGACTGATTGAAGTAATGGGGTTAGCTGTACTTCCGGCGCGTTTAAAAACAGAACTTCAGGAAGTGGAAAAATTCTTACTTAACATTCCAAGTGATATTCCAACGCCTCATATACGATGGGCAGAACAATTAAAAATCAAATATGACAATCGGATACATGAACACAATGTACAGGAGATTATAAGAGAAGAAGTGGGACGGAAATTTATACAGGCGCTTGAAGATGCTGGTGTTTTTAAACGAGATGACGAAGGGATATCGGCATTTAAACGTTTTATTCAGACCTTAAATTAGGAATGGACTTAGTAGTTATAGTAATTACAAAATGACCTAATTATATGATAAGGGAGGTAATAATATGGAGGAGTGTGAGCATAAGCAACTACAGGAATTGAAACAGGTAGGTGGCCCTATATTAATGGTGTGTATAAAATGTAATCAAATTATTAAAGTAAAAAAGAATTAAACGCATGTATTCCTAGTGTGTGATGAACAAGGTCCTCATTGATTAAAGTTTTACTGTATGAAAAGAATAGAAAAACTAAAAAAACATCCCATATTCATGTGGGATGTTTTTTTAGTATGGTTCTGTCGCATGTATTACGACATCTAATAAACCGGGGAATCTAGCATTTAAGTCATCTTCACGAATTGAAATGAAACGTTGTGTGCCTTCAAGGCGTGTATACATAACACCGGATTCACGTAAAACCTTGAAATGGTGAGATAAAGTTGATTTCGCAATTGGAATGTTTAACGCACCACAAGATTGTTCATTTTTCTCTAGTAGCATAGTTACAATTTGTAAACGAATTTGATCGCTAAGTGCGTATAAGACAGAAGAGAATTGAATTTCTTCTCGATTTGGATGATAGAGAGTACGCATTTTTTCACCTGCTTGTATAAGTTCATATATTTGCACTATAACATACAAAGTGGTATATTTCTATTGTTCGAATATATTCGAACAATAGAAATATAGGGGGAGAAAAAATGAAGTATATAAAATTGCAAAAGGCAGGACTTAATATTTCAAAGTTGGGGCTAGGAACAAACGCTGTAGGGGGACATAATTTATATGCTGATGTGAATGAGGGAGAAGGAAAACAATTAATTGAAGAAGCTATTCAGCAAGGGATTACATTTTTTGATACAGCAGATTCATACGGATTCGGTAGATCAGAGGAATTGGTAGGGGAAGTATTGAAAGGAAAACGCCACGAAGTTGTACTTGCTACAAAAGGTGGAATACAGCCGTTATTAAATGGAGAAGTTTATATTAATAATGAACCAAGCTATTTAAGAAATGCTGTGGAAAATAGCTTAAGAAGATTACAGACTGATTATATTGATTTATATTATTTACATTTTACAAATCCTGAAACAAGTTACATAGATTCAATTGGAGAGCTTAATCGCCTAAAAGAAGAAGGGAAAATTCGTTCAATTGGAATATCTAACGTTAATGTAGAGCGATTAAAAGAAGCGAATCAGCACGGACATATAGATGTTGTACAATCACCATATAATATGTTAGATCGTAATGCTGGGGAAGAACTTTTGCCGTATTGTATAGAAACAAGTATTTCATTTATTCCGTATGGGCCTCTTGCCTTTGGGATACTAGGTGGAAAATATACAGAAGATTTTAAATTGAACGAAGGGGATTGGCGTCAAAGTGTAAATCTCTTTGAAGAAAATACATACAAAAGTAACTTTAAGAAAGTAGAAATGTTAAAAGGCTTAGCTAAAGAAATGAATCTTGAAGTATCGCATTTAGCTTTAGCGTGGCTTCTAAACAAAAAAGGAATTGATACTGTTATTCCTGGTGGGAAACGAGCGGAGCAAATAAGAGAAAGTGTAAGAGCGGTGGAAGTTTCATTGAATGAAAAGGTTATGAAAGAGATTGAATCTATTTTAGAAGCTTAGTTAAAAAGAGGGGTAGTTCCCTCTTTTTATATAAAAGGAGAAGATTTAAATGAAAAGAGTACTAGCTGTATTCTTTACGATAATGTTTATGATTGGTACAGATACTTTCTTAATTTCACCACTTTTACCGACATTACAACAGGTATATCATGTTTCAACTGAGTTGTCAGGGTGGATGGTAAGTTCATATGCTTTAGGATACGCTGGATTTGCACTTATTGCTGGTCCTATATCAGATGGCTTAAACAGAAAAAAAGTGATGGTAATAGGAATGAGTTTTTTTGCGTTAAGTACGTTTTTATGTGGAATGGCACCGGGTTTTCTATGGATGCTAGCATTTAGATTTTTAGCAGGTGTAAGTGCAGCCTTTGTATCTCCACAAGTGTGGGCATCTATTCCGCTCCTTATAGAGAAGGAGCAAATTGTAAAGGCGATTGGGATTGCAACAGCAGGGTTATCAATCTCTCAAATTTTAGGTCTACCAGTAGGGTCGTATTTAGCAATGATACACTATACTACACCATTCTTCGTCATTGGTATATTATCAGCACTACTTGTCATTCTTATTTATGTAGTATTACCAGAAATACAACCGGTTCATATAGGTGGAAATAAAACAAATATCTTAAAACGCTATAAACAATTACTTACAGATTCAAAGGTTTCACTTTCTTATTTTGCATATTTTGTTTTTCAAACTGGTAATTTTGCTGCATTTTCATTCTTTGGCGTATGGCTTTCCATTCAATTTGGCTTACAAATTCATGAAATAGGAACAGCTATGCTCATATTAGGATTAGGGAATTTAACTGGGAATATTTTTGGTCCTAGAATCGTAAATAAAATTGGTTATAACCTTTCTTTCTATGGCGGCATTCTATTTACAGCAGTGCTATATGTATTACTTCCTCATGTAAAGAACATTATATTTGTGGAGTTATTATTCTTTGTTTTATTTTTTGTGACAGGAATTTTGTTTGTATTGATGATGAGGCACTTACAAAACATGTCCAGTGTAGCAAGAGGAACAGGAGCAGCTCTTGCTAATGCTTCGATGTATATTGGTCAAATGATAGGAGCGGCAATAGCAGGACTGCTATTTGCTGCATCTCACAATTTTATATTTGTAGGTAGTTTTACTGCTTTCCTATATGTAGTTGCTTTATTATTGTTTAGAAAAAGTGAAAAACTTACTGAAAATCATGAAACAGGAATTGCGTCATAAAGCCTGTTCAAATAAAAAATAGCTGTATTTCTTCGGTTGAGGTGACATCAAATAAAACGAGTACAAGAAGTGCAGTTAGTGTAGCAATGAAAATGTCAGTTGAAAACCAAATATGAAATATATTAAATCAATATTAGAAGAGTAATAATACACGAAGTAGTTTTTAAGTGCAGAAGCTACAGAAAGTAGAGAAATAGTGTATAGGCATTGTAACAAAGTTATGGAGAATCCAAAAATAAAAATCCCTACAAAGATAGGGATTTATATATCGGCATATAGTTCCTTGGAAAAGGATATATGTAGTTTAACATATAGGACTACTTATATTTGTGAAATAGATGTGAAAGTAATGTGAAAAATGCTGAAAGAAAAAACTATTTTAATAGAGGATAATTTAGATTAGGATATGGATTTTACATAAATGCTGTGTTATATTTCTACTTATCTGTTAATAATTGCATGTTTTAATTTTATTGGGGATAAAAGGGAGAGGTTTAAATGCAATGGTATTTGAAAGCTCTAAAGAATTATGGGAATTTTAGTGGTAGAGCTACGCGAAAAGAGTACTGGACTTTTAGTTTATCGAATATCGTAATTTTTTGGTTACTGTTATTTTTATCATCATTTTCAGAGGTGTTAGTTGCTATTATTGCGTTGCTATTTATGTTAGTAATGATTATACCAAGTTTTTCGGTTGGTGCACGACGATTGCATGATATTGGGAAAACAGGATGGTGGCAACTATTAAATTTCGTACCGTTTGGTAGCGTTGTTTTACTTGTATTTTTTATCATTGAAAGTGAAGAAAGTGACAATCAATACGGACCAAATCCGCATTCAGATTTAAAAGAAGCGATTTAATAAACCTATTATTAAAATGGTTTGCACGGGCTAATATTATTAAGTGGATCTCTAGGCCTATATGACTTTTGAAACTGTAAAAATGGGAAGAATAAAGGCAGAGAGAATATAGCATGGCAAGAAGAAAAAATTCTAAATAAAAAGCACTGTTTTAGCTAATGTAACTAAAACAGTGCTTTTCTCTTTGATTGAACTGTTGCTGCATTTTCATCATGTATGCCTGCATCTTTAATAATTCGTTGTTTTGCTTTATTTAATAGATGGTCTACTGCTTCACCAAAATAATTAGCTTCGCTTTTTGTGCGGGCTTCTCGTAAACATTTATAGTTTTCTAGCAGTTCCTCTTTTTCAGTGTTTGTTAAGAAATCTTCTATTTTCTTTTTTGTCATACGAAACACCCTTTCTTCTGACAAACGACGCAATAGAAAATATTTATTGTTTATTATAGCAATAATTTTTAAAGAAAGTATAGACTAACGTCGTAATAATTTGTCAATTTCTTGAATCTTCTCATCAGCTTTCCCAATTTGTGAATTTTTAGCCTGCTCACCACCAAGCGCTTGGTGCAGTAAGAAAGTCTGACCGGAAATAGCAGTCACAATGGATACTTTTATAATTTCTTTTATTAAGGTGACATCGAATAAAACGAGTCCAAGAAGTGCAGCTAAGCTACCAGTGAAAATATCAGTCAAAAACCCAAAGTGGAAAAAAGTTTTCAAACGGCGTGGAAGCAATAACTTGCCTTGGTTATTGATAAGATGGGAAACGAAACCGGTAATGCCACCAACGAGAACAGCAGTTAGCCATTGATACATTTCCATCGAATCCACTCCTTTTAGTGAATAAGATTCGATTCTTTTATATTGATTCCTTTTAATATTTCATAGAAGCATATTGAGAAAGTTTGTTTGGGTTTATTACGTATTCAATTTAATTATAACAGAAAAATCTGATATATTTAAGTCTATTATATGAAGCGGTTATTCCTTAATATGAATGTAGAAAGAGGTGCGTGATATGAATATAGATTATCGAATAAGAAGTGTAGATGGTTATACAAAAAATATAGGGGAATTAGTAAGCATGCTGGAGCATACGAGGGCTGTAACATTACAGGAAATAAACGATCTATCTGTTGAGCAATTAGATTTCATTATGACGAGTGGAGGGAATTCCATCGGAGCGTTACTAAAGCATATAGCAGCTATAGAAAAAGCCCATCAACTTATTTCATTTCAAGAGCGCGACTTTACAAAAGAAGAATTAGAAATATGGGAAGACGGACTGTATTTAGGGGAAGCGGGGAGAACAATCCGTGGTAATGAAATACAGTATTATGTACAACTTCTACAAAGTGTTCGAGAAGAATCTCTGAAGTATTTGAGTGAACAAGATGATGAATGGCTTATGTCAGAAAGAAAGTGGCCTAACGGTGTAGTGCATAACCAACACTATCTGTGGTTTCATGTGCTAGAAGATGAGGTTAGTCACCGTGGACAAATTAGAATGATGAAAAATAAAATATTTGAAAATTGCGTTAAATAAGGTAGCTTTTTAAATAAATATTCCATATAATGAGAGTAATTAAAATGAGAACGGAGTGATGTTTTATGGCGAAAATAACGTATATGAATCATAAACCAAATACAAAGGTGGATGGAAAGGGCGAGACTGTATAAGTGAGCGCACGATCCTTCCGCTTAGCTTAAACTAGGGAGGATATCAATTTGAATCAAAATATTTTAGAATCATTCGGCTGGGATTCTTTTTTTGAAGAACAAGCTGTAGAGAACTTTGAAGTAGGGCGTATTTTACTAGAGCATAAACATATATATCGAATTATTTGTAATGATGGTGAATATATGGCAGAGCTGTCTGGAAAGTTTCGGCATGAAGCAGTAACGAAGGGAGATTATCCAGCGGTTGGTGATTGGGTGTATATAAAGAAAATAGAGAATGAAAAGAAAGCAATTATTCATCGTATTTTTCAAAGAAGAAGCTCTTTTTCTAGACAAGAGGCTGGTAATCGAACGGAAGAACAAGTAATAGCAGCAAATGTAGATTATCTATTTTTAGTAAATGCGCTTAACCATGATTTTAACGTAAGAAGAATAGAACGTTATTTACTATTAGCGTATGAAAGTGGTGCAATGCCTGTTATTGTTTTAACAAAGAGTAGCTTATGTGAAGACGTGGAACAGAAAATTGTTGAAACGGAAGCTGTGGCAATTGGTGTTCCGATCTTCGTCGTTGATAGTTTAAAGCATACTGGTATTGAATCGTTGCAGCAATTTGTTTCTTCAGGAAAAACAATTGCTTTAGTCGGGTCATCGGGGGTTGGAAAATCCACTTTGTTAAATGCACTCATAGGACTTGAAGTAGCAAAAACGGGAGATATTCGTGAGGAAGATAGTAAAGGAAGGCATACGACAACTCATCGTGAATTGTTCCGATTACCGAGTGGTGGTTTAGTTATTGATACTCCGGGTATGAGGGAGCTACAGCTTTGGGAAGGAAGCGATGCAATTCAAACAACATTTTCTGATATTGAAGAATTAGCAAAAACGTGCCGTTTTAGGGATTGTAAACATGAAAATGAGCCAGGGTGCGCAGTGCATAATGCAATTGATAACGGAATTATTACGATAAATCGTTTGCAAAGCTATAAAAAATTACAAAGAGAACTGGCGTATTTTATGAGAAAACAAGATGCTATTCTTGCGAGAGCAGAGCGTGATAAGTGGAAAAAGATTTCTAAACAGCATAAAAAAATATGAAAAGCCAAAGGGTGGTTCCCTTTGGCTTTTTTTGCATTTGTAAATTTTATAATAATATTATTCAAATATATAGACAAAGGGAATTTAATTGTTTAAACTTTACAAGGTATTCATCGTAATAGATTATGAAAATAATAATTTAGGGATGGGGAATGTTTACAACTCGCTAGATTTAACTATTGAAATTGAAAAGCAGGAGGTTTGTAATGGGTAGACTATTAAATTGGTTTCGTGATATGAAAGTAGCAAAAAAACTGCTAATTTCGTTTTTTGTCATTTTAATTGCGGCTGTCTCTATTATTGGAGGCATGTCTTATCAAACAGCTAAAAAGAATTTTGAATCACAAATTACGAGCAGTGCTCACGACAATATAAAAATATTAGATAATTTAATCAATCAAATGATTGAGGCGAAATTTAACGATGTAAATAATTTTGCACGAGTGATTCAAGGTAATATGTATCAAGGGGATAATCAAGATGAATTAAGAAAAATGTTATCTCAATATATTAATTTGAATAAAGATGTTGAACAAGTATACGTTGGTGGGAATGATAAGAAATTTGTGCAAGAACCAAATATACAAATGGCAGCAGACTATGATCCAACAGAACGTTCTTGGTATAAAGATGCAGTGGCAAAACAAGGGGGTATTGTCGTTACTGAGCCGTATAAGGCGCAAGGAAATGGACATATTGTCGTAACAATTGCAAAACAAGCAGAAGATAAAAACGGTGTTGTAGCAATAGATTTAAGTTTAGATAATTTATTAAAAACAACAAAGTTAATCAATATCGGTAAAAAGGGATATGCTTTCATTTTAGATGGAAAACAAAAAATAATTGCACATCCTCAAGAAAAATCTGGGGAAAAAGCAGCTGATTCTTGGGCGAAGAAAATTTATGAGGATAACCATGGTGCTTTTTCATATATGTATGATGGCAGCGAAAAACAAATGGTATTTGCTACAAATGTAAAAACAGGTTGGAAAATCGGTGGAACGATGTACTCAAATGAAATAATTGAAGCTGCGCAGCCTGTATTTTATAATATGTTAATTGTTATGTTCATTTCATTAGTTATAGGCGGAGCACTTATTTATTTTGTGACACTTTCTATAACGAAGCCATTAAAAAGATTAGTTGCCACTTCTAAAGAAATAAGTGAGGGAGATTTAACGCAAACAATCGAGATTCATTCTAATGATGAAATTGGCCAACTTGCAAAAGGATTCAATGAGATGACAGATGCATTGCGAACGTTAATTGGAAGAATTAATACTTCGGCTGGACATGTTGCAGCATCATCAGAAGAGCTAACGGCAAGTGTAAGACAAGCGAGTGAAGCGACTGAGCAAATTACAATGGCAATGGATGAAATATCGAGCGGGGCAACAACGCAAACAACGAGCGTAGAAAATGGTGCAATGTTATTATTTGATGTAACAGAAGGAATTCAGCATGTAGCAAATAGTTCATCATCAATTAGTACCGCTTCTGCTCATACTCGTGAAAAAGCAGAAGATGGCGGGAAACTAGTCGGAAAAACAGTAAATCAAATGCAGTCTATTGCAGAATCTGTTTCACAATCAGATGAAGTTATACAGTTGCTAAATAATAAATCAAAACAAATTGGTGACATACTAGAAGTCATTCAAAATATTGCAGATCAAACGAATCTTCTAGCTTTGAATGCGGCAATTGAAGCTGCAAGAGCAGGAGAGCACGGAAGAGGATTTGCAATTGTTGCAGATGAAGTACGTAAATTGGCGGAGAAGTCTAGTGTATCTTCTAGTGAAATTAGTAAATTAATATGTGAAATACAAGATGACATGAGTAAGACGGTAAAATCTATGGGGCATGTAAATGAAGAAGTTCAATCTGGACTTGTTATTGCGAATGAAACGAAGCAAAACTTTACTGAGATTTTACTATCTACAAATGAAATTGCAGATCAAATTAAAACGATGGTTGAAACGGCTAATGGGATGTCAAGAGGTGCAAATGAAGTGTCTATTTCAGTAGGTCAAATTGCAATGACAGCACAGAACAATGCGACGAGTACTCAAAACGTTGCAGCATCAGCAGAAGAACAACTAGCGTCCATTGAGGAGATTAGTTCGGCGGCTGGTACATTATCTCAAATGGCTGAAGAGTTACAAGGGTTAATTGAAAGATTTAAAGTGTAACAGAGGACAGACTACTCCAAAATAGCAGTATGCGATTTTGGAGTAGTCTGTTTTTATTATGTAACATGGAATGGGATAGAGAGTATTTTTATGATGTTTAAAGGTATATCATGTATAATATTTGTCGAAAAATAGAGGTATTTGTTTGCTTTGTGTATAATTATAATCGTATAAAATGCAAATAAAGGAGATTACTATGGGAGTTTATTGGGGTACCAAAAGACATTCTTGGCTTAGTTATGTCTCATTTTGGTTAAGTATTTCATTTTTTATTGTCTTTTTAATTGAAGTGTTTATTTTAAAAACACTTTCGAATAGTTCGGTGCAAATTGTTAAATATTTTTATTTTATACTTGTACCAGTAAACATCTTTCTTAGTTTAAAGTTACTCTTTAAGAAGAATGAAAAGAAAGCATTACCTATTTTTAGTTTCATTGTATCATTATTATTTACAATTTTAATACTAGTATTAGCGTTAGTAGCTACGGGGAAATTCTTTTAAGGGGAGTGATAAAAGTCACTCTTCTTTTTTGTTATTGTAAGGAAATACTAAGCGGAGGATGGACAAAGAGTGCATTTACTTATGTTTGATATGATTGGAAAGCGTTAGAAGCATATTAAGAAATATAATGAGAGACAATTCATATAATAATGAAGAGAATCAGGTGTTTTACATGCAATTATGAAGCAAATGAATACGGTAAAAATGACGATATATGGTACAATACATATGGATAGTGATAGAGATAAAGGGTATATAAAATACTCATCGTTTTTTAGTAAGAGAGGGGTTATCTTATGCTATACGAGGATTTGATGACATTATTTCAAGCAGCTCCGAAAGAAGAAGGTAGAGGCGGCTGGAAATATATAATCCAGGAACGAAATGATAAATATGAAATTGTTGATGAACTGTTGAAAAATCAAATGAGTGTTGAATTGTATTTTAATGAATATGATGAGGTGAAAATCACTTTATATAAAGATGGAATGCCTATTTCTACTATGCAAAGAATTGCGATTTCAAAAGTTGAATTAGACGAAGAGGAAGAAGGAATTCAATTCGTTTTAGAGCGTATGCCTAGTCGGATGATTCGGTTGCAATTAAAGCCATATTTAGCACTCGAAATGGGGCCGTACTGGGAAGTATGCGATGATTGTGAATGAACATAAAAGAAGCATCCGATAACATGGATGCTTCTTTTATGTTTTTTGAAGTTGTTTAAAAGCAATAATTGGCAGTAAAATGATGCTGACCCATCCAGTTATAGGATATAGAATGTGGAGTAATTCACTGTAACCAATGTAACTAAAGCAATAACTAATTAGTAAAATGAAGAAAATAATATTGTTACTTTTCCATCCGGTGATGGATTGCATTTGTTTTGTCATTCCGAACACATTACCAACTAAAGTTGTGAACACTTCACCGAAAATGATAAGAACAAAGAAAAAGTGAAAAGTTGCATTGAATTTTCTTATGACTTCAGCCATTGGGATATTATATTGATAAAATTGATCGACTGATAAAATAGCTAAATGGCTACATAATAAAATTAAAGAAAGTCCTGCACCGCCTAAAATACCGCCCCATAAAATGGCCTTTCGATCCTTTACTTCACTGGCTAACGGGACGAGAACGCTTTGGGCGAGAGAAAGATTTAAGGCGACATATGTAATAGGACTAGTAATCCACTTCATATTCCAGCTTTCTGCAGGAATAGTGTCACTAATAGGAGTTGTACCGTGAAAAAAAGTTGTAATAGCAAGTCCGATAATAAAAATCATCATAATAGGTACGACAAGTGTATTAACTTCAAAAACCCCTTGTAATCCGCGACTACCTATAATCAGACAGGCGATCAATATAATGAAAATACCAAGTTGTCTTGGTAAACGAAGTTGCTCTTCAAATACCGCCCCAGCTCCTGATAACATAACGCTCGTTACACCAAATAATACGAGTAATAATAGTGTGTTTACAACATTGCCAAATACATCCCCAAATAAATATTTGTTAAATTCTTGTGCTGAAAATGCACCGATTTGTGATGAAAGTAACATCATCTTTGTGCCAAGCCAAATAAAAAAAAATCCACTTACACATATGCCAATTGTTCCATATAATCCGTTCACTGTAAAAAATTCAACGATTTCTCGTCCAGTAGCAAATCCAGCTCCAACGACTGTTCCAATATAAGTAGCAGCGACCTTCTTTGCTACTTGCCATTGTTGATTGTCCATGTTATCCCTCTTTCTACTACGATGAGCTTGATTTACTATTATGCATATGTATGAGCTTGGACAATTAGACGTATGAAGTGTTTGAAAACATACATGAATTAAAAGATATTAGGGAAGTATTAAAGGTGTTAAAACTTTGTTACATATGAGCCAATCGTTCGAAAGGATAGGAAATGTATGGTAACATGTAACTAGGTTATGAAAAGATAAACATTATGAAATGATAAGAGGAGTGGATTGTATGAGTACGAAAACAAATGTTGTTGAAGTATTAAACAAGCAGGTAGCAAACTGGAATGTGTTATATGTAAAACTACATAATTATCACTGGTATGTGACAGGACCACACTTCTTTACGTTACATGAGAAATTTGAAGAGTTTTACAATGAAGCTGGAACAAATATTGATGAATTAGCAGAACGTATTTTAGCGTTGGAAGGTAAACCGCTAGCGACAATGAAAGAATATCTTGCAACATCTAGTGTGAGTGAAGGGACAAGCAAGGAATCTGCAGAAGAAATGGTGCAAACATTAGTGAATGATTACTCTGCACTTATTCAAGAATTAAAAGAAGGTATGGAAGTTGCTGGCGAAGCTGGCGATGAAACATCAGCAGACATGTTGTTAGCGATTCATACAACATTAGAACAACATGTATGGATGCTAAGTGCGTTCTTAAAATAAATATAAGTATATTAAGAAAAAAGTCGTTGAAAAATTCGTTCAATGGCTTTTTTTGTCATTTTTCAGTTTTCTTTTATGCTATAATATAGTAAAAAGGAGGCGATGCAATGTTTCGCTTTTTCAGAACTGGAAAAGAAGAGCGTGAAATTACGAAAGATGAATTAGAACAAGCGATGGCTAAGTTTCTAGAAACGAATGCTAATATCGTTTATACAGTATTAGTAAATGATGATTATACAGTAAATTATGATTTGTTAAAGCCGTATTTACTTGCATTTCCAACAAATAGTTTTCTTATTACGAAGGAAACGCTTGAGGTATTTGAACATACAGAAGAAAATCTAAACCTAGTTAAAGAAATTGATATCGTACAAAAAGCAGTAGATCAGTACGTAACAGAAAAAGAAATGTTTCCACTTGTTGAAGGTAGTGAAGAGCGTCTTATATGCGGGATAAAATTAGGACCATATTTGAAGCGTATATTAAAAAGAGACCTATATATTTCAGAAAAACATTATTTAGTTTCAAGTAAACCGGACAGAAAAAAACAAAAGAGTGGGTAGATGTATTGAGAACAACAATAAATATATTGTTGTCTTTTTTTGTTTTTAAAAATATTGATTTTTCTGTTTATTAAACTTTATACTAAACTTATTGGACGAAGAGAAGTAATGATTAAGTATTGTTAGCGTGAGTTATATACAGTGATTACAGAATGGTATAAAGGTTTGAGAAATAAATATTATAAAAGATTACGGGGGAATGGGTGTATGGAAAATAGTATGACTTACATTCAATTATTAAATGAAACGTTACATTGTTACACAAATAAAGGGAGTTTGGAAGCGTACACTTATATAATGGAGCATGCTAAAGGTGTAGTGGGGAATAAAGCGCAAATATATAATTTTAAATATGCGCTAGCGAGTGCAGCGGGGCTTGAAGAAGAAGCGTTACAGATAATGAAGGAAGCTATTATGGACAATGGATTTTGGTACGGAAATGAGTATTTAATTTCGGACGATGATTTAACACCACTACATAAATTTGAAGAGTTTCATAAAATGGTTCAATTATGTAAAGAAAGAGAAGAATTAGCAAAGAAAACAGAACGAGCAGACGTGAAATATTTAGACAGCAATAAAGAAGGAAAACTATTCATTGCAATGCACGGGGATCAAGAAAATATAGAAATAATAGAACCATATTGGAAATCTGTTTTGACACAAGATTATACGTTAGCTTTACCACAATCTTCGCAAATTCAGTTTTCAGATGGATTTGTTTGGGACGATATACATAGAGGGAAAGAAGAATTAAAAGAGCATTACGTTACGTTTATAGAAAATCATACAGTAGAAAGTGTAATAATTGGTGGTTTTTCTGCTGGCGCAAGAGTAGCTTTGTATACAATTTTACAAAAAGATATAGATGTAGATGGTTTTATTTTTGTGGCGCCGTGGCTTCCAGAGATTGAAGAATGGAATGAGTTGTTGGGAGTGCTACAGAATAAAAATATAAAGGGATATATAGTGTGCGGGGATCAAGATGAAGATTGTTTCGAATGTACGCAGCAATTTGTACAATTATTAAGAGATAAGAATATAGAATATGAGTTTAAAGTTGTACCCAATTTAAATCATGATTATCCTAAGGGTTTTGATGAACTATTAAAAGAAGCTATTGAATATTTAGACGACAAAAATAATAAGTAGTAAAAAAGGGAGATACATCATAATTGATGTATCTCCCTTTTGTCATTATAAATGAAAAGCATTTGCTAGTAAGCGATAAGAATTCAATTTATCTTCAAATCGATGAGTAATTGTGACAATCATAAATTCATCAGTATTGTACGCTTTGCTTAAGTTTACGATTTGTTCTTTCACAGAAGATGGATCACCGACGATCATACGTTGACGATTTTCTTTTATACGGAATAAATCATAAGCGCTGTATGAATAATTTTGTGCAGTTTCGATAGAAGGAGTACCAGTTGTACGCTTTCCTTGTTCTAGTAATAAGATTGATAAATCTAAACTAGAAGCAATTTTTTCCGCCTCTTCATTCGTTTCTCCGCAAATAACAAAAATAGAGACGATTGATTTTGGTTTATCTCCTAAATAAGAAGGTTGGAACTGTTCTTGATAAGCATTCATTACTTCAGGGCCACCGTATCCGTTAATGAACTGTGCGAATGCAAAAGAAGCACCTTGTTTTGCGGCAATCATTGCACTCTCTCCGCTAGAACCAAGCATCCACATCTCGGGAGATGTTGGAATGACAGGAGTAGCCTTTAAATTTGCATAATGATGGTTTTCTGGTACTTGATCATGTAAGTACATTGCAACATCTGCAATTTGTTCTGGGTATTGATCAAGTGAGACCATTTTGCCTTCTTGAAGTGCGCGAGTTGCAATGGGCATACCACCAGGTGCTCTGCCGACACCAAGATCAATACGATTTGGATAAAGCGCTTCTAAAACACGGAAATTCTCAGCCACTTTATATGGGCTATAGTGTGGCAACATAACACCACCTGAACCCACTCTCATACGATCTGTTTTTGCTGCAATATGTGAAATAAGTATTTCAGGACTTGAACCAGCAAGGCTGACAGAGTTGTGATGCTCAGATACCCAAAAACGTGTGAATCCTAATTTTTCAACTTCTTGTGCAAGTGTAACTGTATGTGAAAAAGCTTGGGCTGCTGTACTACCATCTGAAATAGGGGATTGGTCTAACACACTTAATTTGATCATAGAATATACCTCGCAATCTTAATGTACATCCTATTATATATTTACTTACGAAAAATGCGTAATAAAATGCTCAAAATAAAAAATGGATAAACCACTTATCCACTTTTAACGAGGAAAGCCTCGTTCATAATGATTCATTTCGACTAAATTTAATATATATTCGTAGTTATCAATCTCAAGTTTTAGTTGTTCACGCTCTTTTTTAGATAGTTGTTTACTACTAAGTTTGTTGCATAGTTGGTGTTTCTTTCCTTCTAAATACTTCTTTGTAGCGTGGTAGTCGTAAGTTTGTTTCATTTTCAACCACTCCTTCTTTGCCGTTGCTATATTATACGAAGCGTGATGAGGTGTGAAAGCTAACTCTTATGTACTTTTAGTGAATATTCCACTTGCTATGTTGTTATGTTTATAGGAATTTATGAATAAAATGCACTAAACCACTAATGCCCATTTTATCCCGCATTAACGGGCAGTAAAACTCCCACCTCAAAATTCGGCTGGAGCAAAGAAGTTAGGTGGGAGTTTTACTGTCCATAAAAGCCCGATTGGTCAACTAATAATCAGTGGGGGAAGAACCCCCACTGATTATAGTTTCACTTTATGAAGTAAGGGGTGGAATTGTGCAGAAAGATATAATGTATAACACTGACATGGATGAAACGTTAAAAGTTATAAATAAAGGATTAAAGAAGACGACGAACCCGAAGCAAATTATCGTAGTAGGGGCTGGTATGGCTGGGTTGGTTTCGGCATCATTATTAAAGGCTGCAGGACATGATGTGAAGATTTTTGAAGCAAACAACCGGGTAGGTGGCCGCATAGAGACGGTTAGAATGGAAGATACCGGATTATATTTAGATGTTGGGGCAATGAGAATTCCGTATTCGCACACATTAACGATGGCATATATAAGAAAATTTGGGCTACAGGTGAGCCCGTTTATTAATAGGAATGAGACTGATATCATTTTCGTAAATGGCCGGAAAACGACATTAAAACAATACGAAAAAGATCCAAATATATTAAAGTATCCTGTAGAAATGAATGAAGTCGGAAAAACGTCTGAGGAGCTATTATTGTTAGCGGTACAGCCCATTATAAATTTTATAAAAAAGAACCCAGAGAAAAACTGGGATGTTGTAGTAAAGGATTTTGGGAGGTACTCTACAGGACAATTTTTAAAGTATCATCCTTATCAATATAATACGTATTTCTCGCCAGTAACAATTGAGATGATCGGTGTTCTATTAGATTTGGAAGGTTTTTTGGAAAGGTCATTTGTTGAGACACTACGCTTTTTATACATTATGCAGGAGGAGAGTGGATTTTGTGAAATAGTAGGCGGAAATGATAGATTACCAAAGTCTTTCTTACCACAATTAGAAGAAAATATTATATATAATCAAAAATTAATGAAGCTACATCAACACGATAATGGTGTGACAGCTTTTTATCGAAACGAGGAAACTTTTGAATATAGTAGTATTACAGGGGATTTAGTTATTATTACAATTCCATTTTCGACAATGCGCTTTGTGGAAGTAGATCCATTTGATTCTATATCTCATGAAAAATGGAAAGCAATTCGTGAATTGCATTATATGCCAGCGACAAAAATAGGAATTCAATTTAAAAGTCGATTTTGGGAAGAACAAGGACAGTTAGGTGGCAGGATTATAACGGATTTACCAATTCGTTACGCCTATTATCCAAGTCACGGAATTGGAGAAAAAGGGCCTGCTATGATGTTAGGAAGCTATACATGGTCTTATGATGCGGTGTTATGGGATGGGTTATCAAAAGGTGATCGTATTTATTACACACTACAAAATTTAGCGACAATACTAGGCGGTCAAGTATATGATGAGTTCATGTCTGGCATATCAAAAAGTTGGACATTGGATCCATATGCACTTGGAGGGTTTGCGCTATTTCAGGCAGGGCAAGAATCTGAGCTACAACCAGCGATTATAAAACCAGAGGGGAGATTATACTTTGCAGGTGATCATACAACGTTATATCACGGATGGATACAAGGTGCAATTGAATCTGGAGTTCGTGTAGCGGTAGAGGTAAATGATTAAAATGTGTAAAATTCAGAAATTTCTTTACTGTATGGTTTGAGATGGATATTATTATATATAAAAGAATTAAAAGGAGTGTTGAAAGTGAATCCGTTATTATTCGATTTTCCTTCTGAATTTTATACTGATAGGCTATTTATTCGAATGCCGAAACCGGGTGACGGTAAAGCTGTATACGATGCAATTCAAGCTTCTATGAAAGAATTAAAACCTTGGATGGTTTTTGCACAAAAAGAGCAAACAGAGGAAGAAGTAGAAGTGAGCATTAGAAAATCGCATATTCAATTTTTGCAGCGTGAGGATTTAAGATTACTAGTTTTTTCGAAAGAAACAGGTGAATTTATTGCATCAGCTGGATTGCATCGTATTAATTGGGATATACCTCAATTTGAAATTGGGTATTGGATTGATTCAAGGTTTAGTGGAAAGGGTTATATGGTAGAGGCTGCAAAGGGTATAACGGATTATGCTTTTTCTGAGCTGAAAGCAAACCGCGTAGAAATTCGATGTGATTCTTTAAATAAGAAGAGTAGAGCGATACCTGAGAAATTAGGATTTAAGTTAGAAGGTACATTGGAAAGTGCGAGTGTAGCGGTAGATGGAAATGGGTTAAGGGATATGTGTGTATTTGCCATGACTAGAAATACATATGAAAAAGAAGAGCTGTAAAGAAACAGCTCTTCTTTTTGTGTATTATGGTACAGGATGTCCATTAGAGCTTTCGAAAATTGTAAACCATTGTTGACGATCTAAATTAACTTTTGTAGCAAGAGCGGCTGTTTTAACACGATCTAGTTTACCAGATCCAACGATTGGCATCATGTTAGCTGGATGAGCAAGCAGCCATGCATACATAACTGTATCGATGCTAGTAACATTTAGTTCAGTGGCAACCTTTTGTAACGTTTCACGTACACGTATGGCACGTTCTGATTGACCAGTAAAGATTTCTCCGCCAGCAAGAGGCGACCAAATCATAGGATTGATTCGCTTTTCTTGGCATAAATCAATTGTCCCTTTTTCGAAATGTTCAAGCTGCATCGCAGATACTTCAATTTGATTTGTAATGAGCGGGAAATCTAAATAAGAACTTAACATATTAAACTGTGAAGGTAAAAAGTTAGATACACCGAAGTGACGGACTTTTCCTTCTTGCTTTAAGCGTGAGAACGCTTCTGCTACTTCATTTGGATCCATAAATGGATCAGGGCGATGAATGAGCAGTACATCAATATAATCTGTATGTAAGTTTTGTAATGAGTCTTCCGCGCTTTTTATTATATGTTCAGCACTAGTATTGTAGTGCGCAACATATCGCTCTGGAAATTTTGGTGATGGGGGAGCGATTCCACATTTTGTGATAATTTGCATGTCTTCGCGTAAGGAAGGCTTGAGTTGTAACGCTTCTCCAAATAATCCTTCACACGTATAGCCGCCATAAATATCAGCATGATCGAAAGTAGTAATTCCCATATCCATACAAGCTTCCATAAAAGAAAGTAACTCATGCTTTGTCATATTCCATTCTGCTAAACGCCAAAAACCTTGAATAATACGAGAAAATTCTAGTGTTTCGGCCATTTGAACTCGTTCCATTATAAGTACCTCCTTGATGAATGAATCATTTTTTGAAAAGGCTTTCTTGCTACATATTATTATATAGTTACAGTATCGTACATACAACAAATATGTTTTGCTACAAAAACGATTTTCTCTATATGCTATAATGTAGAAACATATAGCTATAAGGAGATGTAATGGATGATTCCAGTAACAATATTAACGGGTTTTCTAGGGTCAGGAAAAACGACATTATTAAATCGTATTTTATCAGAGAATCACGGTCAGAAATTAGCAGTGATCGTAAATGAAATAGGGCAAATTGGTATTGATAATCAGTTGATTATGAATGTAGAAGAAGAGATTATGGAGATGACGAATGGATGTTTATGTTGTACTGTACGTGAAGATTTACTCGTCGCTTTAAAACAATTACTGGACGTAAAAGCAGAAGGGAAAATGGATTTTGATGGATTAGTAATTGAAACGACTGGTCTTGCAAATCCAGGTCCGATTATTCAAACATTCTTTCTAGATCCTGTTATTCAATCTGCATACCAAATTAACGGCGTTGTAACAGTAGTAGATAGTTATCATATACATAAACATTTTGAAAAAGGACTAGAAGCAAAGGAACAAATTGCATTTGCTGATGTCGTTTTAGTAAATAAATTAGATTTAGTGGGTGAAAGTGAAAAGGAAAATCTCTTGCAGGAACTGCAAGGTATTAACCCAACTGCAAAGTTAATCGAGGCGACTAACTGTGATGTGGATATTCAATCGTTACTACAAATTCAGACGTTTAAAACGAAAGATACGTTACAAATTTATCCCCATACAGAGCATAATCATCTAGAAGGTGTAAAATCGTTTGTACTGCGTGAAGAACGTCCGTTAGATTTACAAAAACTAAATGAATGGATGTCAGCTGTCGTTCAAGAACTAGGTGAATATTTATATCGCTACAAAGGAATTTTATCGATTGATGGAGTAGATAAACGTATCGTTTTCCAAGGTGTGCATACATTGTTTGCTGCATCATACGATAGAGAGTGGCAAGAGGGCGAAGAACGAGTAAGTGAAGTCGTGTTTATCGGAAAAGATATTAATAAAGAATGGTTCCAAGAACATTTTGAGGAGTGTGTGAAATAAGTCTGCATATATTGCAGGCTTATTTTTTGGAATTAACTAAGTACCCTATGGAAAAATGCTAGATTGCAAAAGACGAAGGATAATAAAAAGCCCGTTTTCACAGGCTTGTATGTTCATCTAATAGTAACTCCATTACAACACCTACAACTGGACCTTCGTCATCAATATCACCATTTAAACGGAAACCAAATGACTCGTATAATCCCATTGCGAGTTTGTTGTCTGGATGTAAACTTAAATAAATTATTTTACATTCAAATTTATCTTGTAAGAATTGAATGAGTATGCGAAGGAAACGTTTTGCGTATCCTTTTCCTTGATATTGCTCGTCAATCATAAAGCGATCTAACCACACACTTTTACGTTTTTCCCAATACCATCCATACATTGCGTATCCTACTAGTGTTTCTCCATCATATAAACCTACTGACGTTCCGTTTCCCTCATATAATGCTTCTGCTAGAGAAAACGCATTGCTTTCAATAAATTGCTGCTGGTCTTTTGCGACGTTTAAAGCAGCTACCGAACGCCAATTTTTTGCTGTAACTTCACAAATGTGAAGAGTCATAATTCCAACTCACCTTCTAAATTAATATAGCTTAAAAGCTAATATGGATAATTTTACTTGTTATTTTGGTCAAGTCAAGTAAGAACAAATAAAAAAGAAGCTGAATGACATATTCAGCTTCTTTTAAAAATTTGATTAGTTAGTAGCTTCTTTTAATGTATTTACGTTTTCTTCCATTAAAGTGAAGTAATCTTTATTATTTTTCGCATCGTCTTCAGAAATAGTAGCTAAGTGATTTAAGCGTAAAATTTTTGTACCCGTCTCTTTTTGAATTACGGACGCTACCTTTGGTGTAGAGAATGTTTCAAATAAAATATATTGTAGATTATGTTCTTTTACTGTTTTTGTAATGTCAGCAAGCTGTTTTTGAGATGGTTCATCAGAAGCTGAAATACCAGCGATAGCAATTTGTTTCAGGCCATAGCGTTGTTCCCAGTATCCATAAGCTGCGTGAGAAACTAAAATATCTTTCGTTTTTGCATTCGCAACTGCTGCTTTAAATTGATCGTCTAAATCAGTAAATTTTGTTTGAAGTGCTGCGAAGTTTTTTTCGAACT
Organism: Bacillus sp. BB51/4; assembly: GCF_008368845.1. NCBI lineage: Bacteria > Bacillati > Bacillota > Bacilli > Caryophanales > Bacillaceae > Bacillus > Bacillus sp. BB51/4. Next base: position 131,341 of record NZ_QOSC01000013.1, read on the forward strand.
CTTGTTTATGATCAGGTTGTAATTCTACAAGTGCATTTTTAATTTTTTCTGCCTGTTTCATTGCTAAAGTAGGATCTAACCAAATGTGTGGGTCTTTATCGTGATGATGTTCATCCTCTTTATGACCGTCTCCGTGATCATGATGCTCTTCTTCAGTAGAAGTACGCAGTTCAATACCTTTTGATGCATTTACAATTTTAACATTTTCTTTTTGTAATGCTTTTTCCATTTTTTCAGCAAATGGTTCTAATTCAGCACCGTTATAAACGAATAAATCTGCTTTTGCAACTTGTACTGTTTGTTTTTGACTTGGTTCAAATGTATGTGAATCTGCACCAGGTGGGTAAATCGCTTCAACAGTTACATAGTCGCCACCAATTTTTTTTGCAAAATCTGCAAGAGGAAAAATAGTAGTATAAACAGTTAGCTTTCCGTCTTTCTTGGCATTACCTTCTTTTTTATTTGAGCAGCCAGTAAAAATTAAAGTGAAAATAAGTAAGAATGAAAATATAGTCAATCTTTTAGGCATGAAGTTCTCCTCTTTTCTTTTTTTACGGATATATTTTCCCCAATTATAGAAGAAAAATATCATTTTAATGCAAAACGGAATAATTACGTTTTAGTTTGCGAACTTAGTATAATACATCTTTTATAAAGTTGCAATAAATAATAATCATTCCGATTTGTTTTTGTTATAAAGTTGTCAAATTTGGATGTATTATTTTTAGGAATGCATGCATATGTGACAACGCTACGTTCATATATTTGAAAGGAGGGTGTAGAGGGGGATGAGTGTTTGGGTTACTTAATGGAAGCTATTTTATTGATATTAGCGGTAGTATTACCATTAGCATTAGTCTTAATTTTTTTAAGAAGATTAATAAGTAATTTAGGAGATGCATCAACAGTAACAAAATTGCGAGAGAAAGATGAGAAAAAAGAGTGAGTAAAGCACTATGCGTACGCATAGTGCTTTACTTGTGGTAAAATGAGAGCAGGAAACTCCTAAAAGTTGTATTTTACTGAAGGAGAGAAAAGTAAAATAAGAGGTATATGCATATATGAATAAGCGAACAGCGTTAGTACTTGGTGCAAGTGGTTTAGTTGGACAAGAGATAACGCGTCTATTACTTGAATCAGATTACTACGATTCGGTTACTATTTTTGTAAGGGAACCAATGCAATGGCAACATGAAAAGTTACAGCAAAAGCAAATAGATTTTTCGATGTTAGAGGAATATAAAGAGTTTTTTGCTGTAGATGACGTATTTAGTTGTCTAGGAACAACAATCAAAAAAGCAAAAACAAAGGCAAATTTCAAAAAGGTAGATTATGAATATACGTTACGAGCTGCTTGTTTAGCTGAAAAACAAGGGGTACAAAATTTCCTTGTTGTGTCTTCAATGGGAGCAAAACCTAAATCGTTTTTCTTTTATTCGCAAGTTAAAGGGAGAATGGAAGAGGAATTACAAAAGTTAGTCATTGGTGGTATTCACATTTTTAGGCCATCTTTATTAGTAGGAAATCGACAAGAATTTCGTTTCGGTGAACGAATGGCTGAAAAGTTATCTCGTATCATTCCTTTTATATTTAAAGGGGCTTTCAAAAAGTATAAACCTATTTCAGCTAAAGATGTGGCGAAAGGAATGTATATAACTGCATTGCGAGAAGAATCGGGTATCCATATTTATAATTCAAATGAAATTACAACGATAGAATAAATAAAACCGAGAAGAATGACTTCTCGGTTTTATTTATTTGTAATGATTTTCCCCGGTGCTCGTTTGTATTGATACGGTTCTTCTAACTCAAAGCTAAGTTCATTGGCGGCTATTCTTGGAAAGTAAGGATTGCGAAGTAACTCACGTCCGATAAAAATTAAATCTGCTTCGTTATTATTTAAAATTTGTTCTGCCTGTACTCCAGTCGTAATCAAACCAACAGCCCCAGTTGCAATGTTAGCATGTTCTTTAATATGTTTAGCATATTGCACTTGATACCCGGGATATACATCGATGTGTGCCGGAACAACAGCTCCAGAACTACAATCAATTAAATCTACTCCTTGTTCTTTCATCCAGTTTGTATATGGAACGTAATCTTGAACCGTTAAACCGTCAGGATGATAATCGTTTGCTGAAATACGAACAAATAACGGTCCGTTCCAAACTTCATTTATTGAGTCAATGATTTCACGTAAGAAACGATAGCGATTTTCAGGTGAACCTCCATATTCATCAGTCCGTTTATTAGAAAGTGGAGAAAGAAATTCATTAATAAGATAACCGTGAGCGCCGTGTATTTCAATAACGTCAAATCCAGCTTGTTTGGATCGCATTGCAGCCTCTTGAAAAGCTAATATGGTCTTTTTTATTTGCTGTATACTCATTTCTACTGGGATTTTCATAGTTTCATTAAACGGAATTGCGGATGGAGCGAGAGCATCCGTTTTTAATTCAGCTTTTCTTCCGGCGTGAGCAAGTTGAATGGCGGCTTTTGCGCCGTTATCATGTATAAAAGTTGTCGTTTTATGTAAGCCTTCAATTAGGCTATCATCCCATATACCTAGGTCTTTATTAGAAATTCTTCCTTCAGGTAACACGGCTGTTGCTTCGATCATAACTAAACCAACTTGACCAGCAGCTCTTGTTCCGTAATGAACGTGATGGAAATTAGTTACTTGGCCATCCTCGTTTTCTGATGAATACATGCACATAGGTGACATAACGATACGGTTTTTTAATGTAACGTCCTTAATTGTATAAGGTGAAAAAAGTTCAGAATTCATCCAATAGCCTCCTAGATTTAATTTTCTTACATTTTATCATTCTTGTTTTTGTTTCCCTAATAAAACGCTTATACGAAAAATTTTGTCTATTCGTGTTACAATAATTAATATGAATTGAATTGGAGGATGACATATGTACCAGGCTTATTATGAAAGTGAATTAGGCTTGCTGGAAATTACAGCGAACGATAAAGGAATTACGTCTGTTATATTTGTTGATGAGAGACAAGAAGAACATAAAAATGAAATGATAGATCAATGTATAAATGAGCTAGATGAATATTTTAAGGGGAAAAGAAGAGAGTTTACGGTCCCACTGTCTGCTGAGGGAACAGCATTTCAAAAAAATGTATGGGATGTGCTCTATACTATCCCTTATGGCGTAAGTGCTTCATATTTAGATATTGCAGAGAAGGTCGGAAATACGAAAGCTGTACGAGCGATAGGAGGAGCAAATAGTCGTAATCCAATTTCAATTATCGTTCCGTGTCATCGTGTAATAGGAAAGAGCGGGAAGCTTGTTGGGTATGCGGGCGGTTTATGGAGGAAAGAGTGGTTATTAAATCACGAAGGTATTTTGAAATGACGTATGGATGGGAAGAGGGATTGTTTTGAAATGTATAAATTGTGGGCAAATTTGCGAGGGAGATCGGTTGAATTGTGAAAGTTGCCAGCGGACTTTGCATACTGAACAAGGTGAAGGATGCTCGCTAATAGACAAGGAATTAGAAGTATATGTAGGTAGACAATATCGGTATTACAAAAGGAAATGGGAACTTGAGGATAAGCGGATTGCTAGGTGGAGCTGGAATGGTTGGGCTGCTATTTTCAATGTGGGTTGGCTTGGATATCGTAAGTATTATGTACCTGCAGCATTATTTTTACTGTTATTAGTAGCATGTGATGCGTTTTCTTATTATATGGGCTTCAACGTAGCATTACCAATCATTAATATGGTGCCTCTTACGTTTCTGTTACTCATTTTTATTCTGTTTGGGATGGGGATTTTTGCAAATGGATTATATTATCAATTTGCAGAAAGACGTATATATCGAATAAAAGCACGGGGAATTCAAGATGCATCGGTTGAAAACTATCTCATTCGTGATAGTGGTGGAACGAGTAATGTAGGAGCGACAATCGTTACGATTTTAGCGGTTGCTAGTATCTTTTTCAGCCATTTCTTTTTCCCGACAGATCGAGATATTATTCAAAAAGTTCGTACAAGCTCGCTTTATGAATATCCGTTCTTTTCCATTGGTGAATCGTTTGAAAGTTACTTTAGAAATCCAGGTTGGATATATTATCGTGGAACGGAAGGATTAGAATTAGTAGAATTCCAAGGGGTTAGTCCTGATATGCCAAGGAAGAAGGTGAAAATCCAATTTGTTGTTGATTATAAATTGGGTGAGATTGAGCCGTACTCACTTACGATTAACGGCGAATCTAAAAATGAGGAAGAATTTTTGAAGATAATGGACGAAATATTTAAAGTTCAAAACCCATTTGATATAGAGGATGGATTACAAGTAAAAGAAATAGAAAAAGAAGTGGATAGAAGAGTGTTCTATCAGCTTCTTTTTTTACTGTACAAAAATAATATTTGAAATAATCTGAATCTTTTGTATAATAATATATATTATACTGGCTTTCATTTATACATATAGATTGGGGGAAGGAAGAATGAAAAGAAAAGTAACAATGATTGCTGCAGTTGCATTATCGACTAGTGTATTAGTTGCAGGTTGCGGAAATGGGGAGAAGGCATCTACAACGAAGAAAGAAGCAGGTAAGGGAGCAGCAGAGAAGCAAGTATTAAACTTACTAGAAACAGCAGAAATTCCTTCAATGGATACGTCAAAATCAACAGACTCTGTATCATTCCGTGCTTTTGTAAATGCAATGGAAGGGTTATATCGTTTAGATAAGGATAATAAACCAACTCCAGGTATGGCAAAAGATGTGAAGGTTAGTGAGGATAAAAAGACATATACATTTGAATTACGAGACGCAAAGTGGTCTAATGGTGATCCAGTTCGAGCGCAAGACTTTGTTTATGCATGGCAACGCGCATTAGATAAAGCAACGGCTGCAGAGTATGCATTTATTTTATTTGATGTGAAAAATGCACAGAAAGTAAATAAAGGAGAATTACCGCTAGATCAATTAGGAGTGAAAGCGAAGGATGATAAAACGTTAGTAGTAGAATTAGAACAGCCAGCACCATATTTCCTTGAGCTTACTTCATTCCCTACATTTTTCCCTTTAAATGAAAAATATGTGAAAGAACAAGGGGATAAATATGCATTAGAAGCAGATAAACTATTATACAATGGACCATTTACGATGAGTGAATGGAAACATGAAAGAAGTTATCAGTTAAAGAAAAACCCTAATTATTGGGATAAAGATACTGTGAAGTTAGAAGAAATTAATGTAAATATTGTGAAGGAAACGAGCACGGGAGTAAATTTATATGATAGTGATCAAGCGGACCGTGTTATTTTAAGTTCTGAATTTGTTGATAAATATAAAAAGAATAAGCCAGATGAATTTAAAACGAAGTTAGATCCACGTATGTATTTCTTGCGCTTTAACCAAAAAAATGCAACGTTCAAAAACCAAAAAGTTCGTGAAGCGATTGATCTGGCATATGATAAAAAAGGAATTGCAAATGTTATTTTAAATGACGGATCATTACCAGCATATTTCTTAGTACCTGAAAAATTTACGACAGGACCAGATGGGAAAGATTTCCGTTCTGTAAATAAAAATTTCCGTGATAGTAAAGACAATGCAGAAAAAGCAAAAAAATTATGGGAAGAGGCGAAGAAAGAACTTGGCCAAGATACAATTACAGTAGAATTTCTAAATGATGATAACGGTAGCCGTAAAAAAGTGGGCGACTTTATTAAAGAAGAGTTAGAGAAGAATTTACCTGGTATTAAAGTGAATTTGAAACAACAACCATATAAGCAGAAGCTAGAGTTAGAAAAGAAATTTGAATATGAATTCTCATTATCAGCATGGAGTCCGGACTATCCAGATCCAATGACTTATATTGATATGTTTGTTACTGGAAGTTCATTTAATGAAATGGATTATTCTAACCCGAAGTATGATGATTTAGTAGCGAAATCAAAAGGAGAGCTATTAAAAGATGATAAAGCACGCTGGAATGCACTTGCAGAAGCTGAAAAAATCTTAATTGGTCAAGATGCTGCCATTTCTCCTACGTACCAACAAAGTACGGCTTACTTAGAGAAACCATACGTAAAAGGTATTGCGAATCATACGTTTGGTGGGGACTTCAGTTATAAATGGGCATATGTTACAAAGAAATAGTATAATAAAAGATGAGTGAATTTTCACTTATCTTTTATTTGTATAGGAGGAATTAGAGTTGGTAAAGGGAATCAATCATCTTTGTTTTTCAGTGTCTAATTTAGAAAAATCTATTACATTTTACGAAAAAGTACTAGAAGGAGAATTATTAGTTAAAGGGAGAAAACTTGCATATTTTAATATATGTGGGGTATGGGTAGCACTTAATGAAGAAACACATATTCCGAGAAATGAGATTCATCAATCTTATACGCATATTGCGTTTTCAGTTGAACAGAAAGACTTTGAACGTCTACTGCAGAGATTAGAAGAAAACGATGTTCATATTTTACAAGGAAGAGAACGAGATGTAAGGGATTGTGAGTCTATATATTTTGTTGATCCAGACGGCCATAAGTTTGAATTTCATTCAGGGACATTGCAAGACCGACTTAATTATTATAGGGAAGATAAACCTCATATAACATTTTACTAAGGGGAGAAGACGTTGCATGTGCTAGTAATTGGTGGAACAGGAATGCTAAAGAGAGTTTCTATGTGGCTTTGTGAGCAAGGGTTTCATGTTTCCATTATTGGAAGAGATGAAGGGAAATTAGAAAATGTTAAGCGAGAGAGTGCTACACCAGAAAGTATCACATGCCTTCCGTTAGATTATCATAATGATGAAGATGTAAAGTTAGCTATTAAACGTACAATTGAGAGGAATGGCCCAATAACATTAGTTGTCGCATGGATACACGCAAGCGCAAAGGATGCGTTATCACTCGTTTGTAAAGAATTAGACTTGTCGTCTGAAACATACAACGTTTTTCATATTTTAGGTAGTAAAGCGTCGCGTATACCCGCACAAAAAATAGGTGGTACGCGATGTAGCTACCATAGAATAATATTAGGTTTTATATTAGAAGATACATACGGGAGATGGCTTACCTATGAAGAAATATCGGATGGGGTAATAAAAGGAATTGAGAGTAAATGTGATGAATGGATTGTAGGACGAGTAGAACCGTGGGAATTGCGGCCAACATGGTAAGGGGGAATGTGAAATGAAAACAACTGTATATGTAACAAGGCACGGTGAGACGGAATGGAATGTAGCGAAACGAATGCAAGGGCGGAAAAATTCTGCTTTAACTGAAAATGGTATGTTACAAGCAAAGCAATTAGGAGACCGAATGAAAGATTTATCTATCCATGCGATCTATAGTAGTCCAAGTGAAAGAACCCTACATACTGCAGAGTTAATAAAGGGCGATCGTGATATACCGATAATCGCGGATGAGCATTTCTATGAAATTAACATGGGTGAATGGGAAGGACAGACAATTGATGATATAGAAAGCCAATACCCAGACGAAATACAGTTATTTTGGTATGAGCCACATCTTTTTCAATCCACATCAGGAGAAAATTTTGAGGCTGTTCAAAATAGGGTAATGGAGGGGATACAGTTCCTTTTAGAAAAGCATAAAGGAGAAAGTATATTAATTGTCTCCCATGCGGCAGCGGCAAAATTACTTGTAGGACATTTTGCGGGTATTGAAATAGAAAATGTATGGGATGATCCATTTATGCATAGTGCTAGTCTTAGTATAATAGAATTTGAAGAAGGAAAAGGTGCAGTGAAGCAATTTGCAGATATAAGTCATTTTCAATAAACGTAAAAAAGGCCGCAAAACGGCCTTTTTTTGTAGGCATAAAAACTAGCAATTACGTTTTTTATACCAGAAGTGATCGAATTTCTTGTTTTTGCAAGATGGGAATTTATGTCCGCCTTTGCAATCATTCCACTTATGCCCGTCATCGTGACAGTCTTTACCATGATCACAATCATCATCGCAAGATCTACCGTGTCCGTGAGGGAAGAATTCGCATTTTTTACAGAAACTGCGTTTTGTCCAGAAAAATTTCTTTTCAAAGCGTATGCATTTTGTAACGAAAGTACAATGCTTTCTGCGAGTACGTTTTGTAACTAAAACGCATTCTTTTCTACGCGTTACTTTCGTAACGAACGTCCATTTTTGAACGCGTACACGAGTACATTTCGTAACGAATGTCCATTTTTTTACATGCGTACATTTTGTAACGAACGTACAATGTTTCACGCGAGTACATCTTGTTCTTGGACATTTACCCCCAGTTGTACATTTACATCCTGTTGTACATCGATGATGAGAGAATTTATCATCATCGCACTCAAAAGTACTTGGATCTTGGTGTAAGAAATCCTCCATCCCAGCACTTTTGATTTCTTCAACCGCTTTTCTAATATCACGTTTCATAGAAATCCTCCTTATCATGTATTAAGTTGAAAAGGTATTCTTTTTCCTTAACATGATATGAGATATGAAGTCTTTCTGAACAGGACAAGAGTGTAATTTTATATAAATAGTTGATAGCGGATGTATGGACAAGACAAGGCGCATACATTGAATGAAGAGAACTGAGAAGGGATGAGAAAACATGCTGCCTTCATATGATTTTTTTATTCATCCAATGTACTTAGTGGAATTGAAAAAAGACATTTGGTCAGATAGTCCAGTGCCAGCAAAATTAACTTATGGAAAAAAGAAGTATGATATTGATATCGTATACCGGGGTGCTCATATTCGTGAATTTGAGAAAAAGTCTTATCATGTTATGTTTTATAAACCGAAAAAATTTCAAGGTGCGAAAGAGATTCATTTAAATTCTGAGTTTATGGATCCGTCTCTTATACGAAATAAATTATCGTTAGATTTTTTTCATGATATTGGTGTACTTTCACCAAAATCACAACATGTGTTTATAAAAATTAATGGTCAAATTCAAGGTGTATATTTACAGTTAGAATCAGTTGATGAAAACTTTTTGAAAAATAGAGGATTACCAAGTGGTTCTATTTATTATGCGATAGATGATGATGCGAATTTTTCTTTAATGAGTGAGAGAGATAAAGATGTTAAGACCGAGCTATTTGCGGGTTATGAATTTAAATATTCGAATAAAAATAGTGAAGAACAATTGAGTGAATTTGTATTCCAAGCGAATACTTTGTCGAGGGAATCTTATGAAAAAGAAATTGGGAAGTTTTTGCATGTTGATAAATATTTACGATGGTTAGCTGGCATTATTTTTACACAAAACTTTGATGGTTTCGTTCATAACTATGCACTATATCATAACGATGAAACGAATTTATTTGAAGTGATACCGTGGGATTATGATGCGACTTGGGGGCGAGATGTCCAAGGGAGACCACTTAATCATGAATATATTCGTATTCAAGGTTATAACACGTTAAGTGCAAGATTGTTAGATATACCTGTATTTAGAAAGCAATACCGAAGTATTTTGGAAGAAATATTAGAAGAACAATTTACCGTTTCATTTATGATGCCGAAAGTTGAAAGTTTGTGTGAATCGATTCGTCCATATTTACTACAAGATCCATATATGAAAGAAAAATTAGAAACATTTGATCAAGAAGCTGATATGATCGATGAATATATAAATAAAAGAAGAAAGTATATACAAGACCACTTACATGAATTGGATTAATTTTGAAAGAGATTGGAACATTATCAATCTCTTTTTTTGTATAATAAAGATGTATCAACAAAACTGACTTACTATTCACTTAAAAGAGTATGGGGGATGTGGAAACATGACGGTAAAATGGATTGATTGGGTAAAACAAATACAAGCTATAGCCCAAGCGGGTTTAACGTATTCTAAAGATGTGTATGATATAGAGCGTTTCCAACAATTACGAGATATTTCCATTTCAATGATGTCACATTACACAAAGACAGATTGGGAAATAGTAGAGAAGTTATTTGCAAGTGAGACAGGCTATCAAACACCTAAAGTTGATATAAGAGCAGTCGTTTTTCAAAATGAAAAGTTATTATTTGTGAAAGAAAAAAGTGATGGGAAATGGGCATTACCAGGTGGATGGGCCGATATCGGTTATACGCCAACAGAAGTAGCGGCAAAAGAAGTTTTAGAGGAGACGGGTTATGAAGTAGATGATTTTAATCTACTCGCTATATTTGATAAAGAAAAACATCAACCATCGCCTTCAGCAACACACGTATATAAAATTTTTATTAGCTGTAAGATTATTGGTGGCGAAAAGAAAACTAGTATTGAAACAGAAGATGTGGAGTTTTTTGGTGAGAATGAATTGCCTAATTTATCGATTGCTAGAAATACAGAAGAGCAAATTAAAGAAATGTTTGCCTACATGAAAGAACCTCAAAAAGAAACATTAATAGATTAATTATGCTTATGCCGATAATATTGTTGAAATGAAGATATTGGCAGAATGCGACCTTTATGTAATAATGGGATGGTATGGTATGTGAAGAAAAAAGGAGATAGAAAATAAAATGTTAGCAAGCATAATAGATCAGTTATTGCAATTTTTTGCAAGCTTAGGTTACTTTGGAGTAGCGCTAGCTTTAATGATTGAAATTATCCCGAGTGAAATTGTACTTTCGTATGCTGGATTTTTAGTAGCGGATGGTAAAATTAGTTTTGTTGGTGCAGTTATCGCCGGAACTATTGGTGGTACTTTAGCCCAAATCTTTTTATACTGGCTTGGATATTACGGAGGGCGTCCGGTTGTAGAGAAATATGGGAAATATCTACTTATTAATAAACACCATTTAGACATAGCAGAAGGTTGGTTTAAGCGTTACGGAGCAGGAGTAATCTTTTCTGCACGCTTTATCCCAGTCGTACGTCATGCAATCTCTATTCCAGCAGGATTAGCTAAAATGCCGTTAAAACTATTTACACTATATACAGTAGTTGCGATTATTCCATGGTCAATACTATTTATATACTTAGGTGAAAAGCTTGGTGGAAATTGGCGACACATTAAAGAGTATGCATCTGATTACACACATTACATAATTATAGGAGCTGTTCTCTTTGTTGCTCTATACTTCGGTTTAAAGTATTTAAAAAAGAAAAAAGCAGCGCGTTAAAGTCAATGATTTTTCATTGGCTTTTTTATTTGTTTCGGTTCTAAAAAAAAGGAGTTGTCCATAATGTGTAATAATAAAGCGTAGCGGAGGAATGTGATGAAAGGGTCACCGTTTATACGTGGAACGATATTTTTAACGATGGCAACGATGATATCTAAAATGTTAGGATTTATATATGTTATACCGTTTACAGCAATGGTCGGTACGAGTGGGTACGTTTTATACACGTATGCTTATCGCCCATATACGATTATGCTCAGCATTGCGACGATGGGACTACCACTTGCCGTTTCAAAAATGGTATCAAAATATGATCAACTGAATGATTATCATACGGTTAAGAGAGTGCTAAAGAGCGGTATCTTTTTTATGTTAATAATGGGAGTAATCTCATGTTTTACGCTATATATATTAGCTCCACATTTAGCTAAACTTGTAATCGATGGAAATGATCAAACAGGGAATAGTGTAGCAGCGGTCACTACTAATATCCAAATTGTAAGTTTTGCGTTAATACTTGTACCGGTAATGAGTTTATTAAGGGGATTCTTTCAAGGGTTTCAATCGATGGGGCCTTCTGCTTTAAGTGTAGTTGTTGAGCAGTTTTTTCGGGTCTTAACCATTTTAATAGGAAGCTTTGTCGTTTTATATATTTTAAAAGCTTCTGTCTCGCTAGCTGTTGGTATTTCAACGTTCGGTGCTTTTATGGGAGCGATAGGTGGATTAACAGTTCTAAGTGCGTATTACATAAGGAGGAGAAAGCACTTAAAGAAAAAAGAGATGGCAAGTATACCGCAAACAACGAAATCTTTCTTCTCACTGTATAAGGAGCTCTTTACATATTCAATACCGTTTGTTGTGGTTGGTTTAGCAATTCCGTTGTATCAGACGATTGATACATTTACAATTAATAAACTACTTATACAAATAGGGTATATGCAAGGAGAAGCGGAGAAGATAAATGCAATAATTGGTCTTGTTCAGATGGTTGTACTCATCCCAGTTTCCGTTGCGACTGCTTTTAGTATGTCTCTCGTACCTGAGATGACAAAAGCCTATACAGCAGGGAATGTGAAGTTACTGTACAAACATTTTACGAGAACGAATGTATTAGTAGTAGGTATTACGGTACCAGCGGCGATTGGAATGATGTTGTTAGCAAAACCAGTATATACTCTTTTATTTGGTGCCGGAAATGATCCGGAGATGGGGAGAGTTATTTTACAGTATTATGCTCCTGCCTGTATACTATTTTCGCTTTTTACAGTAACAGCTGCGATGTTACAAGGAATTAATCAGCAACAGAAAACAGTGCTAGGATTAGGTATTGGCATTATAGTAAAGATAGTTTTAAATATCGTATTGCTTCCGTATTTCGATTATGTAAGTTTTATTATTTCAACATACGCTGGTTATACGATTTCAGTTGGCTTTAACTTGTGGATGCTTTCTAAATATGTTATAAAGGCAACATAAGCTTTTTAAGGCAGAGAGCACTCTGTCTTTTTCTTTGTTTAGAATATTTTTCTTATAAAAACGTTTTCAAAATAATTTTTCTATTGAAATTTAAACGTATGTTTCATATGCTGAGAATGGCGGTTCAAAAACTGTTATGTAAGAGAGGTAGATTCCTACATGTAAAAAGAATCGGGGTGATAGTATGTTAAATATTTATTTAACAGACCGAAACGGAAAACTACAAGAGGTTGAGGAAATGCAAAAGGGTTGCTGGATTAATGTACTTCATCCAACGGAAGAAGAAATTCAATATCTAGTACAAACTTTAAATGTAGACTTAGATTTCATTAAAGACCCTTTAGATGATGAAGAACGCTCTCGTATTGAAAAGGAAGACAATAATACTTTAATAATCGTGGATATTCCAACAGTTAGACATGATGAAGAAGGAAATTCGATTTATGACACGATTCCAATAGGTATGATTGTAATGCCAGATTGCTTTGTGACAATTTGTTTAGAAGAAAACCCAATTTTCGAACGCTTTATTAATCAACGTATTAAAGAATTTTATACGTTTAAAAAGACACGCTTTGCACTTCAGCTCTTATATACGATTTCTACTTATTATTTAAGATACTTAAAGCAAATTAACAGAAAAACAATCGATTTAGAGCATCAATTAAATAAGTCGATGAAAAATAAAGAGATTTTCACATTGCTAGGCCTTGAAAAAAGTTTAGTTTACTTTACAACATCATTAAAGGCGAATAAAATTGTAATTCAAAAATTAATGCGTAACAGTACATTTTTAAAAATGTATGAAGACGATCAAGATTTATTAGAAGATGTATTAATTGAAAATAAACAGGCTATTGAAATGGCGGAAATATATAGTCACATTTTAAGTGGAATGATGAATACTTTTAGCTCCGTTATATCAAATAATTTAAATAGTGTTATGAAACTGTTAACGTCTATTACAATCATTTTATCATTACCAACGATGGTTTCTAGTTTCTTTGGAATGAACGTAAAGGTTCCGTTTGAAGGGGAAGCACATGGTTTTGTAATTGTACTTATAATATGTGTAACACTATCTTTCACATTAGCGTTTGTTTTTTGGAAGAAACGTTACTTTTAACGAGAAGAAAGCTGCTCTAGCATAGTTATATAACTGCGCTAGAGCAGCTTTTTTGCTATGAAATCGAAAGTTTTGAATAGAATATAACTTATAAAATGTAATGTATATGAAGGAAATGAATTCCGTATAAGCCTTGTCCAATTCATAAAATGGGGTTAAAATTACATATTGTTAATGAAAAGTTGGAGGAAATACATCATGGAATTGTTTCAATTACCGAAAGCATTCCTGCAAATGAATACAATCTTTATCTCCATATTGATCGAAGCACTTCCTTTTGTGCTCATTGGTGTATTTATTTCAGGATTCATTCAAATGTTTGTGACAGAGGATATGGTAGCGAAATGGATGCCGAAAAACCGTTTTCTGTCTGTTTTAATGGCTACTTTTTTAGGTATGATGTTTCCAGGTTGTGAATGTGGAATCGTTCCGATTGTAAGACGGTTAATCGGAAAAGGGGTTCCACCATATGCCGGGATTGCATTTATGTTAACTGGGCCAATTATTAATCCGGTCGTATTATTTGCAACATACGTTGCCTTTGGAAGTAGTATGCACATGGTATGGTATCGTTCTATCGTAGCGATTATCGTAGCAATTATCGTTGGAATTATATTATCATTTATGTTTAAAGAACATCAATTACGAGATGATCACTTCCCAGAAGTGAATCATAAGCGTCCATTACGTAAAAAAATGTGGGATGTATGTACACACGCTGTTGAGGAATTTTTCTCGATGGGAAAATATTTAGTATTAGGTGCGTTAATTGCAGCGGCAGTTCAAACGTTCGTACAAACTTCAACACTTCTTGCTATAGGACAAGGGCCGTTCTCTTCACCAGCTGTTATGATGGGACTAGCTTACATTTTATCACTTTGTTCAGAAGCGGATGCGTTTATTGCTTCGTCATTCCAAAGTACATTTTCAACAGCATCACTTGTCGCGTTCCTCGTATATGGACCGATGGTGGATATTAAAAATATGTTTATGATGCTTGCGACGTTTAAAACGAAATTTGTAATTGTCGTTACTGTTACAGTTACACTTGTTGTTTATGCAAGCTCACTACTCATTTATGCGATGGGGTGGTAGGTTATGTTTCGAGCATATATATTATTAGGTTTTACAATCTTAATCGCGCAGCTTCATATTTCCGGTAATATTACGAAGTATATCAATATGAAGTATGCTTATTTATCAACAACAGCAGCTATTATTTTAGGGTTTTTAACGGTCGTTCAAATTATTATCGTATTCCAAAAAGAACATCAGAAAGAACAAGAAAAACAAGATTGTAGTTGTGATCATAGCCATTGCGGGCATGATCATTCAAAAGATGAGAATACATGGTGGAAAAAAGCATTTTCGTACTTATTGTTTTGTTTTCCGATAGTCTCAGGATTATTTTTCCCAATTGCAACGTTAGATTCAGATATCGTTAAAGCGAAAGGATTTCACTTTCCAGTTGCGCAAGCAGAAAGTAAAGATCCGTTTATGACAAGGCAATTCCTAAGACCAGACACAAGTATTTATTACGGAAAAGAAGGATACCGTGGTGTAATGGAAAAAGGGAAGAAAGAGTTTGTTACGAAAGATAATATTACTTTAAACGATGAAAATTTTCTTAAAGGAATGGAAACAATTTATAATTATCCTGGCGAGTTTACTGGGAAAAAATTATCTTTTAAAGGGTTTGTTTTCAAAGATGACTCTTCTCAAAAAGAACAATATTTCTTATTCCGTTTTGGTATTATACATTGTGTAGCGGATTCTGGTGTATATGGTATGTTAGTGAAAAAACCAGAAGGGGTAGAATGGAAAAATGATGATTGGATTCAAGTTGAAG
Organism: Bacillus sp. BB51/4; assembly: GCF_008368845.1. Classification (NCBI taxonomy): domain Bacteria; kingdom Bacillati; phylum Bacillota; class Bacilli; order Caryophanales; family Bacillaceae; genus Bacillus; species Bacillus sp. BB51/4. The sequence goes on from NZ_QOSC01000013.1 coordinate 146,901, forward strand.
GAGAAATATCAACGGAATTTTATCAGCCATTCCATGCGAATATCCCTGTATTAGAAGTAACGAAATGGAATAAGGTTGAACCGCCAAAAGAACAATATGTATTTAGAGGAGCCGATTGATCACATCGGTTCTTTTTTATGGACTAAGAGTTCTGAATGTTGTTAATATTAAACGTGTAGTGATAGTAAGCCCATACCGTTCTAGTGTTAATGGGAAATGGAACTCTTACCGAACTTCTTTGCTCCAGCCGAATTTTGTGGTGGGAGTCTTAATGTCTGCAAATAGCGGGTTAAATAATCAAAGAGGTGATAACAATGACTGAAGTAAAAGGGAAAACAGCTAATGAGTCTAGAGTGTTTAAAACGAGCCGAGTATTTCCAACAGATTTAAACGATCATAATACGCTATTTGGTGGGAAGATATTAGCCGAGATGGATATGGTTGCTTCTATTTCGGCAACAAGGCACGCAAGAAAAGAATGTGTCACAGCATCTATGGATTGGGTAGATTTCTTACATCCTGTTCGCTCTTCAGATTGTGTTAGTTATGAATCTTTTGTAATTTGGACGGGTAGAACTTCTATGGAAGTATTTGTGAAGGTAGTAGCAGAAGATTTAATTTCAGGTGAGAAACGTATAGCAGCAACGTCATTTGTTACTTTTGTTGCACTTAGTAAGGAAAATAATCCGGTTCCTGTGCCGCGAGTTATCCCTGAAACAGAAGAAGAGAAAGAATTACATCGCATTGCAGTGTTACGTGCAGAACAACGCCATATACGTAAGGCGGAGAGTAAGAAAGTAGCTACATTATTAACTTTTTGAGTTGAATATGTAGTCGTTAAAGGTACAATAACAAACGGAAATGTTTTTCATATGAAAAGCGGACACCTAAAAATAGGTGTCCGCTTTTATAGTTTTTTCATCCACATATCATATGACGATAACTACTTAGCAGAAGCAAGCAGCACCGACGATGATTAAGAGGATAAATAATACGACTAATAGCGCGAATCCATTACCATGTGCGAAGCCCATTGTTATTTCCTCCTTTTATTTTAAGATACAACATACAATATGCAAATGAGCTATCGTTTGATATGGACATATATCATGTAATGACATATTTTCTTGAATGATATTGTATTAAAAAAGGGAAGATATAGAAATAACAGTAAGTGGAGGAAGGAAAATATCCATGAAACACTTTTTCGTTGTAATCCTTTGTTTAATAGGTGTATTCATTTGGATGAACATCGATGTGGAAATGGGGAAAAAAATGGCTAGTGAATATGAATTAGGACAAGTTCAATTAGGTGAATTTCAACTATATACGAACGGTGAAGAGTTATATACGAAATTGTTTGAGGATATACGCAATGCAGAAAAGTACATATATATCCATTTTTATATTGTAGGTAAAGATGAAATAAGCAAAGAATTTTTGCAGTTGCTTGAGAAAAAGGCATCGAGTGGAGTAGAAGTAAAATTGTCAGTTGATCGAATAGGTGGATATAAGCTGAAGAAAAAGATAATTCGTCAACTAAAAAGCAATGGTGTCCAGTTTACGTTTAGTAAAAAACCTAAATTGAAACATTTATTCTATTCGTTGCATCAACGAAACCATAGACGCATTGTTACGATTGACGGAAAAGTATCATATATCGGCGGCTTTAACATTGGAAAGGAGTACCTTGGACAAGATCCGAAATTTGGCCCGTGGCGTGATTATCATGTACGAGTTAAGGGGAATGGCGCCACGGATATGGAAAGAAAGTTTGCTGCTGACTGGAAAGAAGATACGGGAGAAAAAATGCCTGTACATAAAAGTCTACCTGCAATTGGGCATGTAAAATATCAATATTTATTTTCAGATGGAAAAGGGTTATGGGAAAAATATGGAGCGCTTTTAAAGCAGGCTAAAAAGTCTTTAATTATTGCTACGCCATATTTTGTACCAAGTAAAGAAATGATGAAAGAGTTAAAAGGTGCATTAAACCGAGGTGTCAATGTGGAAATTCTCGTACCATTTAAAAGCGACGCAGTATTGTTAAAACAAGCTGCCTATCCGTATTTGAGAGAGATGAACCATGCTGGAGCGGAGATTTATCAATATCGGAATGGTTTTTTTCACGGGAAAGTAACAATCATTGATGGAGAAATTGTTGATATAGGTACAGCGAATTTTGATAATAGAAGTTTTTATTTAAATTGTGAATCTAACTGTATCATATATGATACAACAGTTGTTGCTGACGTATGGAACCGATTAAAAGAAGACTTTCATAAATCAAAAAGATTTTCAGAAGAAGACTTTGAGAAAATTAGTAAGTGGGATTGGTTTTTAGCAAGAATAGCAAATGTTATAGCATCATATTTATAACATATAGACAAAAGAGAAGGGAGGTATTTTCATGGATTGTATGAAAGAATTAATGAGGTATAGTTATATGCTTATTTATAAGGTTGGGGAGTATACAGGAGAGGTAAGAGACGAAGAATTAAAAGAGCTATTACAGCATCATTTACCATATATGTTGCAAGCGTATAATGAACAAGTGAATTTTCAAGAAGGAGAGAATGTACAGCATATAACTTGTGAACCAATTTCATCTCATTTTCATGAAATGGAAAAGGAAACTGATAGTAAATATACAGGGGATATCCATATTGCAACTTGTTATATTTCGCATTTAAAACGGTTAGCACTAAAGTTCGCTCAAGTGGCAGTTGAAGTTGCGAATCCAGAATTCCGCTCGTTTTTAGAAAATTGCTTCCTGAAAATGAATCGTTATGCCTATAGTGTATGGCAATATGTTGTGAAGAAAGAGTATAAGATTAAACATGTATATGAAAATGAGAAGTTTGCATAAGAAACTAAGGCGGAAAGATAGGCGCCTTAGTTTTTTACTTTTCATGGAGAAAAAAAGACTAGGTGTCCATATTTATTATTAGAAAATTTACAAATATTTACCGTTTATTTACTATTTTTCAATCTTTCCTTTAAAAATAGAGAGTAATATGGGATTGTACATATTCTATCTAAAGGAGGAAACGCAAATGAACAAATGGGTTAAATCATTAACTGCTATGGCACTTGCAAGTTCTTTATTAATGGTAGGTTGTAGTAAAGGTGAGGACAAGAAGAAAGAAGACGATACAACAACACAACAAGAGGACAAAAAGGATAAAGAAACAAGTGGAACTGAGAAGTCTACAGATTCTAAAGAAAAGAAATAAAGTGAAACTTTAATCAGTGGGGCATCCCCCACTGATTATTAGTTGAACCAATCGGGCTTTTACGGGCAGTTGATCCCCATCTAACTTCTTTGTTTTTACTGAATTTTGAGGTGGGGTCTTACTGCCCGTTAAAGCGGGGTAAAATAATAATAGAGCTTCCTCTTATATATGAGGAAGCTTTTTTGTTGAAAATTGATTAAAATTATTAAAAAATAGAGAAAGAATGAAAAAGGGGGAAAACAAATGAAAGTATGTATATTGGGAGCAACTGGGCGAGTAGGTTCAAATATAATAAAATTAGCATTAAAGGATGCAGCTGAAGTGACTGCACTAGCGCGTGATTTAAATAGAATAGAAATAAATCATGAAAGGTTACGAGTGATAGAAGGTAATGTATGGAATGAAAATGATATAAAGAAAGTGATAGAAGGAAGCGATATAGTAATTAGTGCACTTGGAACGGATCAAAATGGGACATTGGCGAAGAGTATGCCACATATTATAAAGAAAATGGAAGAAGTAGGGGTTCATAAAATCATTACAATAGGAACAGCAGGTATTTTACAAGCAAGAACAAATCTAAATTTATATCGTTTTCAATCAGCTGAATCAAAAAGGAAAATGACAACAGCAGCAGAAGATCATTTAGCTGCATATAAGATACTTAGTAGTAGTAATTTATGTTGGACGGTCGTTTGCCCGACGCATTTAATAGACGGTGATGTGACAGGAGTGTATCGAACTGAAAAAGATGTATTACCAGAAGGGGGAGCGAAAATAACAGTTGGTGATACAGCGCAATTTACGTGGAATCTGTGTAGTGAAAACAAATATGAGAATAGTCGAGTAGGTATTTCATATTAAAAAACCATCCCGAAATTGGGATGGTTAAAAGATGATATAACATACAAATATGAGAATCATAATGATTTGGAGAATAGCTTTCGCTACTGTACTGCTTAAAAAACCAACTACAGTAGCAACTCCTACTAGAAAGGCGTCTTTTGGCGCTTTTTTATGCATTAGTTCTGTAATAAATACCGATAAGAACGGTATGATAATTAAACCGAATGGTGGGAAGAAGAAAGATCCGACAATGATAGAAATCATACCGACACGCTCTCCCCATTTAGAACTCCCATATTTCTTTAAGAAATATCCATTTGCAATAAAATCAGCAATGAAAATAAATAGTGTGAAAATGACTTGAATAATCCAAAAGGAAGTTGTTAGTTCTCCGCCATTTATACCAAAATGGTAAATTAAATATCCAGCCCAGACAGCAAGGATGCCTGGAATGATAGGATAAATAAAGGCGAGAAATGAAACAATGAAACAGGCAATGATACAGATTGTTAATAATACTGTCACTTTATAACTCCTTCTTCGTGTCTAATTTATGTACCGCAATTTTTTTCACTTGATGTCCATCAAGTTCTAGTGCTTTAAATTGAAAACCGGCAAATTCAATGGAATAACCAGCTTCAATATTTAAATCAACTGCTTGAGAGAGGAGCCAGCCTCCAATTGTATCTAAATCGCTATCATCAATATGCAGGCCAAACATATCATTTACTTCAGAAATGAGCACCTTCCCATCTAAAACAGTAAGCTTCGGCGTACGTTTTTCAATCATAGGTGATTCATCTGCATCAAACTCATCTTGAATTTCTCCAATGATTTCTTCAAGAATATCTTCCATTGTTAAAAGTCCAGCAGTACCACCATATTCATCCATAACGATTGCCATCTGAACGCGATTCTTTTGTAGATGTACTAATGTTTTGCGAATTGGAACAGTTTCAAATACAGTTAGTACTGGATGTATGTAAGATTCAAGTGGTTTATGAATGTTTTTCGTTTGATCGTGAAATATTTCTTTCGTATTGATCATACCGATAATATCATCTTTATCTTTTTCGATGATCGGATAGCGTGTATACTTTTCAGTTGCGACGATATCCATATTCTCTTCTAACGTATTTTCAGTAGATAAGCAAATCATTTCTGTACGAGGGACCATAATTTCTTTCGCGACCCGGTCGTCAAATTCAAAAATATTATTTACATATTTATATTCGGTTTGGTTTATTTCGCCGCTTTTGAAACTTTCACCTAAAATGAGTCGTAGTTCCTCTTCAGAATGGGCAAGTTCATTTTCTTTCGCAGGCTCTAAACCGAGTAGTTTTGTGAAAAAGATTGCCGTACTATTAAGTAGCCAAATGAATGGATACATAATTTTATCAAATAAAATAAGTGGTCGTGCAAACTTAAGTGTGATTGCTTCTGCTTTTTGAATGGCGAAAGACTTTGGAACTAATTCACCTAATACAACATGGAAAAATGTAATAACACTAAAAGCAATAATAAAGGATAAAGTATTCGCCATTGTTCCAGTAATATTAATCTTTTCAAAGAGCGGTCGTAGTAAATGTTCCACAGTCGGTTCACCGAGCCAACCAAGCCCTAAAGAAGTAATCGTAATCCCGAGCTGACAAGCTGATAAATAAACATCTAAATTAGATAGGACACTTCTTGCAGCTAAAGCTTGTTTATTGCCTTCATTTGCAAGTTGGTCAATGCGACTTTTTCGTACTTTTACAACAGCGAATTCTGATGCAACGAAAAAGCCGGAAATAAGGATGAGTACAAAGATGAGAAAAATATTTAATATGTCCAAGTGTGTTCTCTATTCCGTAGTTTGGAATAAAGATGTCACCTCCTGCGATTATGTTATACTTTTATAATAAATCCAAACGAAAAGAATAGTCAAAGAAAAAGGGTAAATATTGGTATGTTTCTGCAATTGTTTTTGAATTTGCTGTTATTTTGTCCGCTATACAAAAGGAATAACCCCCTACTTTCAGATTATAGAGGGTTATTTCAAATTAAGGTTTTGGAATACTTCTCGTTAAAGCGTATGATTGTTGTTTAACGTGATTTGTCGTCCATAGTGTTTGAAGGAAAGAGAGTATGCAATACGGGATATACAAAAGTAATAAGCTAATTGTAACAATAACAGGTGCATTTCCGCCGAATTGAACGATAAATTGCAATAGTCCGCTTGCATGGAAAACGCATTCCATAATAACGAATGAAAGAATAATGGAACCTAGAATAGATTTATGATTCGAAGTAAGCGCTAAAAACAATGTATCTACAAGAAAAGAAGATTGTTTTATTTCATACTCATTGGTGTTACTTAAGAAAGGAACCCACTTTTTTATTGCTTGCATAACGATAATCATGGAAGTACTACAAACGATGATAAAAGATGAGTAGTAAGGAAGCTTTATCAATTTTGCGATGTATAGGAGTAGTAATAAGACTGAACATTGTAATAATACAGTACAAAAAGAGTAAGGTATCCATTTTAATAAAGAAGTGAACTTCTTAACCGATTGAGGTGCTTTAAAAAATAAATGGCCGATCCCTAAGCTGATAAAGAATCCAATCGCAAGAGTAAAGGTAAAACGAACAATCGATAAAAAATATATTTCCCATATGTAAGGGAATAACGGTGTTGAATGATTAGAAGTATGAACCATTGAATTTGCTGAGAAAAAGATAGATTCGTGCATCCAATCGATCTTTGGAATTGTCATAGAAGAAAGGTGTACGAAGTTATGAAAAATGCTTATAAAGCCAGTTATGTATGAGTATTTATGTGTAATGAATAATGCAGGAATAGGACTAATGATAAATATAATGAGAACACCAACAATAAATTTACATATATGTGAGCGCAATAAAGACATGTAATCACCTACTCTTAGAATATTCAGAAAATTCTTATTCTTATTTTAGCTTTTTTCGGAGTAAGTTACAATATATTTTTCTTAAAGAAATTTAGTATTGTAGGGGATATAAGTGAATGAAACGTGAATAAATTATGACAAGAAAATGAATAATTTTCAGAAAAGTAAAATAAATTATTTATTTTTTTCTGAAAATATAATATAGTTATGGCACAGAAAGTATTTTAACATAAGGAGGCTGTTTATGAGGATTAAAGGGAATTATGTGCCGAAAAGGGAAGTTTTATTTTGCTCAAGTTCAATTACGGTAGGGGAAGCACTGGAGCATTTAAATAAAACTGGGTATCGTTGTGTACCAGTTTTAGATGAAAAAAAAGAGAAATATTTAGGGAATGTATACAAAGTAGATATTTTAGAATATAAAGGTTCGCTGGAAGAGAGTGTAGTACAATTATTAAACGATAAAGAAGGTTATGTTAGAGAAGATTCTTCGTTCTTTAAAGTATTTTTTACAATAAAAAAATTACCTTATTTATCAGTAGTTGATGAAAATGGAGTCTTTCTTGGAATTTTAACGCATAAAAAGGTTTTCGAGTTATTAGAAGATGCTTGGGGCGTTCATTCTAGTAAATATTCTGTCATGATTGGGACACAAGATTATAATGGGGCCATTCAAAAATTATCGACAGTATTAAAGAAATATACAGGTATCCAAAGTTTAATGACTTTTGATAATGATGCATTATTAGTTCGGAGAATTATGTTTACATTAGGAGAAGAGTTTAACGACGGTGAATTAGAGACGTTACTGAAAGATTTAGAAGATCACGGATTTAGAGTTGTGTATGTGGAAGAGATGAAAAATCCACGCGAAGTTGAAACGATAGAGTAACATGCAAAAGCCATCTAATTATGTTGGATGGTTTTTGTTATGTTACGTGAATAAAGTTATTTAAAAATAATGATAGGATAAAAGTCGAGATTGTAACAATATTTGTGTAAAAGAATAAAAAATGTAGATAATTTTGATTTTCAAAAAAATCAATTTGAAAATATGTTTTTATTTTTTAACTAAATATGTTACTATATGTGTGATAAAAACAAAGAGGTCTGACAACTATACTCCACGCAATACCACTCTAATGAGTTAAATATTCAAAAAAATCAAAAATTAAAAATTAATAATTAGAGTAAAAATAAGGGGAATGGAGAAATTATGGAGAAAGACACTGCTTTGTAAGGGGCATATTTTATCAGCTTGAGCAGAGAGGAGGATGCATAGCATATTGTGAAAATAGAGATAAACAATGAAAAAGTGCTATGCAAATGAAAAGTATGAAGGGACGTTTAAGGCCAGGTGATACGGTAGCAATCGGTTTAATGTTATTTGCACTATTTTTAGGAGCAGGAAATTTAATTTTCCCACCAGTTTTAGGGCAACAAGCTGGAGAGAATGTTTGGATTGCTACAATTGGATTCCTTGTGACGGGAGTCGGATTACCCCTATTAGCTGTAACAGCTGTCGCGTTTGTAGAGGGGGACTTGAAAGCGCTATCTTCTAGAGTTCACCCAATATTCGCGTTTATTTTCCCATTGATTAGTTATTTAGCAATTGGACCATTTTTCGCGATTCCGCGTACTGGAGCCGTTTCATTTGAAATGGGTATGAAGCCATTTTTATCAGAGGCATTGGTTTCCGAATGGTACATGCTATTTCTTTTCACGATAGTTTTCTTCGGAATAACTTGGTATTTATCATTAAATCCATCTAAATTAGTGGATTGGTTCGGAAAATTTCTTACACCATTGTTAGTATTGATTGTTGCTGTTATTGTTGGAAAGGCAATTATTGATCCAATTGGAGAACCAGCTGCGCCGCTAGCAGCATACAAAGAAAATGCTTTCTTTGGTGGATTTATACAAGGATATTTAACGATGGATGCAATTAGTGCGCTTGTATTTGGAATTGTCGTTGTACAAGTTATCCGTTCTAAAGGAATAAAAGAAAGTAGTCAAGTTGCAAAAATAACAGTAGTTTCAGGTATTATTGCAGTACTTGGTTTAACGTTAATTTATTTATCACTTGCTTATCTTGGTTCAACAAGTACATCACTTGGTGTATCAGAGAATGGTGGACTTATTTTAACGAATGTTGTAAATGAGTTATATGGAACAAGTGGTAAAATTTTATTAGGGCTCGTTATTATACTTGCTTGTTTAACAACTTCTGTTGGATTAACATCAGCTTGTGCTGGCTTCTTTACAAACTTATTCCCTAAACTTTCGCATAAAGCGATTGTAACGATGGTATGTGTGTTTAGTTTAATTGTATCTAACCTAGGTTTAACACAATTAATCACAGTTACTTTACCAGTGTTAATGATCATTTATCCAGTTGCAATCGTATTAATCGTACTTTCTTACTTCCATAAATGGATTGGGAAGCGTAATACCATTTATATTGGAGCTATTTTAGGCGCATTGTTAATTAGTTTCTTTAACGGTTTAGAAAGTGCGAACATTAAAATTGACGCGATTTCTAATGTACTACAAATGTTACCATTATATAATGAAGGAATAGGATGGTTAATTCCATCATGTATTGGCGGGATCCTCGGTTTCTTCTTCTATAAATCAAATGAATCAAGTGAACTACAAAAGAAAGGTGCTTAGGCGCCTTTCTTTTTTTAAAGGGGATTTTATTGTTTTGTCTAAGTAATAAATGGGAGGAATGATAAAATGGCTAATTTTGAAGATTTTTTAGCTTTGGATTTACGAATTGGAACTGTAACACATGCAGAGGAATTTAAAGAAGCAAGAGTTCCAGCGATTAAACTAGAAATTGATTTTGGAGAGCTTGGAATTAAGCAGTCAAGTGCTCAAATTACGAAGAGATATACCCCAGAAGATTTAATCGGTCAGCAAATCGTTGCTGTTGTAAATTTTCCGCCAAAACGTGTAGCTGGATTTAAATCAGAAGTGCTTGTTTTAGGGGGAGTACCTGAAGCCGGTGATGTCGTATTACTTCAGCCCAATATGGAATTACCAAATGGAACGAAAATTAGTTAGTGTAAAGGCGGGGGAACATGGATATTGGACGAGAATATTTACAATGTGCCATTTCGAATTTTGAAGCAACAAAGAAACAAGGGGAACGGGTGCTTTCTCAATTATCATATGAACAGATTGAATGGTCTTCTCATGAAGCAACAAATAGTATAGCGGTTATTATAAAGCATCTGCAAGGTAATATGCGTTCTAGATGGACGGATTTTTTAACATCTGATGGTGAAAAAATAGATCGTAACCGAGACGCTGAATTTGAAGATGGTTATCATTCTAAGGAAGAGGTTCTCGCAGCATGGAATGAAGGATGGGAATATGTTTTGAAAACGATGCATGTGCTAACGCCAGAAGATTTATTACAGACGGTATATATTCGCGGTGAAGCACATACTGTCATGCAAGCAATTGAAAGACAAATTTCTCATTATGCTTTGCATATTGGACAGATTATTTACATTGGGAAGATGTTAAAAGAAAATGAGTGGGAATGTTTAAGTATTCCTAGAGGACATTCTGCACGTTATGTAGAGAAAAAACGTTCAACATAATAATAGGAAAGAAACCGATATAAGATGGGGAATAAAAAAATAAACCAAATGATAGATGGTTCTGTAATCATAAGAATGCCGCCAAAAATAAGTCCATATATAATAAGAAAGAAATTAAAAAGTGTATTCACAGGGATAAATCGTGAGATGAACACTTGCTGCCTTTTAAAACAATCACTGTGAAATAAATAAAAGCGGAAGTACCATGTGGCAGTAATAAGATCTTTCTTTCGTGCAATTCTTTTTTTACATATATGACAGATAAACGGTGGTTGCATTTCATTACACTCCATTTTTCATTTTTGTAATAATGTAAGACATGATTAGGTACAAAGTGTATATTCCTATATACGCTCCTGATATAAGAAAAAATGGATTTAGTAAAATTCCATGAATGCTTGTCATGAAAACTAAATCTTGTATTAAAACATCATATATATGAATAGAAATAATTGTACCGAGTACATAAAGTGCTAAGTACGCTGAAATATGTAATGCAACACGGATTGTAGGATACTTAGCAAGCCAATAAAAAATAAATGATAGTACAATGGGTAATGTTCCTATTAGTAGCTTCAATTCATTTCACCTCATTAACAATATAGCCGAAATTTAGACGGTCTATTCTCTAGAGCTTGTACATAACTTGAAATAGAGAGGGTGATAGTATGAATCGAGGCTTTTTTTATGTGAAGTTCACAAGTGTACGTAAGTTAGTTTTATTTATTATTGCTACAGTACTTGCGACTTTTTTTCTTATTAGTATGATGGTAACTTCTATGAAAGAGACAAAGTCCATGTATTTATATAATTGGTTAAATGAGTTATCAATGAATGGTTACATGTATGTTCTTGGGAAAGAGAATCATTATTTTACACAAGAGTATCGAAATTTAAATCAGGATTTTTCGATTTCTTCGTTTCTCTTTTCGATGGCTACGAATATTCGTTTTAATGATGTACGCAGTTTTGTCGGCAAAGAGCTACCTGGTTTTGGTAAGTACGATACAGAAATTGTTATTGCGGGTGAAGGGACCAATTATTCTAACTTACCGATTGAGTCGAGCGTTCCGCTTGAAGAAGTAGTAAAAGAACGGACTGGAGAAGGTGGACAGGCTCCAAAGCCGGATACGAACAAAGAGAAAAAGCAACCAGATCAAACGACAGGAAAACGACAAGTTGCGTTTATTTATCATTCGCATAGCTGGGAATCTTATTTGCCGTTACTCAATTTAACAAACGATCCAAATCCGAATAAAGCGACAAGTTCCGTCACGAATATTTCAATAGTCGGCGACCGATTTCGTGAACAATTAGCAAGTGAAGGGATCGGAGCTACTAACGACAAGACTGATGTCGGTCAAAAGTTGATTAGTAAAGGGTTAAATAGTAATAGTTCTTATAAAATGTCACGGGAAATTGTACAAGAAGCAATGGCCGGCAATAAAGAACTACAATACTTTTTTGATTTACATCGTGATAGTGCTCGGAAAAATGTCACGACAAAAGCAATTGGTGATAAAGCATATGCGAAGCTTGCGTTTGTAGTAGGGAAAGGCAATAAAAATTATGAAAAGAACTTACAATTAGCAACGGCTTTACATGAGACGATTAGTAAGAAGTACCCAGGAGTGAGTCGTGGTGTCATTCAAAAAGGATTCCAAACAGGAAATGGTGTCTACAATCAAGACTTATCAGGACAAGCGATATTAATTGAAGTTGGTGGCGTAGATAATACAGAGGAAGAACTAAATCGATCGATTGATGCACTTGCTAAAGCGTTTGGTGAATATTTCTGGCAGGCGGAAAAGGTGAATGGATAAAGTGAAACTTAAATGAGTGGGGAGTCTGCTGATGAGTATGAGTTCACATTCATTTTGAAAAAGCGTGAGTGTAATGCTTGCGTTTTTTTTGTAATGATGAGACTTCACAGAATAGACATATTTTGTCGTTGTTATAGTAATATCGAAATTTGTCAAATTATACTGCGAGATTTACAAAGGGATTTTCGAGAAAGTAGAGAAAATCTTTTTATAAGGAAAGCTTTTTATTATGAAATTGGTAGGGTGATTGAAGTGATTAGGGAGATCAAAATAGAAGATGCAGCACCATTTTTACAATTAAGTAAGCAACTAGACGAAGAAACGAAATTTATGTTATACGAACCAGGAGAAAGAAAATTTACAGCCGAGCAACAAGAACAAATGATTCATCGCTTTATAGAAAATGAATATGCAACAATATTTGTAGCAGTTGAAGAAGAGAGAATAGTAGGGTTTATTTTAGTGAATGGAAATCATATTCAAAGAAAGAGACATGTAGCAGGTATTGTAATTGGTATTTTGCAAGAGTATAGCGGGCGAGGTATTGGGACGAGATTGTTTAAAGAGGTTGAGAAGTGGGCAAGATTACATGATGTATGGCGTTTAGAATTAACGGTAATGGCCCACAATACAAGAGCTCAGGCACTATATAAAAAAGCTGGATTTGAGAAAGAAGGTGTCAAAAGAGCTGCTCTTATTATCGATGGAGAGAACATCGATGAGTATGAAATGGCCAAATTATTAAAATAAGAGGTCGTTATATGAAAAAAAGATGGATACTACTTGGTATCGTAGCGATGATACTCATTGTTGGAGTAGCAGGAATCAATTATAAAATGTATAAGGATAAGCAGGCGCGCGAGGTAAATGTAAATAACATATTTCCGAAAGCGAAAGAAACGATTGCGAATATGGATGGTGATATTGCGGTCATTAGTAATCCGAATTCGATGCTTGTGCTTGTGAATAAAAGTAGGCGTTTGCCAGATGGGTATAGACCGCCAGATTTAGTTATTCCGAAAGTACGTTACTCAAGTGAAGGTGATCAAGAAAAGAAAAAAATGAGGAAAGAGGCAGCAGGGGCACTTGAGGAAATGTTTCAGCAAGCTGATAAGGAGCGTATTTTCCTTTTTGCAGTCTCTGGATTTAGATCTTTTGATCGACAAAAAGCATTAAATACGATGTATAAAAAACAAGATGGAGAAGCAAAAACAGCAATGTCGAGTGCAGTTCCTGGAACGAGTGAACATCAAACTGGACTAGCTATGGATATTACATCGCAATCTGCTAAGTTTCAGTTAGAGACAATTTTTGGTGAAACGAAAGAAGGGCAGTGGCTTTCTGAAAATGCCCATAAATTTGGTTTTGTCATTCGATATACAAAAGAGAAAGAATCGCTTACGGGCTATCGATTTGAACCATGGCACGTGAGGTATGTGGGAAATCCACAAGCTACATATTTATATGAAAATCAACTGACACTTGAAGAAGTAACAGAGTGATCAATTGAGGGGAGAGAAGGATTATGACGGTGTTATATAAGAAAAAGGTACACGTGTATGTAACAAGAGAAAAAGAGGGAGTTATGCAACTGCTTGTTTTTAAACATCGTGATATACCTGAAGCTGGTATACAAGTACCAGGGGGAACAGTTGACGAAGGGGAAACGTTAGAAACAGCAGTGTTACGTGAAGTACAAGAAGAGTCTGGATTACGTCATTTATGCATAGAACGATTCCTAGCCGACTACATCATACATGTAAAGGAGAAAAAGGAATATCAAAAACGTCATTTTTTCCACGTAACGTTACCAACAGATGTAAAGGATAATTGGGAACATACTGTAAGTGCCGGTGAGGAAGATGAAGGTTTAGTATTTTGCTACGAATGGATTGATATTGCAAAATGCCCTGAATTAGCGGGGAAACAAGGTGAGTTTTTACATTTGTTAGATGAAGTATATGTAAAGTAATAAAAGGGTCTGAAGCGAAAGTTCATTCGTTTCAGACTTTTTTTATTTTTCAGGAAATAAAAGGTTTTTATATTGGTAAGTTGAATTCTTTTAAAGGATTGTAGTTGTATATGCGAGGAGCGGAGAAAATGAAAAACTAATAGGTACATGTAATCAATAAAAGGCTTTATAGAAGGAGAATGATGATGGAGGTTCAGTTCAATACACTGTTACAAAAAGAATTAACAATTCATGATATACAAAAAGCAATGGCAGCTGGGCAATTAACTTCAAAAGAATTAGTTATGTATTACCTTCATAGAATCGCAAAGTATGATCAAGACGGACCAAAAATCAATTCTATTTTAGAAATCAACCCGGACGCTATCTTTATTGCAGAAGCGCTAGATCATGAAAGAAAAACAAAAGGTGTAAGAGGTCCACTACACGGTATACCTGTTTTACTTAAAGACAATATTGAAACGAACGACTCTATGCATACAAGTGCAGGTACGATTGCTCTAGAACAAAATATAAGTATTGAAGATGCATTTCTCGTAACAAAGCTGCGAGAAGCAGGAGTAGTGATAATAGGAAAAACAAATATGACAGAATTAGCAAATGGAATGTCTTTTGACATGTGGGCTGGATATAGTGCAAGAGGTGGGCAAACAATAAACCCTTATGGTACAGGTGAGGATGATATGTTTGTTGGAGGCTCAAGTACAGGATCTGCGATAGCAGTTGCCGCTAATTTTACAGTAGTATCTGTTGGAACAGAAACAGATGGTTCTATATTGAGTCCAGCTGTTCAAAACTCTGTAGTAGGTATTAAACCGACTGTTGGTCTAATTAGTCGTAGGGGAATTATTCCGCTTACTTATTCACAGGATACAGCGGGACCATTTGCTAGAACGGTTACAGATGCTGCTGTTTTGCTAGGGAGTTTAACTGGGGTAGACGAGAAGGATGTAGCTACTCATAAAAGTGAAGGTATAGCAGAACATGATTATACAAAGTATCTTGATGTTACTGGCTTACATGGAGCGAAGATTGGTGTATTTAGCAATGCACCAAAAGATTATTATGAAACTGGTGAGTATGATGAAAAGTTGTTTAAGGAGACGATTGAAGTGTTGCGTAGTGGGGGTGCGACAGTAGTAGAGGATATTAATATTCCGTCTTTTCATAGAGAATGGAGCTGGGGTGTATCGCTCTATGAATTAAAGCATAGTTTAGATAACTATCTTTCAAAATTACCTTCTACTATTCCAGTGCATTCTATTTCAGAGTTAATGGAGTTTAATGAAAATATAGCAGAAAGAGCTTTGAAATATGGACAAACTAAGTTGGAGAGAAGAAAAGATGTTCCTAATACGTTAAGAAATCCAGAATATTTAAATGCAAGATTAGAAGATATATATTTTTCTCAAGAACAAGGCATTGATTTTGCACTGGATAAATATAATCTTGATGCGATTCTGTTCCCTTCTTATATAGGCTCCACTATATGTGCGAAAGCAGGTTATCCGTCTATAGCAATACCTGCGGGATATATGGATAACGGGAGACCGTTTGGAATTACTCTTGCAAGCACTGCTTTTTCTGAGGGGACCTTGATTAAACTAGCATACGCTTTTGAACAAGCGACAAAGCATCGGAAAATCCCTAACTTATCATGAATAAAATAAATAGGATAGGAATTCCTGTCCTATTTATTTTGTTCATTAAAGTGAAATATCTTTTTGCTCTGTTTTATCATATTTTAATAAGTTAAATGATAAACAAGCAGAGCACAATATAAGGATAGAAGCGAGAATATAAATCGTACGAACACCGAACAAATCGGTAATAATTCCAACGCTAAGCATAGAGAGACCAGAAGCTGTCGAGAGGAGTGCACCATGAGCTGTATACATTTTTGATAGTAAAGTAGGGGCAACACTTGATTGTAGCACTGTCGTTTGAGAAATATCTCTAATTTGATAACATGGACCCATTAGAACGCATAGAAAAAGCGCAATAAACCCGCTACTTGTCATACCATATAAAAATGTAAGAATACTAAACATAAGAGAGCCTATCGCCATGGAGCGTATTAAATTGTTTTGAATGTATGTACTCATTTTCCATGCTAATATCCCGCCAATTAACGTCCCAACATAATAACTTGTATTAATATATCCCCACCATTCTTCTCCTTTATGAAGAACAGTCGTTACATAAGCCATTGTAATAGCACCGATCCATATTGTCCCTGCGAAAGTTTCAATTAAGTCCATACATGTAACGATACGGAGAGAAGGGTTCTGAAATAAGAGTTTCCAACCTTCCAATAAAGCAGCGCCTTTTGAAGAAGAAGGCTCTATTACTCGTTCAGTATATATGGAGCGTAATGAAACGTGTAGTGCAACACATCCAAAAATCATCAAAATGTTATTCATCATGAGTGTAGAAGTAGCACCGATATGAAGAACGATGACACTTGTAAATGAATAAGCAGCGGCTTGCGCAATTTGTGTGGAAAAGGAAAAAATACTATTTACTTTTACTAATTGTTCTTTTCGTGTAAGGCGAGGAAGGATACCGTATAATAATGGCGCGCTCCAACCGCTACATAATGAAATGAAAAAAATGAAAATGAATAGTGCTACAATGTTTGTGGACAGGGATGGGAATAATATCACTAATAAAAATAATAGAGCAGTTTTTGTCCATTGTAGTGTGAAAAGTAATGAATAAGATGAAAAACGATTCATTATAAGTGGTGCAGATGTATTTGCTATAAGATTAGTTATGACTTGTACTAATGGAAAAAGAGCGGTTAATGTAGCTGATTTCGTTGTGATATACATATGAGTTGTAATAATCATGATGTATACGATGTCAGCGAGAGTAATGCATATTTTAGAGCCTAAATAGTAAGTTAATGAACGACTTTGCAACAAGCACACCACCTTCCTAAAAAATAATATTTTAGTAGTTAAAATAATTATAAATTGAAAATTAAATTTTCGAAAGAATTTCATTTTTTTGTCGCTTTTTGAAAGGGATTTTCATGTATAATGAAGAATATATTAATATAGTATTTTATTAATACTTTTTATAACAGTGAATATGTACAATAGCTTGTAGTAAATGCCCTGGTATAAGAAAGGGCGGATAAACCATTCTTTTCTTCATATACATATAGAAAATGAGAAAGAAAGTGAGGGTTGCATATGGCTGCTTGGGTGATTTGGTTTATAATAGCTGGTATTTTATTTATTGCGGAAATGTTGTCGATTACGTTTTATATGCTTTGGCTTGGAATTGGAGCTGTTGTCGGAGGTCTAATTGCTTTGTTTGCTCCTGAAGCACTACTGTTACAAGTTGTTGCTGGTGCGATTGTAAGTTTAACATTGACTTTCTTTACGAAAAGAATTTCAAAAAACTTTCGAGAAGCAAAAGGTTTTACTGATACAGTAGATATGCTTGTCGGTAAAAAAGGCATTGTTATGCAAGCGATTACAAAAGAAGCGAATGGTATTGTGAAGGTGGATGGAGATATTTGGACAGCTATTGCAGATGATCCAATTGATGCTGGAGAAAAAGTAATTGTTATAAAGAGGCATAGTACTATATTACAAGTAAAAAAGGAGAGTGAATAAATATGGCAGTAGCATTAACATTAACGATTATTTTCGCACTAATTGTTGTTACATTTATCGCATTAACAATTAAAATTATTCCACAGCAAAAAGTTGGAGTCGTTGAAAGATTTGGTAAGTTTCAGCGTATTATGGAGCCGGGATTAAATTTATTAATACCAATTGTAGACCGTGTTCGTGTATATCATGACTTACGTATTCAACAAACGAATGTACCACCACAGAAGGTAATTACGAAAGATAATGTACAAGTAGAAATTGATACAATCATTTTCTATCAAATTGTGGAACCAGAACTTGCGACATATGGTATTTCGAACTATGAATATGGTGTTCGTAATATTACTTCTGCAACGATGCGCCAAATTATCGGTAAAATGGAACTGGATGAAACGCTATCTGGTCGTGAAAAAATTTCAACAGAAATTCGCTTAGCACTTGATGAAGCAACAGAAAAATGGGGCGTTCGCATTGAGCGTGTTGAAGTTGTTGATATTAATCCGCCAAAAGATGTGCAAGCATCGATGGAAAAACAAATGAAAGCAGAACGTAATAAACGTGCGATTATTTTAGAAGCTGAAGCTGCAAAACAAGATAAAGTTCTTCGTGCTGAAGGTGAAAAGCAAAGTAAAATCTTAATGGCTGAAGGTGATAAAGAAGCACGTATTCGAGAAGCTGAAGGTATAAAGGAAGCAAAAGAACTAGAAGCGCAAGGGGAAGCAAGAGCGATTGAGGAAATTGCAAAAGCAGAACAAAATCGAATTGAATTACTTCGTGCAGCAGATTTAGATGAACGCGTACTTGCTTACAAATCATTTGAATCATTGATTGAGGTTGCGAAAGGACCAGCAAATAAAGTCTTTATTCCGTCTAATGCAATTGAAACACTTGGTACTCTTGGGGCAATTGGAGAAATCTTTAAAGAAAAACAGGCGAAGAGATTGCCTTCGTCAGATACACCAAACGAACAATAAGAGTGGAAAGAGAAATGGTAAGCCGTTTCTCTTTTTATTTTTGAGCTGAATAAAAAATAGTAGCATCTTTGCTACTATGGATAGGACTTTTTTGTATGGCCCGTTTGAAAGAATAATAAGTTTAGACTGCTTGGAAATGTTAAGTTGAACAACTGTTATAGAAAGCTATTTTGTTTCGGAAGATTAAGAATATGGTATAATGAGATTTTATGGATATTGAACAGGGGAGTGGAGAATACATGCAAATACTATTAATACGTCACGGAGAATCAGAAGCTGATATCTTAAACGTACATGAAGGACGAGCAGACTTTGAATTAACAGAAAAAGGAAGAAGGCAAGTGCAAAGGCTTATGCAGAAAGTGAAAGCAGATTTTCCGCCAGATTTCATTTGGGCAAGTACATTAAAACGTGCTCGCGAAACAGGTGAAACATTAGCAGAAGGAATTGGATGCCCAATTCAATTAGAAGAGGAACTAATGGAGTTTAATAATGGGGTACAAGCTGGCTTATCATTTGAAGAGGCAAAAAAATATCCAGAGCCAAAGTTTCTTCATGATCGATTTGAAAACGGGGAATCATTTATTGAATTTAGAATGAGAATAGAAGGCATCTTTTCTAAAATCGTGACAGAGAATACATATGACCGAATTGCAATCGTTGCACATGGTGGTGTAATAAATAGTCTATTACGTGCGTTTTTCAAAATGCCAATTTCAATGGATTATTATTTTAAAATGGGAGATACGGGAATAAGTTTAATTGAAATTGATGTTGAACAAAAAACGATACATTTCATTAATGATACGAATCATTTGGACGGGATGTAAAAACCTATGTATAAAGTAGTATTTTTTGATGTTGACGGTACGCTTTTAAGTGAGATTGACAGAAGTATGCACGATAGTACAAAAGAAGCGATACAAAGATTAATAGATAAAGGGATTCATGTAGTTGTTACTACAGGGAGACCATATAGCTTATGCTCGCAATTTAAGGAACTAGGTATAAATACGTTTATTTCTGCAAATGGTGCACATATCAAGCGTGGAGAAACAGTTATACATAAATCAGTACTTTCAAGTGAAATCATTCATGATATATCGGGGTTTGCTGAATTACATGGTCACGGTATTTCTTATTTCACAGAGGAATTTGTAATGAATGGAATAGCCAGGGATAATGAGCGCGTAATGCAAGCGCTTAGCGAGACGTTACATTTAGGGAAGTATCCTGAAAAAAGCAGGGATTTGTCAGAAGACGTCTATTGTCTATGTCTGTATGCGGATGAAATAGAAGCTCAAAAATTTATTGAAAAATACCCAATGCTTACATTTGAACGTTTTCATGGCTATGTCATAAATGTATTGGAAGATAAGAAAGTATCAAAATTAACTGCTATTCAAAAGGTATTGGATCACTTAAACATTTGTAAATCAGAAGCGGTTGCTTTTGGTGACGGTAGAAATGATATTGAGATGTTGCAGTATGTAGGATTAGGGATTGCGATGGGGAATGGTGGAGAAGAGTTAAAAACAAGAGCTGATTTCGTTACAAAGAAATCAAGTGAAGGTGGTATCTCTTTTGCCTTAAAGAAGTTTCGTATGATTTAAAAATAATAGATAGTCAGTTTGTAAAATCCTGTTTGAATTGCAGGATTTTTTTGTCTAACAATATTCTTGCAATAAAAGGAAAAATGCGAGTATAATGAAAAGTAATTAGGTAAGCTAATTAACTAAAAGGAAAGGAGAGTGAAGATGAATGAATTCGAAAAATGATTCTCTTCCTTTAGGGATTGGGCCGTATGCAGAGCTAATAAAAAAGACAGCATCAGCGGATACGGATCCAATCGCAGCAAAACTTGGTTTGTTAATGTTATGGACGTCTGATAATGTTCTTGATGCTGTTGACGTAGATTTAGCTCCGCTTGGTATTTCGGAAAGTAAACTAGATTTTTTACTGTTGTTTATTTTGCGTGAAATGGAATCAAATGGGGAAGAAGTGAATATGAGTCCTTCGGATATTGCGAGTCGATTAGGGATAACACGTGCTTCTGTCACTGGTTTATTAGATTGGATGGAGAAACGAGAGTTAATTGTAAGACTCCATCATTCTGAAGATCGAAGAAGATTAAAAGTGAAAATTACCCCGAAAGGAAAAGAACTAGTTACGCAATCTTTACCAACTTTTTGGTTATCTTGCGCTTCGTTAGTTGAAGACTTTAATCAAGAAGAGCGTCAAGTTTTAGAGAAGCTATTAAATAAAATGCAAGTAACTATGCAGGTGAAATTAGGAGAAGGTAGGTAAATAAGTTGATTATAAGGATCAACTTATTTATTTGGAAATATAATTAGCTTACCTTATTATATGTTTAACTAACTTTAGAGACAGTCATATTTTTTAAAACGAGTAGCAGTTAAAGAAATGCCATTTTGCGTACTTTAGAGGTTTTAAGTGGATAAAAAAATTATAATAAGGGAGAGATATTATGATGGAAATAGGAAAGGAAATAAATAGTGAAAAGAATTACACAATAATGACCGTTGTATTATGTTGGTCGGGTATGGTAGTTATGTCTAGCTTATATGTAACAATCCCTTTAATTGCTCTATTTTCAGACTTTTTTAATGCTTCACTAGCACAATCTGCAGCTACAGGCAGTATATTTTCTGTTGGCTTTGCTATAGGTTGTTTGTTATTTGGGGCAATCTCTGATAAATATGGGCGAAAAAAAGTGATCTTCATTGGATTACTTGCTCTGTCGATTATTTCTTTTTCCTTAGGGTTTGTAGGGAGTTTATTTTGGCTTGTTATTCTTAGAGGATTACAGGGTATCGCAGCAGCTACATTTTCTCCGGTAGCGTTAGCCTACGTTGTAGAAATGTTTCCAGTAGAAAAAAAGGTTACAACAATAGGATTTGTTAGTACCGGTTTTTTAGTAGCTGGAATTGTAGGGCAGGTAATCAGTACGGTTGTTAGTCAGCATTTTGGATGGCATATGGTGTTCTTTCTTCTTAGCATTGTCTATATGATTACTGCTGTATGGGTTCATTATTCTCTTCCGAAAGGAGAGACGTCTCAATCCTATACTGATATTTTGGGACCAATTAAACAAATGGGTAAAGTTTTTACACATAAAAGCTTAGTAATGAGCTATATGATTGCATTTGTTTTATTAATGGCTTTTGTTAATATGTATATTGTTTTAGGGAATTATTTGAGCTCTCCTATTTACACTTTAACTGCAGAACAAATCCTTTATTTTCGCTTAGCGGGGCTGTTTGGTATGTTGCTGTCACCGATTGCGGGTCGTTTAACAAAGAGGTTCGAAGTAAGGAAAGTTCTTCAGGGGGGATTGTTGGTCGCTATTATTAGTCTAAGTGCAATGGGTTTTGTTTCATACCTGCCTCTACTTGTCATAATGAGTGTCTGTTTTGTAATAGGTATTGCTATATCAGTTCCGTCTTTAGTTTCTCTTGTAGGCCAATTAGGAGGAAAAGCAAGGGGAATAGCAGTTTCCATTTATACTTTTATTTTATTTTTAGGTACTAGTATAGGACCCATCATTTCTATTTATCTTATGAAAATAGGAAGTTATGCTCAAACGTTTATTTTATTAGGAATGATACTTTTTATTGGTTTTATAGCTTCTCTATTTATAAATGATGAACACGTATTTGATGATATGTAGATTGGATAATGAATGAGTGGAAAATCACTCAAATAAAGGAATGCGAGGATCTTTCGTATGCTCACATAATAAAATATGAACTTGCCCACGATGATGATAAAAATGCGAAAGAATTTCAAGTAACCATTCAAATCGAGAATAAGAAACACCCCAATAGGCAGTCATAACTTCTGCTAATTCTTCTGGGGAATAGGAAAGAAATGTTTTAGAGAGAAGATTGTATCCTTCAATCATTATTTGTTGCATGTACGCAATTGTTTCCGGTGTATGTTCGAAATAAAAGGTATGTAACTCTTTTTCCGTAATACCATTTAAAATGAGTAAATCTGCATGGCAAATAAGAGAAAGATGTGCACACATTTCAAATACTGATCGCTTCGAGTGAATGGGGTATATTTTTAAATCTTCTTCATTGTATTGGTTAAGCATTTGAATAGAAGTATCAACAGCAACTTGTAGTTGATGCAAGGCAGGTTGAACAAACATTGTAATTCTCCTCATCTCCGTATATAATAGTTTCTTAAGAGTATTATATCATACTCAAAATTCCGAAAATTCTAGTAGTTTGACTAGCATATTGAAAAGTATTATATTGTAAAAGGTCATATGAAACGTGAAATAGAATGGAATGCAATTATTGAGTTAGGAGTTAGACCAATGAGTTTGAAATATGGAAGAGATACGATTATTGAAGTTGACTTAAATGCAGTAAAACATAATGTAAAAGAATTTAAAAAACGTGTGAATGATGAAAATATTGCAATGATGGCTGCTGTAAAAGCAAATGGGTATGGCCACGGGGCAGTTGAAGTTGCGAAAGCTGCTATTGAAGCAGGAATAAATCAGCTTGCAGTTGCATTTGTAGATGAAGCGATAGAGTTAAGAGAAGCAGGAATAAACGTGCCGATTTTAATTTTAGGCTATACATCCGTAGCGGCTGCTGAAGAGGCAATTCAATATGACGTTATGATGACTGTTTATAGAAGTGAAGATTTACAAGGTATAAATGAAATCGCAAACCGTATTCAAAAGAAAGCGCAAATTCAAGTGAAAATTGATACAGGAATGAGTCGTATCGGTTTACAAGAAGAAGAGGTTATGCCATTTTTAGAAGAATTGAACCGTATGGAGTATGTAGAGGTAGTAGGAATGTTTACACATTACTCTACGGCAGATGAAATTGATAAATCATATACGAATATGCAAACAAGTTTATTTGAGAAAGCTGTCAATGCGGCAAAAGAATTAGGAATTCATATTCCATATATTCATAGTTCAAATAGTGCAGGTTCAATGGAGCTTAGCAATACATTTCAAAATATGGTTCGTGTAGGTATTGGAATATATGGAATGTATCCTTCAAAAGAGGTAGATCATGCAGTCGTTTCTTTACAGCCTGCGTTGTCGTTAAAATCAAAAGTAGCTCATATTAAACATGCGAAGAAGAATCGCGGTGTAAGTTATGGGAATACGTATGTAACGACTGGTGAAGAATGGATTGCAACTGTACCGATTGGCTATGCTGATGGATATAATCGTCAGTTATCTAATAAAGGGCATGCATTAATAAATGGAGTTCGAGTACCTGTTATTGGCCGTGTTTGTATGGATCAACTTATGTTAGACGTTTCAAAAGCAATGCCAGTACAAGTTGGGGATGAAGTAGTATTCTACGGTAAACAAGGTGAAGAAGAAATTGCGGTAGAAGAAGTAGCGGATATGTTAGGTACAATTAACTATGAAGTTACATGTATGTTAGACAGAAGAATTCCACGAGTTTATAAAGAAAATAATGAAACGGCTGCTGTCGTAAATATACTAAGAAAAAACTGAATCGTTGTGATTCAGTTTTTTTATTTTTGACAAATGAAAAATGTTCTGTTTGTACCGTGTAATTGAATGTTCTTAAAACCTACAGATTCCAATGAAGAAATTATTTCTTCATTGGAATAACAAGCTTCCTCAAAAGAAAAGTCACTTCTTGTCCAATTATTATCTATGTCATGTTGAAATAGTATAAAGTTCATTTCTGCTTTTTTATTTTCGTTATCATATGTAGAATCAATTGTACATACATATTCTTCCGCTGAAATATGAAATGAAGCAATCCAATTTTCAAGAAAACCTTTCTCCATATTCATATCAAATACGAATGTACCTTCGCTATGTAATACGGAGTAAACATTATGAAAAACATTTTTTAATTCATCTAATTTTAAAATATGGTTTAAGCTATCGCCAGTAGAGATAACATAGTGAAATTGCTCATTTATATTGAAATAACGAGCATCATCGACGATAAAGGTTGCGTCTGGCGCGTTTTGACGTGCGTATTCAATCATTTGAGCAGAACCATCTATACCAGTTACTACAAAATTATTATCAATTAATTTCTTAGTAAGGTGACCAGTCCCGCAGCAAAGATCTAAAATATGAGAATGTGGTGGTGCATATTGTAAAACGAATTTTTCCAAAAGTAGATAGGAGTGTTCAGCAAAATGTCCCCAATGTTTATTATAGATGTCTGCAAAAATATCATAATCAGAATAAATTAGTTTTTTACACATATGTATTCACCTCAAGATTCATTACATTATAATAGTTATGCTTCTTTTTCATTTCAAAACCACATTGTGTATATAGTTTTAAAGCGTGGTTATTTTTCGTTTCGACGTCTAATTCAATTGTTGAAATTCCTTTTGTAATAAGGGTATGTACCATATAACTAAGAATATCTTTTCCGTATCCTTTACCTTGATAAGAAGGATGAACAGCGAACCCTGATAGTGTAGTAGATTGTTCTTGCTCAGAAACTGTAATCGTTCCTATCACTTTTTCGTCGATAAGAGCACAGTAAACTTGATAGGAAGGGGAATTCATCATTTTTTGTAACCATGTAGCGGTATTTTTTGCTGAATCTCCAAAAGCTTTACTGGAAATTTCAATAAGATCAAGAAGTGACCCTGAAGATGCAAGAGTGAGCTGTATAGTATTCTTTGTTGATTTTTGCACTTCTTTTGCTTTGAACTCCATACTATATTCACTATATAAATAAGGTAACTTCATATGTCTTGCAAATTCTTTCCCAGAATCAGAATCCCCATTCATAATAAGAAGAGCTTCATCTGCCTTTCGGATTCGTATTTCTTTCATTGCAGTTTGTAAAAGAGTAGTGCCTATATGTTGTTTCCTATAGTTCGGATGAACAAACCCTATTAACTCCAGTTTTGTCGGTCTTTCAAAATCATACATACTTAATGCACCGATTAATTGAGTATTATCATAAAATAGGAAATCATTTATCTCTTCATTAGTACGAGCAGTTAAAAAGTTTATATGTAAATCTGATGAGTAATCAATTTGATCGTGTTGCCCACAAATATGAGCTAAATCTTTCATGCGCTGAATTTCGTTTGTTATTAAAGATTTCTTTTGTTCAATATTCATTTCATAACCCCTCTCATTCGTATTTAAAAATAGGATGGATGACTAAGCCACTTTTTTAACTCCACGCTGCCCTGAACAGATAATAACCGGTACAAATATCGATAGGGAGGTCTACATTCTGCAAGGTGAGGAAGGGGCATAATGGTTTCGTAACCTTGTTTAAAAGCATGTGCCTCTTTTTCTGTAAACACATATTCTAAGCCGATAAAATCAAACTCCCGGGGAGCAACGGCATAGGCTTCTGTATCTACTAATCCCGTAATAGTTGTACCATCTGATAAAAACTGAGTAGGGTCCATATCAATTAAAACGAGCGTTGATTCCTTTGGTGCTGGTAAGGAAGAAAGTTGTGATTCAAAAGTAGGAAATGCATTTTGTATGCTTTCATTATCGGAATAAAACATATTCACAAGCTCTTTACTCACATTTAAAATGTGTGATTGGAATTCATCTAGTGTAATTTGGAAGGAACCTGACACATTTCCTATGTAATCGGCTTTAAATGTATGTATTTCTGCAAGCCCTTTTCCTAGACTGAATAAAATAGAATCTGGTTGCCCGATAAAAGATTGAACTGTGTTACCTACTAACTTTTCGGCTACAACGAATTCACGGCCATTTAAAATATGTTTTTCTAATATTGCTGGGATAGGAAGATTAGTATGTTCTTGCAGCAATGTATGTACAGTTTCTAGATGATATACGTTCCGTGGATCAATTCCAAAAAGGTTTTTGCATCCCCACCAAAAATCATTATTTGGCTCTTCATTCATTTTAGAAGAACGAACGATGACTTCTGCATCTTCTGTTCGGACGAGAAACACATCGCTTGCATGGTCTTCATAACCTGGGTGTAAAGCTTGAATAGATAAAATAGGTGAAGTGAATAGTTGTTGTAGCATGAAGTTGCTCCTTTTTTCTGTAAATTCTATAAATTCATTATATAACAGAATATGTTCCAAATGGATAAAGATAAGGACAACATAGAACTTAAATAAATTTATAGTGAGAAATCAGTGTGGAAATTATATTTTTCTAGTTTTGTATGAATTATCAAAATAATGTTTCTGATGATAAATCTGTAAAAATGCCTGAATGTAAATCCCGTATTTTTCAATAAATGAAAGGTTAAGCATACTTTTATAAGAGTTATAATGTAGGTTATGAAAAATATTTCTCAATAATAAAATGAAGTGAAAAATATGAAGAAGTAGAATAGATTCCTTTATAATAGTTTTAAATTAATTAATATAATTAACTATTAATATTGTTAGATAGGAGAGAATATGATGGCAAATGTACTCGTAATAAATTTTCCTGGAGAAGGTCATATAAATCCGACTTTAGCTATTGTAAGTGAGTTAATTCGGCGAGGGGAGACAGTTGTTTCGTATTGTATTGAAGATTATAGAAAGAAGATTGAAGCAACAGGTGCAGAATTCCGAGTGTTTGAGAATTTCCTCTCTCAAATTAATATTATGGAACGAGTAAATGAAGGTGGGAGTCCTTTGACGATGCTATCTCATATGATTGAGGCATCAGAGCGTATTGTGACTCAAATTGTAGAAGAAACAAAAGGGGAAAAGTACGATTACTTGATATACGATAATCATTTTCCCGTAGGACGTATTATAGCCAATGTTTTAAAATTACCTAGCGTTTCTTCTTGTACAACATTTGCTTTTAATCAGTACATTACTTTTAACGATGAACAAGAATCAAGACAAGTAGATGAAACGAATCCATTATATCAATCTTGTTTAGCGGGAATGGAAAAATGGAATAGGCAGTATGGAATGAAATGTAATAGTATGTATGACATTATGAATCATCCTGGTGATATTACTATTGTATATACTTCAAAAGAATACCAGCCGCGTTCAGATGTATTCGATGAATCGTATAAGTTTGTCGGCCCATCAATTGCTACTCGAAAAGAAGTAGACAGTTTTTCTATGGAAGATTTAAAAGATGAAAAATTGATTTTCATTTCTATGGGAACAGTTTTTAATGAACAACCTGAACTATATGAAAAATGTTTTGAAGCGTTTAAAGATGTAGAAGCGACAGTCGTATTAGTTGTTGGTAAGAAAATAAATATAAATCAATTTGAAAACATTCCGAATAATTTTAAGTTGTATAATTATGTGCCGCAATTAGAAGTATTACAGTATGCTGATGTATTCGTGACACATGGTGGTATGAATAGTTCGAGTGAAGCATTATATTACGGTGTCCCGTTAGTTGTAATTCCGGTAACAGGAGATCAGCCTTTAGTTGCGAAACGAGTGACCGAAGTAGGGGCTGGAATAAGGCTTAATCGTAAAGAATTAACTTCTGAATTGTTACGTGAGACTGTAGAAAAAGTTATAGATGATGTGACGTTTAAGGAAAATAGTCGTAAAGTTGGAGAGTCACTTCGAAATGCTGGTGGGTATAATAGGGCAGTTGATGAAATATTTAAAATGAAGATGAATTCATACTTAAAACTTAAATAAATGTTTGGAGCACACTTACTGTAATATGTAAGTGTGTTTCTATAAATAAATTACATAAAAAATCACTGTAAAGGTGAAACTTTTGTGTATATAAACTCATATCTTTGAATTAGTAGTAAAATTACGTTAAAATAATACTAAGAAAATATATAAGTTTTGGGGGTAATGAATGAAGAAAGTATTTGAATACGTATTATTAACAATTGGCTCAATTATTGTAGCGGGTTCATTAGAACTTATTTTAGCACCTAATGGATTAGTAGATGGCGGAGTAACGGCCATTGCTATTATGGCGAATAAAGTTGCAGGATTGCCGCTTTATGGAGTGTTCTTAGGAATTAATATCCCGATTTTATTATTTACTGCAAAAGTAATGGGCAAGAAGTTCTTCATCCGTACATCCTATGCAAATGTTGTTACAACACTCGGATTGATTTATTTAAAACCATTTCCAGCAATTACAACTTCTGAATTGTTAATTGTTCTTTATGGAGGAGTTCTATTTGGTGTGGGTGTAGGGATTGTAGTAAAAATGGGCGGAGCAATTGATGGATCAGAAATGTTAGCTGTGTGGATGAATAAACATTTTAAAGTGCCGATTAGTACATTTTTACTTGCTGTAAATGCGGTTATTTTCATTTTTGTTGCCATTTTATTTTCAATTGAACAAGCGATGTTCTCATTAGCAATTTTCTATATTGTTACGAAGATGATTGATTTCATATTAGATGGTATTAATCAAGGAAAGAGCGTTATGATTATTTCTGGTAAAAATAAAGAAATAGGCGATCTACTTATGAAAGAATTGCAATTATCCGTTACGTATCTACATGGAGAAGGTGGTTTTTTAGGAGAACATAAGAGAATCATTTATTGTATTACAAACCGTTTCATTTATCCGAAAATGAAAGATCTCGTTCTCTCTGTAGATCCAACTGCTATCATTGAAGCTTCCTATTCAACAGAAACAACTGGTGTTAAGCGTCCGGGAAGGACTGCGAGATCAGAAAAATAGTGAATGAAAATAGCTCCACGTAAGTATAACTTGCGTGGAGCTATTTTTATTTAGCGAACCAGGCCTTTTTCAGTAATTGGACAACGGTTTCGATACGATCCTCTGGAATACTGCCAAAACCGAGCAATACATACGACTCATCCATTACATTATGAACAGAATCGTATGTGGAGAGAGGGTATAACTTAATACGTTCTTTTGCGGCTGCATGAATAAGTTCTTGTTCATTCATCCCGTTATGAACGTGAAGTACAATATGAAGTCCGGATTGTTCACCGAGTATATGAACGTTATTTCCCATCTCGTTTGTAATAGATTTAATTAAAGAAATATGTTTTCTTTTATATAACGTCCGACTTCGGTTAATATGACGTTCCCAATCACCATTTTGAATAAACGTGGCAAAGGTAAGTTGCTGCAACGT
Source organism: Bacillus sp. BB51/4 (assembly GCF_008368845.1). Taxonomy (NCBI): domain Bacteria; kingdom Bacillati; phylum Bacillota; class Bacilli; order Caryophanales; family Bacillaceae; genus Bacillus; species Bacillus sp. BB51/4. The sequence goes on from NZ_QOSC01000013.1 coordinate 176,982, forward strand.
AGAAACAGTTTGTTTAAACATACCACCAAGCTCTTCATAGGCTCTTAACAGATGAGGTGGTAAAACAATATATCCCATTCGTAAAGAAGGTAAAAAAGATTTCGAGAAAGTTCCCATATAAATAACACGTTCATTTGCATCTAGTCCTTGTAAAGAAGGAATAGGTTTTCCTATATAACGGAATTCCCCGTCGTAATCATCTTCAATAATATAGCCCTTACAATCATTCGCCCATTGTAATAACTCGAGTCTTCTAGATAATGGCATAATGATTCCAAGTGGAAATTGGTGAGATGGAGTGACATACGCTACATTGCAACCCGATTCACGTAAAGCGGAAATATGAATTCCTTTATCATCTAAAGGGATGGGGTGAACGGTAAGACCAGAACTTTGAATCATAGCAGGAATACGGTGAAATCCAGGGTTTTCGATTCCGAATTCCTTTTTTGAACCAAGCAGCTGAAGTAGTAGCCAAAGAAGAGGCTGCGTACCTGCTCCGATAATAATTTGATCAGGTGAAGAATGTACCCCGCGAGCATGATATAAATACTTTGAAATATGTTCTCGTAGAATGAGCTCACCTTGTGGATCTTCCTTAGCAAATAATTCATTTTCATACTGAAATAAAGTTTCGTGGATTGCTCTTTTCCAGTTTGTTATCGGAAAAGCTTTTTGATCAATAAGTCCTTGACTACAATCATAATCATATTGTTCGTTTTCTTTATTGTTAGCACTGTTTGACGCAATTTGCTGTTTCTTTTGAATGACATCAATATTAACTTCTGCAACAAAAATCCCACGTTTCGGTTTGCTTTCTACATACCCTTCAGCTAGTAATTGTTGATAAGCAGATTCCACTGTAATACGGCTCACATTAAGTTGCATAGCTAAATTTCTGTGAGAAGGAAGGCGTGTACCGGCACGTAGTGATCCATGAGAGATTTCACGTTTCATATATTCATAAATTTGTAAGTAAAGGGGTGTTTTACTTTGTAATACTAATGGGATAGTCAGATCCATTCGTAGACGCTCCTTTTCATACTGGCCTTATAAAAAAGAATAAAACTGTCACTTAAGCTAAGGACAGTGGCTTTCTATAATGATGATATAACATTTAGAAAATTTTATAAATAGTAAGGGGAGAATCATAATGAATATTAAAGCAGTAGTAACAGAAGAGGATTTACATGATGTATTGCCCGTATTACAGCAATTACGAACGAAACTTTCAAGAGAAGAAGCGAGTTCTTTATTTCAAAAAATGAAAGAAGAAAATTATAAACTACTCTCGTTACGGGATGAAGATGAAGAAGTTGTGAGTCTAGCCGGTGTAGCGATTTGTACGAACTTTTATAATGAGAAACATGTTTTCGTGTATGACCTTGTAACGGCAGAAGCTCACAGATCAAAAGGATATGGTAAAGTTCTGCTGTCATATGTAGAAAAATGGGGGAAAGAAAAAGGGTGCAGCTCTATCGTTCTTACATCTGCGTTTCCGAGAATGGATGCACATCGTTTTTATGAAAGAGAGGGCTATGATAAAGTAAGCTATTCTTTTTATAAAGAGTTATAATACTAAGTAGGTTCCGTGTGTGAAAATATATGGAACCTATTTTCTTTTCCAGATTTGAGCTAGGAACAGGTCTAGTAATATAATTTGTCGAATATTAGAATTTAACAAGGAAATGTTGAATTTGGAGAATGTTAGGGGCGTTTATATTTGGAAAAAATAAAGAAATTATCGATACCAAATGATGTAAGAGTCATCATTATTTCTGATATTCATGGGGAATTAGATCTTTTTAAAGAACTACTACATAAAGTTAATTTTAAAGATGAGGATTATTTAATTATTAATGGTGATCTTTGTGAGAAAGGAAGAAATAGTATTGGCGTCGTAAACTATGTGATGGATCTAGTAGTTAGTAAGCCAAATGTTTATGTAATAGAAGGGAATTGTGAAGTTGTAGTTGAAGCACTTGTAAATGAAAACCCTGCGCTAATACATTATTTGTGTACGCGAAAGAATACAATTTTTAATGAGTGGCTAGGGCAATTGAACGTTACCGTTAATGAAGAAAGTGATATTCGTGAAGTGAAAAACATATTGATGGGCCATTTTTCAAAAGAAATAAAGTGGCTAACAGAATTGCCAACAGCGATTGAAACAGAAGATTATATCTTTGTACATGCTGGCCTTGAAGATAGAGAGGATTGGAAAGAAACAGAACGAAAAAATGCGATAGCAATGCCGGAGTTTTTCAATAAATCACATAGATCAAATAAGTATGTAGTTGTCGGTCATTGGCCTGTTGTGAACTATTCTGATGAGGCCCCATCTAACAATCCAGTTATTGATCAGGAGAAAAAGATTATTGCAATTGATGGGGGAAATGCGATTAAAGAGGCAGGGCAATTAAACGCATTTATCATTCAGAGGAAGCTAACAGGTGATACGTTTTCTTATACATATGTAGACTATTTTCCAGAGTATGAAGTAATAGCAGATTTTCATGCTGATGCAACAATGCAGGGCGGGGTAACATATCCGTACTATTACATAGAGCCGCTAGAGAAGATGCAAGATTACACAATGTGTAAGCAAAAGGAAACGAATACATTACTCTCTGTGAAAAATGAATATATTAGGCAACTTGATTCAGGTGAATACACAGTGAAAACTGATATTTCTTGTGCACAAATAAGCGTAAGCATAGGGGACATTGTTTCTCTCATTGATAACAGCTGCTCGGGATATGATTTAGTTAAAAGAGATGGAGTAGAAGGCTGGATAGAGAAAGGTATTTTAGTTGAGATAGAAAAGATGAAATAGGAGGTATGGAGCCTCCTATTTTTTTATTACCTTTTTAAATGAGTAGATTGCTTGCTGTCTTTCATAAGTAAGTAAATCGTACTCGGTAAAATGACAAGCGTCATTCCTAAAATAATTGCGATTATAGCATAACCTCTATACGGAACAGGAACGATCAATGGAAGCCCGGCTAGGAAAATACCTGCTATTACCATTGAAATACTACAAATATTTGAAGCTCTTTTTTCAAGGTGTTTATCATTCCATTCCAATGAAACCGTTGATTTACTCGTATCAATTTTGGAACTGAAATAGCCTATTACTATAAACAAAAGCCCTAATGCTAAAAATATTAAATGATCAAGAGGAAGAGTGAAGCCAAGAGCGATGAGAGCAATGACAATATCGACAAAAAATAAAAATAGTAAAATTGTGTTGCCAATCCAAAGGAGAAATTTCTGGTTACTCGCTGCTTTAGATAAAGCTAAAAATAAAAAGAATAAGAAGGTACATATAATTATATTTACGATAACAAAAGTGCTTTTATCCATTGTTGATGTAGGCGTTCCATTGAAGTCCCATTTCGTAACAATACGTAATGGTAAGAAGAAATAGAGAATAATATTTGTTGTAATAATAGTGAGAAATAAAGTAATACTAAATCGATTATTCATTGAATCACCAGCTTTCCACATGAATAATTGGTATCTTATAACAAAATTATACAATATAATAAATGATATTTGTTTTGATTTTTCTGAAAAAACATTATAATTATATATGAAATAAAGAGGATTGTAGGAGGAAATTATGAAAAGCGTAATATTAAAAGGGGATAAAGTTACAATTCGTACAATTGAAGAATCAGATATAAAAACATTATGGGATCTCGTATTTAAAGAAGAAAATCCAGAATGGAAAAAATGGGATGCACCGTATTTTCCGTTTTCAATGCAAGAATACTCGTCTTATAAAGAGAAGATGAAAACTCGTTTAAAAGAGGAACCTCTATCCAATTTAATTATAGAAAATAACGGTCAAATTATAGGGACAATCGGGTTTTATTGGGAATATAAACCGACGCGTTGGTTAGAGATGGGGCTTGTTATTTATAATCCAAATTACTGGAATGGTGGTTATGGTACAGAGGCGTTAACATTATATCGAGATTTACTATTTGAAGAGATGGAGATTGGTAGAGTAGGAATCACGACTTGGTCTGGTAATGAACGAATGATGAAAGTAGCTGAGAAAATAGGAATGAGTTTAGAAGGTAGAATGCGCAAATGCCGTTATTATAACGGAACGTACTATGATTCTATTCGAATGGGAATGATTCGTGAAGAATGGGAAGCGTTATATGTAACGAAGGGGTGAGGAAGTATGTACGCTATTATTGCTACATTTGATCGTGTGTTTACTAATAAAATTATAGAATTGCAAAATGAAATAACAAATATCATTGGCACAAATCAATTAGCAGGAGTAGAACCTCATATTACATTAGCTGATTACAATGAGGTAGATGTTAACTTATATACTAAGAAACTAGAGGAGTTTGTAGCTGTTCAAGAAAATATGGCTGCAATAAATTTTCCTTCTGTTGGAACTTTTCCTACTAATGGAACGATCTTTTTAGCACCGACCATTACAGATGAATTGTTAAAACTTCATCATTATTATCATGATAATTTTAAAATTTTTCATGATAATTTAAATTCATATTATGTGCCAGGAAAATGGGTTCCGCATTGTACGATTGCAAATAAGTTACATGCAAATCAGTTTTTAATTGCAATGGAATATATTTATGAAAAATTTGATTATGCAACAGCTTCAATTGAGAAATTAAAATTAATTAAGGTGAATTATGAAAATGGTTCTGCCATTTCTTCTAGTATATTAGCAGAATATAATTTTAAGAGAATGGAGACAACGAGATGACATATGTAATTAGAGAAATGAAGCAAGAAGATATCCATGCGGTACAATCAGTAGCGAAAGTTGCTTGGCATGATACATACGAAAGCATTATTCCGAGAGAGATTCAAGACAGATTTTTAGACGAGGCCTATTCTGATGAAAAAATGAAATATCGTCTTGAAAATACACATTTATTTGTTGCGGAAGAAGAGGGAGAAGTAATTGGCTTTGCGAATTTTTCACCTGTTAGATTGCAAAACGAAGCAGAATTAGGAGCGATTTATTTGTTACCAGATCAGCAAGGGAAAGGGGTAGGAAGTGCTTTATTACAAAAAGGGTTAACGGAATTAAAAGGAATTCGAAAACTATACATTCATGTAGAAGCAGCGAATGAAAAAGGAAAACGTTTTTATGAAGCGAAAGGTTTTGCACAATTAGAGGAATTTGAAGAAGATTTTGAAGGACATATGATGCAGACAGTAAGGATGGTTTTATACGTATAGGGAGGATTAGTAATGAAAATTTTTGATTTTAGTGAAAAAGTGGGAAAGAAAATCTCAGCATTTCAATCTAATTTCATAATGTCAAAAATATTAAACTATAAAGGAAATGTACATATCGGTGCTATGCATTTACGAGAGAATGGAATAATTGGATATCATGAAGCAGTTGTATCACAGCTGCTTCTTATTGTGGACGGAGAAGGATATGTATGCGGAGCAGATAAAGAAAAAGTGAAGGTGGAAGCGGGACAAGCTGTGTTTTGGGAGAAGGACGAATCTCATGAAACGAGTACGGAAAAGGGATTGATGGCAATTGTAATTGAGTCGGAGGAACTTGAACGAGCGATAGTAATGCCTATTAAAGAGGAGAGTTGTGAAAAATGATAGAAAAGGCAAATCGGGAAGAAACGGACGAAATAATACAATATGCAGCTCAATCGCTTTTTGAAGGGACAAGAGGGAATTGTCACTTAAGTACAGAGAAAGCGATTGAAATTACAAGGCCGATTGTAGAAAGGGGAGCATATTATTTAGTCGTTAAAGAAGAAAACAATGTAATGGGATGGATATTAATAGGGGAAAATACGGACTATTTTTCTCATGAAAAACTAGGGTTTATATACGAATTGTATGTTTTTCCAGAGTACCGCGGAAAAGGGTTGTCAAGAAAGTTAATGTGGGCTGGTATTAAGGAATTACAAAAGAATTATTCAGAAATTCGTTTGAATGTATTTGCTGGGAATTTTGCGAAAGAGATGTATGAAGAGTTTGGTTTTGTTGAAAGACAGGTAATTATGACTTTGAAGTGAGAAAAATAAAAAGAGAAAGAGAATATGTTGCGTATTTGCAAATGGTGTATCCGGCATTACAAATAGAATCAACTTACATAAATGAGATAGGACAAAATAATGATTTAGTGAACACTTTATTGCTGAAATTAAAAATGGATAAGTTCTTAAAGATACATAAAATAAAAGATTTTCTTTAAATTTATAGAGTATGCTTAAAAACAAATAAATTAGTATTATATAATATAATGTTATTATAGTAAAAGATAAAATTTGGAAAAATATCATTTTTTTGTTTAGAAATTTTTAAATTATTGATATAATCAATTTGTAGAATTGATTATTGGTTAATTTTACTATTTTTAAATTTTAAGGGGGATTTACTCATGGCAGGACAAATTCGCATGTCACCAGAGGAGCTTAAATCGAAAGCGACTCGATATGGACAAGGTGCAAATCAAATTGAGGACATTTTACGTCAACTACAAAACTTACAAAATGAATTAAGAGGAGAATGGGAAGGTCGTGCTTTCGAAGGTTTTGATCAACAGTTCAATCAATTAAAGCCAAAAGTACAAAACTTCGCAGAGTTATTACAAGAAATTAATATGCAGCTTAATAAAACTGCAGAAGCTGTTGCAAGACATGACGAAGATCTTTCTCGTAATTTCGGTCTACAATAAGACAGATAAAAAGAACTATATAATTTAGCCATGCAACCATACGTTGTATGGCTAAATTACTTTAAAACTAGAGTAAGATACGAAGTCTTTAACTTAATAGACTCGCAGTCGCAGGAGTGATAAGTAGTGAAAAAGTTCAAGTGGAGCATCTTGTTGTTTATTATTTTAGCTCTTGTGTTATCAACAGGGGTCTCCTATTTAGCGTTAAATCAAAATGTTAAGAAAGCAAATGAGAATGCTACGCAAAAAATGACAGTTGCATTGGTAAATGAAGATCAAGGTACTGTATTTGAAGGTAATAAAATAGCGTTTGGAGATCAATTTGTTAAAAATGTAAATAAAAATACGAAACAAGAATGGTACGTAGTAAGTCGTGGTGTAGCAGAAAGTGGTTTGAAAAATAATAATTACAATATGATGATTGTAATACCTAACGATTTTTCTAGAAAGGCTGTTGCAATTGATTCAGAACTTCCAGAGAAATTAACTTTAAATTATAAAGTAAATGCAACTGGGAATAAAGATTTGAAAGCTGAGGCAGAAAATACAGCTTCTGCTATTCTAGAAGATTTTAATAAGCAAATCATCGATGTTTATTTTGCAAGTGTTATCGGTAAGTTGCAAGGTGCACAAGATAATATAGGTAAAATAATTGAAAAAGGGACCAATCAAACGACTATGTATAAAAAAGATGTACATAGCCCGTTGGCAAATTACACAAACCAATTTAAAACGGTACAAGATTACACTGGTATTTCTGTTAATAGTTTTAAAGGATTCCAAGATGTTTTAAAAGGGTTTGGACAAGCTTTAGATGAAGGGAATAAATCTAATAATACGTATTTAGAAGGATTTAATAACTTTCAAAAAATACAAACGGATAATAATCTGTTAGCGAATAATTTTACAAATCAATTTAATCAGTATATGAGTGATATGAATTCAGGCGATGTTTTAAAACAGTTAAGTGCATTAGAATCTGCGAATAAAATTATCGCAAATCAGTTTACGCTTTCAGAGAAAGATCCTAATATTTTAGCTGATGCTTCAACAATTCAAAAGTATTTAACAGATGTAAAAAAACAAGTGTCAGAATATGATACAGAACTTGCAGGAAAGTTAGAAAGTGATATTCAAGAGACGGTAATTAAAAAGTTAAAGCAATCTATGTCGAATGATGGAAAGCAAGAAATCTTTATAAATACATTAATGAAGCAACCAGATGTTCGAATAAAGAAACAAATCGAAAATTTAATTGCGAAATTACCGAGTTTAAACATGGAAGAAATCGGTCAAAGTGATTTGCCAGATACAACGAAATTACAACTGCAAAATGTAATTCAATTTACAAAAAAATATAATAAAGAAAATAATTTTTATTATGATCCTGTAAATAAAATATCTTTAGGAAGCGCTATTAAAGAAGTAAAGGATAAACTTTATACAGAGGGAATTACATTTAGTGATACTGCGAAAGTAATTAAAATGGAATCTTCACAAACTTTGAAGATAAATATTCCAGAAGAATTTAAACTAGATGGAAGTACAGAAGCGTTACATATTGATGGTGTGGATCGTACAAGTGACTTTCTTCAAAGCGAAGCAGGAGAAATTACAATAGCTCCTCGTAATGAAGGGGATATAAAGATTAGCTTGCATGTAAAGTTAAAAGATCCAAACATCAATATAGATGTTTTCTCTCCTGTAACGTGGCAGTGGGAATTGAGCGGGACTCATAAAAAAGAAACTAGTTCTGAAAAAGAAGAACCTAATAAAGAGGATAAAGGAACACAAACGGAAAATAGCAAGGTGGAAAATGTGGTTCATAAATCACAGTATGGCATAATGCCGTTAGTACACAATGCTAAAACGCCTATTATTCAAAAAACAGAACAAGGTAACAATGATAATGGAGGAACCTCTGAAGGCGGAACGGGAACAGATCCAGGAGGAAACCTAGGAGGCGGAACGGGAACAGATCCAGGAGGAAACCCAGGAGGCGGAACGGGAACAGATCCAGGAGGAAACCCAGGAGGCGGAACGGGAACAGATCCAGGAGGAAACCCAGGAGGCGGAACGGGAAAAAAAAAAACACCAAAACG
>NZ_QOSC01000013.1:185801-497435 GCF_008368845.1 Bacillus sp. BB51/4
CGGCCAGGAGGGGGAACACGAGCCTATCCAGGAGGAAACCCAGGAGGCGGAACGGGAACAGATCCAGGAGGAAACCCAGGAGGCGGAACGGGAACAGATCCAGGAGGAAATCCAGGAGGCGGAACAGGAACGGATAATGGTGGTAACTCAAAAACTATTGAAAGTACAACGAATCAAGTTGTACATCAAAAAACAGAAGTATTAACAAAAAATATATCTAATGTATTAATAAAAGAAGCAGTAGATACAGTTGAAAGTTATCAAGGTTTAATGAGCCTTTACGAAATGTATTATGGGATTGATTTAAGAACGAAAGATGTAGGTCCTAAGCTAGAAGAGGGAAGTTTAGATACAATTGCAACTGAACAATCTTTGTATTACGTATTAAATAAACAAAGCTTAATTGACTTAATTTCAAATCTTGTTTCAGCTAGTATTACGAGTGAAGTAAAGCAAGATATGACAGGTTTAAAACAAAAAATAGACTCTTACCAACAGCTCATTACTAGTGCAGATCAAAATTCAATGCTACTAGCGGAGAAATTAAATGAAACGATGCAGCAAGCAACTAGTATGAATCAAAATTTAGGAGAGTATGTAAAAGGTTTAGCGAAATGGCGTGAGAGTAGCTTAAAGTTAGCTGAAGAACAACAAGTATTAACGACTAATAATGCAGGTGAGCAAACAGCTGTACTATCGTTAGACTCTGGTATTAAATCTTTAACGATGCAAACTCAGTCATTAGTAGAGAGTTCAAAGCATAGTTTAGCGACATCAGATGATGTGTATAAAACATTTGACCAAATTAATGGACAAGCAAAAGAAATTCAAGACAGCGGAACGACAATTGTTTCGAAAGCAGATTCCTTATTAAATGATTTTACGAAGAAAATGGAAGATGATAAAGCATTCTCGAAAAACTTTACGAAGATTTTGGCGAATAGTCGTATTGGAGATCGTCAAAATGAGATGCTATATGAGTTTTTATCTAGTCCAGTTCAGAAACAAAATGATGGGGTAATTGTAGCTGGTAATGCTTTTACACCATACTTAATCGTATTAACTTGTTTCATTGTTGCGTTATTTACAGCATATGCAATTGCGAATCAAGAAAAGAAACGAACGCAATCAGATCATTTTGAAGAGAGATTCTCTTTAATTGATATGAATGTACCAACTACAGTAGTAGCATTTGGAATATCGATTGTGGAAGGAATCAGTATAGGAATCATTTCAGGCCGTCTTTTAAAATTCGGTCAGGATCAAAGTTTACTATGGATTGCATTTATCACAATCATTATGATGGCGTTCGTATTAGTTTCAACATACTTACTACGACAAATAAAAATGGTAGGGATGTTTATCTTATTAGTATTTTTAAGTATGTATCTATTTTTAACTGAAGCAGTTGGAAGTAAAGTAGACCAAATGTCTTCTGTAGGTAAATTGCGTCAATTTTCACCGCTTCAATATATAGAAGGTTTTCTAAATGATTTTATTAGCGGTAAAGATACAGGAAAAGTTATTTTTATCGTATTGTTTGTAATTGCCATTATAGGATTAGTTAGTAATCTATTTGTATGGCACAAGAAATGGGAGGAAAAAGAAGTAAATGATCAAACAATGGAGCATAGTGGTTAAGTTATCATTTATTTGTTTCCTTTTACTGTTTGTCGCGCTACCGATTAGGAGCGCGGCGGACAGTTATCTTGGTGATGATGGAAAGATTCAGTTTAAAGTAGACCGCTTTGAAGATAAAGACCAAGAAAAAAATAAAAAGGAACATAAGGAAACAGAATTAGATAAAGCATCAATTGAGTTATTTAATAAAGATATAGAAGAAGAAATTCAAAAAAAGAAAAAGAAAGAACAAAAAGAGATGGAATCCTTAAGAGATTCTCTTTTTATAAAACAAAAAGAAAATACTCGTGTTAAAGATACGAAAAATAGTTTATTTAGCAGTGAATACGTTGTAAGAAAAAGCGCTGATGAAGTAGCGAGTAATCAAACAATGAATGAAAAGCCAATCAGTACAACAATAATCATATTGTTAGGCGGCAGTGTTTTACTTATTTGCATCGGTATTTATACGGTTCTTCGGAAAAGTTGGAGGTAAAGTAATGGCAATACAAACGCATATTAATGTAACGGTAGATTTTAGTAAATGGAATGGAAATACATATGATTTGCGTATTCCGAATCATCAATCTATTAAATATTTATTGAAAAACTTATTAGATACGTTAAAGATTGATAATCATGAAGGTTCACATTTTGTAATGAAAGTGAAAAATAAGTCAATTGTTTTAACAGATAATGATCGTTTAATTGATCACCAAATAACAGACGGAGATATTTTACAAGTTTTATAAAGAATATTTCTTACTTGTAGTTTTTTGAAAATAAGTTATTACTGGTTATAAAGAAAAGGAGAAGAGGATAAACATGACGGAAAAAACAATTCAAATTGATGCAATGAACTATCAATTTCAAATAGAAAAAGAAAATTGGAAATTGGAGATGACAAAATCTCAAACACGTATAAAAGACTTCCGTCAATTCGATATAATTACGGGCGCATCATCTGACTTTGTACCATTAACGATAGAAGAAATGGATGATATGTTTACGTTTCTATTTCAAGTCGACAAAAAATTATATAAGTGGGACGACCTTGGCCGTTTTGGAAGAAATGAGAAATTGAGACTGCTTCGAAATGTTGCGCAATTTCGTAAATATTTAAATAAACGAATTACGTTCTTTTTACATCCAGACAATATAGTTTTTAATGCGAATTTAATGCCAAGTATTATACATAGAGGAATTCGAGATATTGTTCCACCAACCCCGTTGTTAGAAGAGCAATTTTTAACGCAATACAAGTGTCTAATTATTGCTTTATTCTCCGAAAAGCACAATTTTGATGATTTATATGCTGGGTTACTAAAAGATGCAAAAGAAACAACATTTGAACAGACAGTTGCTCAAATGGAAAGTTTAGATGCATTACTGCAGTTTCTTGATGACAGCTTTGAGAAGGAACAAACAAAAACAGAAAAAAATATGCAGTTAGTACCTAAAAAGAGCTATAAATCATTTAAATACTTAGCTTTTTCCTTCATAGCGGCGACAGTTATTTTAGCTGCTCCTTTAATATATTTCACTTTTATAAAATTTCCTTATCAAAATAAATTATTAGAAGCAAATGTGAGTTTCATAGCAACTGATTATGACAAAGTAATTACGCAATTAAATGAAGAGGAATTTGAATCATTACCGATTGCATCTAAATATGAGTTAGCATTTGCATACATTACAGCTGAAAAACTAGGCGAAGATCAAAAGAAGTCAATTATGAAAAATATTAGTTTGAAAAGTGATGAAAAGTATTTGTTGTATTGGATGTATAACGGAAAAGGTGATTTTGATAAATCATTAGATTTAGCTAAGATACTTGATGATCCTCAGCTTATTATGTACGGCCTTGTTAAACAAATTGAATCACTGAAAAATAATCCGGATTTATCAGGAGAAGAGCGTGATCAAAAATTAAAAACATATGAGCAACAATTAAATGAGTATAAAAAGAAATATGGCGATGCATCAAACGATAAAGACTCGTCGAACACAGAGAAAAAAGAGTAAGCACTTGATGAGACAGTTGAAAAGGAGCAGTGAACACGGATGGAGCAACTATTAGTATTGACTTATGGAGACAAAATATATAAGTGCACATTACATCCAAATGAGCAATCAATAGTGTCGATTGGAAAAGAGTGGACAAATGATATTACGAATCCAAGTTTAGAACAAGAAGTAGAGTTAAAGTGGAATAATGAAGTAAATGCTTGGATGGTACAAAATCAATTAATAGAGTTCAATAAGGAATTTGAGATTGGAAAAACTAAAGATGTGAGCTTGAAAATCTTTATATCTATTATTGGTACAACTAAAGTGTTTGATATCGGAACGAAACATTCTCTTACATTGAGTCAAAACAGTTATGATGATATTTCTATTACCGGAACGAATGTGGATTTAATGTTATCTCGTGAAACGTTGTACGATTCTTTTAAAGTGAACGTATATGACGGGGATGTATTTCATAATTATACGAAGTTAAAAGGTAGCGTTATGTTAGAAGCAGGAGACGTATTATATTTTGATGGTGTTTTAGTAGAGATAGGCAGTGAAGATATTCAAGTATTGTCTTCAGAAGAGAACATTAAATCTACGTTACCTATTTTAGTAGAATCAGAAACGAATTATCAAAGTGGTTATCCAGACTATCATCGTTCACCACGTATTATTTACCGTGAACCAGAAGAGAAAATGACAATTGCAAAACCTTCAAGTATGCCGTCAAAACCGACTGAGCATTTGGCAAGAATCATTGCACCATCTCTTGTCATGATTGTCGTAACAGTATTACTTGCTATCTTTATGAAATATGGAATGTTTATTATTGCATCGATTGCGATGACATTAGTAACGATTATTGTTTCTGTCACATCTTATATAAAAAATTTAAAGCAATATAAAATTGACATTGTGGAACGTGATAAAAGTTATAGAGAGTATATCAAACAAAAAACGAAAGATTTACATGCAGAAAGTGAAAAGCAACGTCATGCATTACAATATCATAATCCAAATGTTGAAGTGATACGTAATATGGCTATGCAAGTAAATCCACGTATATATGAAAAAACAATGCTACATCATGATTTCTTAACATTTAGCGTTGGAACAGGACAAGCTAATACAAGTTTTGAAATCCAATTTAATGAAGAAGAATTTAGTCAAACGAAAGATGAATTAATTGATATAGCACGTGAACTAAGACAGCGTTATCTATCATTGGAAGATGTACCTGTTGTAACAGATTTGATAAATGGACCGGTTGGCTATATTGGACAACGCTCTTTAGTGTTAGAGCAATTACAATTATTAGTTGTACAAACCGCATTATTCCATAGTTATTATGACTTGCAGTTTATTACTATTTTTCCTGAAGAAGAAAAAGAAAAATGGGATTGGATGCGCTGGTTACCTCATGGAAGTGTTCGCGATATAAATGTACGCGGATTTGTATATCATGATCGTAGCCGTGATCAAGTGTTAAATAGTTTGTATCAAATATTAAAAGAACGAAAATTAAAACTAGATGAAAAAAGTTCAACGAATGAAAAAATGTACTTTGCACCGCACTATGTCGTTCTCATTACAGATGAAAAACTAATACTAGACCATGTTGTTATGGAATTCTTTAATGATGATCCGAGTCAATTAGGTGTATCACTTGTATTTGTACAAGATGTTATGCAAAGTTTACCAGAGCATGTGAAAACGGTAATAGACATAAGAGATGCAAAACAAGGGAACATCATCTTAGAACAGGGAGAGCTTGTAAACCGTCAATTTAAATTAAATCACGTACCGAAAGGGTTCAATTTAGAAGATGTTTCACGAGCATTAGCACCGTTAAATCATTTGCAAAACTTGAAAAATAGTATCCCAGAAAGTGTAACATTTTTAGAAATGTACGGTGTTGAGAAAGTAAAAGAACTGAATATCACAAGTCGCTGGGAGAAAAATGCTGCACATAAATCTTTAGCTGTACCACTTGGATTACGTGGTAAAGAAGATATCGTAAACTTAAACTTACACGAAAAAGCACACGGACCACACGGGTTAATAGCAGGTACAACAGGTTCAGGTAAGTCGGAAATTATACAATCGTATATTTTATCTCTAGCAGTCAATTTCCATCCTTACGAAGTAGCCTTTCTACTAATTGACTATAAAGGCGGCGGTATGGCGAATTTATTCAAAAACTTACCGCATTTATTAGGAACAATTACGAACTTAGATGGAGCACAAAGTATGAGAGCGCTCGCATCAATTAAAGCTGAATTACAGAAAAGACAACGATTATTTGGGGAAAATGATGTAAACCATATTAATCAGTATCAAAAACTGTATAAAGAAGGTTTAGTAAGTGAACCGATGCCACATCTATTTTTAATTAGTGATGAATTCGCGGAACTGAAGTCAGAACAACCAGAATTTATGAAAGAGTTAGTTTCAACAGCACGTATCGGTCGTTCGCTCGGAATTCATTTAATATTAGCTACGCAAAAACCGAGCGGTGTTGTAGATGATCAAATTTGGAGTAACTCGAAATTTAAATTAGCATTAAAAGTGCAAAATACATCAGATAGTAATGAAATTTTAAAAACACCAGATGCTGCTGAAATTACATTACCAGGACGTGCGTACTTACAAGTTGGGAATAATGAAATTTATGAACTATTCCAATCAGCTTGGAGCGGAGCAGACTATGTAGAAAACAAAGAGGATAAAGAACATTTAGACGCAACAATCTATGCAATAAATGATCTAGGACAATATGAAATATTAAGTGAAGACTTAAGTGGACTTGGTAGCAGTAAAGAAGTAATAAGCGTACCATCTGAACTGGATGCTGTTATTGACTACATTCACGATTACGCAGAAATAAATGAAATTGAAGCGTTAGCTAGACCGTGGTTACCGCCACTTCCAGAAAGCGTATATTTACAAGACTTACACGCTATTCAGTTCAAAGAAGCATGGACGAAAGAAAAGAAACCATTAAAAGCAACAGTTGGTCTACTAGATCAGCCTGAATTACAATCACAAACACCATTAACACTAGATATTAGTAAAGACGGACACGTAGCGGTCTTCTCAAGCCCAGGCTACGGAAAATCAACATTCTTACAATCAGTCATTATGGATGTAGCTCGTCAGCATAGTCCGGAGCATTTGCATGTGTATTTAGTGGACCTTGGAACAAATGGTCTTCTACCTTTAAAAGGATTACCTCATGTAGCGGATACGATTACAATTGACGAATCAGAAAAATGTTTAAAGTTTGTTGAAAGATTAACTCAAGAAATGAAAAATCGTAAACGATTATTAAGTGAATATGACGTTGCAAATATTGAAATGTATGAAAAGGCAAGCGGGAAAGAAATACCACATATTATTATTGCAATTGATAATTATGATGCAGTAAAAGAAGCGAAGTTCTATGAAAGCTTTGAAATGCTAATTATGCAAATTGTCCGAGATGGTGCAAGTTTAGGAATTCATACCTTAATTAGTGCAGGGCGACAAAATGCACTTAGAATTCAATTGTACAATAATATTAAAATCCAAACTTGCCTATATATGATTGATCAAAGTGAAGTAGCTAGTATTGTAGGGAGATCTGATATAAAAGTGGAAGAAACAGCAGGAAGAGCGTTAATAAAACTAGAATCTCCTACATTATTCCAGGCTGCATTGCCTACGAAAGCAGAAGATGAACTACAACAAATTCAATTATTACAACAAGAAGCAAATGATATGGACCGAGAATGGGATGGAGAACGTCCGAAGGCAATTCCAATGATGCCAGAAATTATTGATATTGCTACTTATCGTAAAAATAAAGACGTTACAAAAGCTCTACAAGCAGCAAGAATTCCAATGGGACTTGATTTTGCAAACGTAGAAGTTGTAGCTCATGATATTGCAGTGAATGATCATTTAATGATTTATAGTGTAGATGATAGTATGAGAAAACAAATTGTATCTAGCATCCTATCTCAATTGAATAAAGATTATTTTGAAAGTGTGACGTTAGTGGATACAGCAGAGTATAGTTTCGTTCAATATAAAGATAATGTGACGCATTATATTGTAGACGAAAATGAAATAAATATGCATGCGAAGTATTGGATGGAAGTAATTCGCGAACGAGCTTTTGAATTAGCACAAGCAAGACAAGAAGGTAGAGAAATTCCTACATTCACAAAACAACTCATTATCATGACAAATGTTGAAGAGTTTAGTAAATTTGTTTATTTAGAAATGGAGGATGCAGCGACTTTAATTGATCTATCTCGTACAGTAGGTATTTACTTTGTATTAGCAGGTCACCACGACTACATGGACCGAAATCGTGAAGCTCTACCTATGAAAATGAGAAGTAAGCTAACAGCAGCAATTATCGCAATGCCATTAAATGATCAAAGTATCTTCAACATAAAATATATAAGCAACGAAGCGCCATTAGGTAAAGATGAAGTGTATTACTATCAAAAAGGGAACATAATGAAACTAAAAATGCCTAGAGTAACTAACGAGGTGACAGTATGAAATTAAAGAAGAAAGCTAAGGTGATGATAGTCGTGTCAATAGTGGCAAGTTTATTAAGTGGATGTGGTTTTGGGGAGACAAAGATAGAGTATGAGAGATTAGTAAAGGCATTGGATGAAGGGGACATGAAGACTGTTATGTCTGCAAGTGATGATGGGTATGCTTATGTGAAAGAAGAGGTTAGGGATAGTACGTTTTGGGCGGAAAATGATAAACGCATTAACGTCGTATATCAAACGACAGGAGCGGTATACAATATCAAAGAAAAAAGGTTCTATGGGACAACTTTACAAGAAATTGCTAGTTCATTAAATAATGAGCAAAAAAAAGAAGAAACTATATATAGAACTAGTATTAAATATGAAGATAATCAATTGAAAAGTCCAGATCAAAGTTTGGATGTTTCGAATGTTCATTTTATATTTGATAGATTGAAGGGAATAGATAGTTTAAAACCCAAAAAAGATAAAAAAAGATTTAGTGAACCATCCAAGGTAACATATTACTTAACTGAATCGGAATTTCAAGAAATAATTAATGATAAGTTAAAGGTGGACTATGATAAATTTGATGAAGCAATATTATTATTGGAATTTAATTCGGCAAAAGATACAAAAGAAAATCCTATGGAATTCACTACGATAAGCATAACGATGGGGTATGAAAAAAAGAATAAAGAAGGTCAATTAATAAGACATGATCAAAAAATAGCAATCTATTTAAATACTAAAGAAGATAATAATGAAAATTCTAAAAACAAATATGAGGAGTATGAAAGACAATATATGAATAATAGGTAATGTATAAAATAGGAGGGAATAAGTGTGGGGAATAGTACAAATGATCTCCAAAGATTTAAAATAAACAGTGATGTAGGAAAATTAAGATTAGCAGCAGCTGATATTTATGCTTTTAATGAAAAAGAAGATGATTATAGTAATCCAGACTCAGGAAAAAATAAGAAAAGACTAGAAGATAACTTTGATGCCGAACTAATAGCAGAGGATGATCAACATCCTCAGACTGGTTTTGGGGCATACGCTCTAAAAGACAACCATACAGGTGAAATTTTTATAGTTTACGTTGGAACGCAACCGAGTCAAATAGGCGATTTAGCAACCGATGGAGCAATTGGACTGCATAATTTAACTAATTCACCTATATTTGGGTCATTAGCGGAGTTTCAGTATAGTCAAGCGGAAAGATTTTATGAAAAAGTCAAAGCGGATAATAAAGGAAAGAAGATAACTTTACTAGGGCACTCTTTAGGTGGCGGAGCAGCGAATACAGTTGCATTAAGACATCAAGAAGATAATATAAACGTATTAGCTTTAAATCCTGCGCCTGTTTTAAATAAAGATGTGGTTAAGTACGGATACGGGACCAATATGAAAAATTGCCGCAGTCTTATAAATGAATATGATCCTTTGTATGGCGCCATTAAAGCCGCAGATTTTGTAATACCTGGACAGGTTTATAAAATGGAAAATGGGGAAGGGCATTCTTTTTTATATGATCCAAAATTTTATTCTGGGAATGGGAATGTAGCAATAGATAAATTGAAAAAGGTTAGCGAAACAGGATTTGATTGGAAATTTGGTTTTTTAGAAATATCAGAATCTGCTGGGGACCTATATAAAGGAATCACTGGAAAAAAAACATTAAGTACAACAGAAGAAGTTGTAGTGGATTTAGTGGTAAATGGAACCCCAGTCAGTGCAATTCTAGTTGCAATAACAGTAGTGGGAGATACTAGTGCTCTAGCAACAAAAATAGCAAGTATAGGTGTAGAAACAGGAAAAAAAGCTTTGAAATTTAGTAAGGAAGTTATACAAGAAGTTAGAAATCAGGTGAATGCGGCTGTGGATTGGATAGAGAATAAATTAGCAAAATGTAAGGAAAAGGTACTTGAAGTGTTAGAATCAGTATTTAACGCAGCTGTAGATTTTTTAGTAGGATGCATCATTCTTTATTTATCCCGTGATGAAATTATAGCAATTGCAAAAGAAGTAGCATCTTCTCTTGTTCAAGATATTTTAGATGTATTTAAAGGTGACTTTGAAATTGATACAAATATTGCTTCAATTGCTGGAGATTATGTAAGAAGCCATCGCCAATCATTATTAAACTATTTTATGAATGATGGTAGTAGAGGATTAAATCGTTCATTATTAGTAGAGATTTCCAGAGATGTGAACGAACTTTCAAATGATTTAAAAGAGTTAAGTCAAGATGTAACAGATGCGGTAATTTCTATGATAGCAAAAGATGAAGAGTTAGCTTCGGTTTCCTATTATTGATAAATGTTAAGGAAGGGGGTATGAGGATGGATTTACATATGATAATGTCGAGGGTTCATAGTACATTTCCGGACAGTGGTGGGCGAGATCAAATTATTAACGTTGTTATGCAACTTGAAAAAGCAGCTGTATCCTTGACAGGAGATATTAGAAGATTAGAAAGTAGTATTGATAATAGTTTGCAAGGTAAAACACGTGATGCTTTTATTGATCGTATCCGCCAATTAGAAAAAAGGCGACAAAAAATAGAAGAGAAAATTATCGTATTAAAAGGATCGGTGAATTAATATGAAAGATTATATGGAGAAAGTTTTGCCTTTAGGAAGTGTAGTGAGGTTGAGTACTGAGGAAGAAAAAGATGTAGAGTATGTAATTACTACAAGAGGAATACTTCTCGATGAAGACACTTTCTATGATTATGGTGGGGTATTACACCCAGTAGGATTGACGGCAGAGACATATAAATTATTCAATGACTTTGATATTTTAGAAGTAAAATTTGAAGGGTATAAAAATTCTATTGAAGGAAAATTTGCTCATAATTTTAAAATATGGCGAAATGAATTTGTAAAAACGATAAAGAACAAGGCTGAAAATAATAAGTAACAATTATTAATAAAACAAGGGCTATAATATATTTAGAAATAAATAGACTTTCCTCTTCCAACATGGAAAGAGGAAAGTCTATTTTTGATTGAATAAGAATCTAAATATCTAGTATTACGTGGGAACAACATGAAAAAGAACGTCAAGAATTTATAGCGAATAGAAAAAGAATAAAATAAAAGTTGAAATAACATTTGTAAATAATAGTCATAGACTGTTTTTTATGGTGGAAATCTATTTGTGAAGAAATAAATCATTTTATCCTATACGATGAAAATGGGATATTTCGGTATTTTTATAGTTAGGAAAAAGTTATTCTAAAAGGAGTAAGTTGGGGAATCATAGACGCAAGAAAAAGACACCGAAACAAATAAGAAAGGAAGCTGTTCAGATAAAACCGATAGTAGAAGAAAAACCACTAAAGAAGAGTAGCAACAAGTTAGTTGATATTCTCCTAGGTATTCTTCTTTTCCAAATTTTTATATGGGCTGTCTTGGAAGGTTCTACAACACAGGTAAGCAAAGGGAAGACGTTCCTTATTATCGTTTTCTTTCTCTTAATTGCAATAGGGTTATCTATGATAGGAAACAAATAAGGGGGAGTTCAGATGTTTAAGAAGAAGGAGAAAAAAAACATTTACGTTAGACTGGTAAACACACAAGGGGAAATCATTCGAGAGTTTAATTGTACAGAAAAAGACTTGCGAAAAGTAAAAGAAGATGGTGCTGAAATTCGTTTGGTTAGAGATAAGTCATATGAGATGGTAGCAACCGATGAACAATTAGAAAAACTAGCAAGAGCTGAAGCAGAAATCGAAGCGGAAGTTAAGGCATGGGAAGATGCTTTAAATGAGAGTTTGGATGAACGCGAAGAAAGAGAAGTGAGACAGAAGGAATTGAAAGAAAAGAATAAATGGAGTACAAAGAAGAAAGTAATCGTATTTGGACTGATATTCTTTGTATTTATTGGATTACCTATTATCGAAGGGTATCAAAATAGTAAACTAGTTGAAGAAGGTACATCATTACATGCAGAAATTGTAGGTAGGCATGTAGAGAAGGAATTCATGTTTACACACCCCACATTAGTAGTTGAGGTAGATGGTAAAAAGCATAATGTATGGGTAAGTGAAGAGACATATAACGGAGCAGAGTGGTTAGGTAGACTAAAAATTATCAAAACAAAAGATGGTAAAGTTGGGAAAGACCCTAGATATGAGGGGGAAGACTTAATTACGAGTTATTAAGCAGCATGTTTTTAATATTCGCTGCTCAAATTAAATAACATTATTATTTGCAAAAATCGAATCCATTAAAATAAAAAACAAATTTTAAATAACTGTAATAACCTCCTAGCATATTGTTGATGGGAGGTTATCACCTTTCTGAAGATAAAATTAAAGAGCTATATTATCTCGATACAATTGTGATGACAGTAACGTTTTTACTAAGTGAGTGCAGTTTCGGGGGAAACAAAAATAGAGTATGAGGGATATGCTTAAGTGAAAGAGAGAAGAATATTTAGAGCTTTTGAGGAGAAAGAAGGCTATTTGAACTATCAAAAGCATTCTGATTATGTACGGTAATTAATATAGAGATAATATTATCTGAATATAGTTACACAAAGATGAATGTACTTAAAAAGTTAGGAATGTAATGGGATTTTATTGAATGAAAATTATTTAAACTGTATAGAAGGTGAAAAACTGAATGTGGAACATAAAAGAAGAAGATTTAGATGGATTTCGAGTAACATGTAGCAGCCGTTTAAGTCCTGAGGGTGCTTTAGGTTTTATGATAGGAACAATAGTGTACGTTTCAGTTATGATGTTTTTTCTTATTGGTACTTTAGTAACGTTTGGTTGGGACTATTATACTACTTTCTTTGAGAAAACAATCGTTAGAATGGAACTTGTGCTATATAGCTTACAAATAATTTTTTTAATTCTATATTCATTTCCAAAAGCTCGATTTAAATTTCAAAAGTTACAAACATTTGTTGTATTATTATATGCATTTCAATTAGGTACGATATTATTCACGGCTCTAATTCTTCCTGGAATGTCTGATTATACAATTGATCGAATTACATTAGTATATGTAGGTTTCTTATTTTTTGGAGCAGTGATTGTTCATATTGTGACAACGATTGATACGTTTAAACAGGCAAGTGAAGGTGCGTTTAGTATGGATGAAAGATCCGTGTCCTTTTTTAGTAAAACAAAAGGAACTATGATGAAAGTTGCTTCAATATACGCATTAATCCTTCTTATTTTGATTTATTTTCATAATGATTATGCATTTGATACTTTTATTGGATATGTAATAGGAACTGTTTTAATGTATACGATAGCCATCGGTGCAGCTGAATTTCAGCTATTAGTATATTGCAGGTTTAAATTTCCGTCATTTAACATTTCATGGGAGCAACATAAAAGAGAGACTCCAAGATATCGAAAGAAAAATAAAAAAGGTAAATCGAAACGTAAGGCATAAAGAAAGTGTGTATTGTAAGTTTTGGTGGTGAAAAAGTAATAATTTATAGGAGAGTATTTGAACTACTAAAAGAAAATTTACTTATGTAAGGTGATTAAAGTGATTAGAAGATAATCTGATCGAAAATGTAGAGAGTGTAGTGTGATGATGAAATGAACACAAAAAAGGTTTCTAAAATGATTACTATCATAATAACAATCAGCCTACTACAAGCATGTAGTTTTTTTGAAGAAAAGGTAGAGTATGAGCCATTTATTAAGGCATTGGATGAAGGTGATATGAAGACGGTTATGTCTGCGAGTGATGATGGGTATGCTTATGTGATCCAAAGAGGTATTTATAGTACGTTTGAGCAAAAAGAAGATGGAGAGCACAGTAAAACAATTCGTCAGACTACGGAAGGTGTATATAATACAAAAGATAAAAGTTTATACGGAGAGGCGATACAAACAGTTGCGACTGATATAGAAAAAGACAAGGGAAAAAGGACAAATGAAAATTATAAAAAAGAAACGATTTATAGTACTCATGTTAAGTATGAAAATGGACAGGTGAAAAGTCCGGATTCAAATCTAGATGTTTCATACGTGAACTTAATTGTAGATCGTTTAAATGGGATAGGGAAACTAAAGATGAAGCCTGAAGATGATATAAAAAAGTTTGATCAGCCTAATTCAGTGGGATATCGACTAACTGAATCTGAATTTAAAAATATTATTAATAATAAATTAAAGATACAATACGATGAATTTGATGGAGCAACAATCGTATTGCACCTGGATGCCCCAAAAAATCCAAAACAAATTTTGCAAATGAGGATAGATATAGACTTTAAAGAAAAGAATGAGGATGGAAAATTAGTAGAAAATATGTTCCAAATAATAACGTATTTTAATAGAAAACAGGATAATAACCAAGATGCGAGACAGGAATATTTAAAATACAAGGCGCAGTACAACAAAAGAGATGGTTAAGAGTGGCGATGAAAATAAAAAGGTATAAAATCAGTGACTAAGAAAATTGCATCTATATTTTGGTAATATACTATAGTTCGGGGAAAGGTGGAGTTAACAAATGTGGAACATAAAAGAAGAAGATTTAGATGAATTTAGAATTACATGTAGAAATCGTTTAAGTCCTGAGGCTGCTGTAGGTTTTATGTTAGGTTCAATCATATACACCTCATTAATAATGTTAGGTGTAATTTATGGTTTGGTGAAATTTGGTTGGTCCGTATATCCTAGTTTACTAGATGAAACAATTATTAAAATAGAGTTATGTTTGTATAGCATACAAATCATTTTTCTTATTGTATATTTATTTCCAAAAGCTCGTTTTAAATTACAAAAGTTACAAGCTATGGTTATATTGTTATATACACTTCAACTTGCGACTATAGGATTTGTAACAGTAGGTGTTTCGAGTATTTTCGGTTATTCAAATGATCGTGTTACATTGACTTATGTAGCCTTATTATTGTTAGGAGCTTTTATTATTCATATTTTTACAACAATTAATACCTTTAAGCAAGCTAGCGAAGGCGCATTTAGTAAGTGGGAAAATTCAGTTTCATTTTTTAGTAAGACAAAAGATTTTTTAATGATTGCCTCTATATTATATGTATTAACTCTCCTAATCTTAATTTATATTAATAATGATTATACGATGGAGCAAATAGGTTGGTATTCTGTATTGACCCTTATACTGTACGCGGTGGCCATAGGCGCAGCTGAGTTCCAACTATTAGTCTATTGTAGATTTAAGTTTCCGTCATTTTATATTTCGTGGGAGGAACATGAAAGAGAACGTCAGAAAAGACTAAAGCTTTATGAAGAGAAGGGAAAAAAGAAAACTAAAGAAATAAAATAAGTTTTGCGTCGAAATGGGGAAAGATGAATGCTTAAAATAAAGGAAGAAGATTTAGGTTTTTTCGAAATTACAAATAAAAACCGATTAAGTCCTGATGGTGTAATGGCCTTTTTAGTTGGAGTTTTTGTATACGCTTCATTACCGATGTTTTTTATTGTTTTGGGTTTTTTACAACTTGGTTGGGAGGCTTATCCAAAATCTTTTGAACGAATAATTGTTTCTGTAGAGTTAGCATTATATATTCTGCAAATCCTTTTTTTGATTATCTATTCATTTCCGAAATTAAGATTTAAATTACAAAAGTTACAAGCCGTTTTAATTGTTTTTAACTCGTTTCAGGTTGCAACGGTAGGTTATGCGTATGTATTAATTGAAGCAATATTTGGATATTCTTGTGAAAATCTAACGGTATTTTATGTAGGTCTATTATTATTAGGAGCGATAATTACTCATATTGTAATAACAATCCATACTTTTAAAAAAGCAAAATATGGAGGCTATAAGTTAGAAGGGGAATCAGTCTCATTTTTTACTAATACAAAACTCTGGATGTTAATTGGAATGGTAATTTATATAGTTGTCCTATTGATATTAATCTTTGCAAGTATTCGTTTTGCGCTAAAGCCGATGGTGTTTTATTTTTTACAAACAATTATATTATATGTATTTGCCGTTGCATCAGCAGAATTCGTCCTATTGGTGTATTGTCGCTTTAAATTTCCATCATTTAATATTACGTGGGAACAACATGAAAAGGAACGCCAAGAATTTATAGCAAATAGAAAAAGAATAAGAGAGAAAGAAAAAAGAAAAATAAAAACTTAAATGATAATAGTAATAGATTGTTTTTTTATGGTGGAAGAATCTATTTGTGAAGAATTAAAACATTGTATAAGGGGTAGTGATTATGAAAGTTCACTATAAAGCATTATCGCTTTTAATTTAATAAGCATCACTCAAATTGTAAAAAAGGATGATTGGTTGTTGTCAGCTATCTCACTTAGAAATTAAGTAATTCATAGTGATATATACCCAAAAAGTAGCTAGAGGTGTGTAACTAGATGTGGAATGTAAAAGAAGAAAATTTAGAAAAGTTTAGGATGATATGTAGAAGGCGTTTAAGTCCAGAAGGTGCTTTAGGTTTTATGATAGGAACAATAGTGTACGTTTCAGTTATGATGTTTTTTCTTATAGGTACTTTAGTAACGTTTGGTTGGGACTATTATACTACTTTCTTTGAGAAAACAATCGTTAG
This sequence comes from Bacillus sp. BB51/4, assembly GCF_008368845.1. Classification (NCBI taxonomy): domain Bacteria; kingdom Bacillati; phylum Bacillota; class Bacilli; order Caryophanales; family Bacillaceae; genus Bacillus; species Bacillus sp. BB51/4. The sequence goes on from NZ_QOSC01000013.1 coordinate 202,517, forward strand.
AATGGAACTTGTGCTATATAGCTTACAAATAATTTTTTTAATTCTATATTCATTTCCAAAAGCTCGATTTAAATTTCAAAAGTTACAAACATTTGTTGTATTATTATATGCATTTCAATTAGGTACGATATTATTCACGGCTCTAATTCTTCCTGGAATGTCTGATTATACAATTGATCGAATTACATTAGTATATGTAGGTTTCTTATTTTTAGGAGCAGTGATTGTTCATATTGTGACAACGATTGATACGTTTAAACAGGCAAGTGAAGGTGCGTTTAGTATGAATGAAAGATCCGCTTCCTTTTTTAGTAAAACAAAAGAAACTATGATGAAAGGGGCTTTAATATACGTATTAATCCTTCTTATTTTGATTTATTTTCATAATGATTATGCGTTTGATACTTTTATTGGATATGTAATAGGTACTGTTTTACTATACACAGTAGCCGTTGGTGCAGCAGAATTCCAGCTATTGGTGTACTGTAGATTCAAATTTAAATCATTTAATATTACGTGGGAAGAGAATGAGAAAATGCGTGGGAGAATTCGAAAGCAAAATACAAAATCCAAAACGAAAAGTAAATAAGGGTGAAATAGAATTTAAGTGTATGAGAATTATTTAAACTATATAGAAGGTGAAAAGGCTGAATGTGGAATATAAGAGAAGAAGATATGGGTCTTTTTGAAATTGAAAATAGAAACAGATTAAGTCCGGATTATATAAGAATCTTTTATGGGGGAGTTTTGGCATATACTTCTATACCCATGCTTATTATGTTTTTAGCTTTTTTACTGAACGGTGACAAGATTTCTCTAACTCCTTTTGAGAAGATAGTTGTACAAACTGAAGTGAAATTGTATATTTTGGAGTTCATTTTTTTAATAATATCCATGTCTAAAAAGATTGCTTTTAAATTACAGAAACTACAAACGATCGTAACTATATTTTATGCTTTTCAGTTAGCGACATTACCTTTCATAGTTATGGTTGTTGAAGGAATATATGACTTTCCATGTGACAATAAAACATTGGTTTATATTGGTTTAATACTATTAGGGGCAATCTGTACTCACATTGTAGCAACGATCGATGTTTTTAGAAAAGCAAAGCATGGAGGATATAAATTGGAAGGAAAGGCTGTCTCGTTTTTTACTAACACGAAATTATATTTATTGATTGGAATGACAATCATTGTAATCGTTCTACTTGTATTAATTTTTTTAAACCTTAATTATGCATTTGATGAAATGGGAATTTATGTGACACAAACAATAATATTATATATATTCGCTGCAGTATCAGCAGAATTCGTCCTATTGGTGTATTGTCGTTTCAAATTCCCATCATTTAATATTACGTGGGAACAACATGAAAAGGAACGCCAAGAATTTATAGCAAATAGAAAAAGAATAAGAGAGAAAGAACAAAAGCGAAACAAAAACTGAAATGAAAGTTATAAATGATACTCGTAAACTTATATTGAAGATAGAATGAATACATTATTCATAAATTAACTAGTAAAGGGAGGAATGTAATATCTTGAATAAAGATTCTAAAGCTGTAAAAAAAGAAAAAGGTTTATTTGAAAGTGTAATAGCACCTATTATTGTCGGGATTATGTTTATTTTTTTAATTCTATATAAAGTAGCAGAGTTTCTGGGGAAGTGGATTGTTATCTTTGGAATAATATTTTTTATTGTTAGTATATTTCTTTGCATATATCTAGAAGAATATGGAGGAGGGTTGGGCGGTGGGATAGGGTTAATATCGATGTTATTGTTATATTTTATGTTTATTAGAAAAAGTAAAAAGGCTAGTTTAATATGAAATACCAAAACATTTATTTATTCCTAGTTTGTTTACAAATATAGGGTTATTACATGATTTTAGAAAAGATGGTGTAATTATATGTGGAATATAAAAGAAGAAAATTTAAATGAATTTAAAAGTACTTGCAAGAATCGCTTAAGTCCCGATTGGGCGACAGGGTTTATGTTTGGAACGATGTTTTTTATTTCTTTAATAATGTTTTTTCTTATTGGAGGGTTAATAAGGTTTGGTTGGAGTTATTACCCGACTCTCTTTGATAAAATAATTGTTAGCCTTGAGTTAGTGTTTTATAGTCTTCAAGTAATTTTTTTAATTATTTATCTGTTTCCTAAGATGCCATTTAAATTACAGAAACTACAAACACTTGTGGTACTATTATATGCATTTCAGCTAGGCACTATAACATTTACAATGTTGATAATTCCAGGAATGTCAAATTATTCAATTGATCAAATTACATTAATGTATGTTGGGTTATTATTTTTAGGTGCAGTCATTTTACATATTTTAGCGACTATTGATACTTTTAGACAGGCAAGTAAAGGGGCATTTAGTACGGGAGAAGAATCCTCTTCATTTTTTAGTAAAACAAAGAGGAATGCAATAAAGTGTACTGTATTTTATGTGTTAACTCTTCTCATTTTTATTTATGTGCATAATGATTATACACTAAATATTTTAGGATTGTATGCGGGAGGAACTCTAATCATGTACGCGGTAGCCATAGGGGCAGCAGAGTTCCAATTATTAGCCTATTGTAGATTTAAATTTCCATCATTTTATATTTCATGGGAGGAACACGAAAGGGAACGTCAGAAAAGGGTAAAGCTTTATGAAGAGAGGGAAAAAAGTAAGCCAAAGAAATAAAATAAGTTTTGGTTTCTGAAAATTCGAATAGAATATATAAGCAATTAAGGATTGTATATAAATCGATGCTATTAAAAATTAAAGTATCTTCAATATAATCTGTATGAGTAAATAAATACCAATAAGTAAAGGTGAAATGTATTACTTTCCAAAAAGGAACATAATGAATTTAAAAATGCCTAGAGAAATCAACGGGGTGTCAGTATGAAGTTAAAGAAGAAAGCTAAGATGATGATAGTTCTGTCAATAGTAGCAAGTTTATTAAGTGGATGTGGTTTTGGGGAGATGAAGATAGAGTATGAGAGATTAGTAAAGGCGTTGGATGAAGGTGATATGAAGACGGTAATGTCTGCAAGTGATGATGGGTATGCTTATGTGAAAGAAGAGACTAGCGAAGGTACTTATGAAGAAAAAGAAGATGGTGAACATAGCAGGATAATATATCAAACAACCCATGGAGTATATAATGTGAAAGAAGACGACTTATATGGGAAAACAACTCAAAAGATTGCTACTGATATAAAAAATGATAAAAACGTTGGTAGTAATCAAAATTACAAAAAAGAAACTGTCTATAGTACAAATTTGAAAAATGAAAAATCTCGTTCAATAGCCCAGAATCAAGGCATAGATGTTTCATATGTAAAAATAATGTTTAGAGGATTAAATGAACTTAGTAAATTGAAACCGAGTGAAGATACAAAAAGATGTAGTGAACCGAGCATAATAAGCTATAATTTAACTGAATTACAGTTTAAAAGCATAATAAATGACAAGTTAAATTTAAAATATGATAAATTTGATTCTGCAATATTGATGATTGAATTTAATACGCCTAATGATACAAAAGAAAATCAAATGAGAATAATACAAATAACAATATCGGTAAATTATGAAGAAAGAAAAGAAGATAAGCTTATAAAACGCAATCAAGAAATTTCAACATATTATCATACCAGAGAAGATAATAATCAAAGTGCCAAAAAAGAATATGTAAATTATGAAAAAGAGTATATAAATTAAAAATAATATATTTTGATTGAATTTTGAGAACGATAAATGTTGTGAGGATATGAGTAAAGGGGTAGTAAAAAATAGTTATTGTGATAACAGTTATGTTTTACTGAGCGCGTATAGTTTTGGTAAATCAAAATAGAGTATGAGAGTCTAATAAAGGCATTGGATGAAGGTGACAAGAAGACGGTTATACTTAATTGAAAGAAGAATATTTGGAACTTTTGAGGAGAAAGGATACTATTTGAACTATCAAAAAGCATTCTGAGTATATGATTATGGTAATTAATGTGGTAATGATATACCTAAAAGATTATCTGAATTTAGTTGTACAAAAATTTATGTACTTAAAAATATTAAGAATGGAATAGAATTTTAGTGGATGAAAATTATTTAAACTGTATAGAAGGTGAAATGTCAAGGTGTGGAATATAAAAGAAGAAGATTTAGATAAATTTCGAATAACATGTCAAGGACGTTTAAGTCCTGAAGGTGCTACGGGTTTTATGCTTGGAACAATATTTTATATTTCAATATTTATGTTTATTATTTTTGTAGGTGATTTGAATTACTACAACAATTTTTTTGATAGAACAATTGTTAAAACTGAAATTGTGTTATTTAGTATTCAAATTATATTTTTAATTATATATCTATTTCCGAAAGCATGTTTTACATTTCAAAAGTTACAAACGCTAATCGTATTACTATATGCGTTTCAACTTGGAACGATATTATTTGTAGTTTCGATTGTTTCTGAAATGGCTGATAATTCAATTGGTAGGATGTATACCGGGCTACTAGTTGTAGGAGCAGTTATTATCCATATTGCAGCAACGCTAGATACATTTAAACAAGCAAGTGAAGGTGCATTTAGTAGTGATGAAAGATCCACCTCGTTTTTTAGTAAGACAAAAGGAGCTGTGATAAAGGGGGCTATAATATATATATCAATACTACTTCTTCTGATGTATTTTCAAAATGATTATTCAATTGATTTTTTTGTTATGTATGGAGTAGGAACTGTTTTAATGTATGCGGTTGCAATCGGAGCGGCAGAATTCCAATTATTGGCGTACTGTAGATTTAAATTCAAGTCATTTAATATGTCATGGGAAGAGAATGAGAGAATGCGTGGGAGAATTCGAAAGCGAAATACAAAATCCAAATCGAAAAGTAAATAAGAGGGAAATAGAATTGAAGTGAATGAAAATTATTTAAACTGTATAGAAGGTGAAGAGCCAGGATGTGGGATATAAAAGAAGAAGATTTATATAAGTTTAGGATGACATGTAATGATCGTTTAAGTCCTGAGGGTGCTATGGTTTTCTTTATTGGAGGGATAGTTTATACTTCAGTATTTATGTTTTTTATTTTTATGGGGGGATTGGATTATTATCATACTTATTTTGATAAAACAATTGTTAAAACTGAAATTGTTTTATATAGCTTACAATTCATCTTTTTAATTCTATATTCATTTCCAAAAGCACGTTATAAATTTCAAAAGTTACAAACGCTCGTTGTATTATTATATGCATTTCAATTAGGTACAATAACATTTACAGCGTTAGTTCTTCCTGGAATATCTGATTATTCAATTGATCGAATGACTTTAATTTGTGTAGGGTTATTATTTATAGGAGCAGTTATCGTTCATATTGTGACAACAATTGATACATTTAAACAAGCGAGTGAAGGTGCGTTTAGTAAGGATGAAAGATCCATCTCATTTTTTAGTAAAAGAAAAGGAGATGTGATGAAGTGGGCTACAATATATGCGCTAATCCTGTTTATTTTGATATATTTTCATAATGGTTATGGAATTGATGTTTTAGTTCTTTATGCGGTAGGTATTGTTTTACTGTATACAGTAGCCATTGGAGCAGCAGAATTTCAACTATTGGTGTACTGTAGATTCAAATTCAAGTCATTTAATATGACGTGGGAAGAGAATGAGAGAATGCGTGGGAGAATTCGAAAGCGAAATACAAAATCCAAATCGAAAAGTAAATAAGAGTGAAATAGAATTGAAGTGAATGAAAATTATTTAAACTGTATAGAAGGTGAAAAGTTAGGGTGTGGAATATAAAAGAAGAAGATTTAGGCAAGTTTCGAATGACATGTCAAGATTGTTTAAGTCCTGAAGGTGCGACGAGATTTATGCTTGGAACGATATTTTATACTTCATTATTTATGGTTATTATTTTTGTGGGAGGAATGGATTATTATACTACCTTGTTTGATAAGGTAATTGTTAGGATTGAATTAGTGTTATATGGTTTGCAAGTAATGTTTTTGATTCTATATTTATTCCCAAAAGCTCGTTATATTATTATATGCATTTCAACTTGGAACTATCGGATGCACGTTATTTGTTCTTTCTGGGATGATTGAGCATTCAATTGATCTCAATACACGTGTTTATGTAGGTCTATTAGTATTAGGTGGAATTATTGTTCATATTGTGACAACAGTTGATACATTTAAACAAGTAAGCGAAGGTGCATTTAGTAGTGGGGACAAATCAGATTCGTTTTTTAGTAAAACAAAGGGACATGTTATACAAGGTGCTGTAATTTATGTGTTAATTCTTCTTGTTTTGATTTATATAAATAATAATTACTCATTAAACACAATGTTTGGTTATGTTATGTGTAATGTTGTTATGTATGCAGTAGCCATTGGAGCGGCAGAATTCCAGCTCTTAGTGTATTGCAGATTTAAATTCAAGTCATTTAATATGAAGTGGGAAGAGAATGAGAGAAAGTGTGGAAGAATTCGAAAACAAAATAAGAAATCCAAAACGAAAAATAAATAATATATTAATAGAATTTTAGTGTTCGAAAAATAATTGAAACGTATAGAAGGTGAAAAACTGAATGTGGAATATAAAAGAAGAAGATTTGGATGAGTTTCGAATGACATGTAGAGTACGGTTAAGTCCTGAGGGAGCTACATGATTTATGATGGGGGGCATACTCTTTAGTTCAATAATTATATTTTCTATCGTTTTATCAGGTGGTTGGGAGTATTGTAAGGTTCTCGTTGGAATGGGAATTGTAAAGTTTGAGCTGTTTTTATACAGTGTGCAAATCATTTTTTTAATACTATATTCGTTTCCAAAAGCTCGTTATAAATTTCGAAAATTACAAACGATTGTTGTGTTATTATACGCATTTCAATTAGGAACGATTGGGCTCACAGCTTTAATTGTTTCTGAAATAGCTAATAATTCGATTGATGTTTTTACATTGACGCTTGCAAGTTTATTATTTCTAGGAGCAGTAATTTTTCATATTGTGACAACAATTGATACGTTTAAACAAGCGAGTAAAGGTGCTTTTAGTATGGATGAGAGATCTAAATCATTTTTTAGTAATACAAAGATGAATGTACTGAAGGGAGTAATGATATACGTACCACTCCTTCTGATTTTAATTTATTTTTGTAACGACTATGGGTTTGATGCTTTACTAATGTATGTGGTTGGGAGCATTTTAATGTATGCAGTAGCAATAGGAGCGGCAGAATTTCAACTATTGGTGTACTGTAGATTTAAATTCAAGTCATTTAATATGACGTGGGAAGAGAATGAGAGAAAGTGTGGAAGAATTCGAAAACAAAATAAGAAATTCAAAACGAAAAATAAATAATATATTAATATAATTTTAGTGTTCGAAAAATAATTGAAACGTATAGAAGGTGAAGAGCCAAGATGTGGAATATAGAAGAGGAAGATTTAGATAAGTTTAGGATGACATGTAATGATCGTTTAAGTCCTGAGGGAGCTACAGGATTTATGTTTGGAGGAATACTTTATAGTTCAATAGCCGTTTTTTCTATTATTGTATCAGGTGATTGGGATTACTGTATGGTTCTCCTTAATATAGGAATTGTTAAGCTGGAAGTGTTGTTATATGCTCTGCAAGTAATTTTTTTCATTCTATATTTATTTCCAAAAGCTCAATTTAAATTTCAAAAGCTACAAACAATTGTTGTATTATTAAATGCATTTCAAATGGCAATAATATTACTCGTAGTTTTGATTGGTACTAAAATGGCTAATAATTCAATTGATCAGATTACATTACTGTATGCAGGATTATTATTTTTAGGAGCAGTAATTTTTCATATTTTGACAACAATTGATACGTTTAAACAGGCAAGTGAAGGTGCATTTAGTATGGATGAAAGATCCGCTTCCTTTTTTAGTAAAGCAAAAGGAAAGATGATGAAGTGGGCTACATTATACGCAGTAACTATTCTCATTTTGCTATATTTTCATAACGATTATGGATTTGATACTTTAGGTATGTATGTAGTAGGGACCTTTTTAATGTATACGATAGCCATAGGTGCAGCTGAATTTCAGCTATTAGCGTATTGCAGATTTAAATTTCCGTCATTTAATAAAACGTGGGAGCAACATAAAAGAGAAACTCCAAGATATCAAAAGAAAAATAAAAAAAGTAAATCGAAACGTAAGGCATAAAGGGAAATGGCAGAATAAATTTAAATGTCCGCCATTTAATATAACGTGGGAAGAGAATGATAGAATGCGTGGGAGATTTTGAAGGCAAAATACAAAATCCCAATCGAAAAGTAAATAAGAGTGAAATAGAATTGAAGTGAATGAAAATTATTTAAACTGTATAGAGGGTGAAGAGTCAGGATGTGGAATATAAAAGAAGAAGATTTAGATAAGTTTCGGATGACATGTCAAGATCGTTTAAGTCCAGAAGGTGCTACAGGATTTATGTTTGGAGGAATACTATTTAGTTCAATAACTATTTTTTCTATTGTTTTATCAGCTGGGTGGGATTACTGTATGCTTCTCTTTAATATAGGAATTGTTAAGTTAGAAGTGTTATTGTACAGCCTACAAATAATTCTTTTCATTATTTATTCATTTCCGATAGCTCAATTTAAATTTCAAAAACTACAAACCCTTGTCGTATTATTATATGCATTCCAAATGGCAACAATAGCTCCTACTGCGTTGACTGTTACTAAAATGGCTAATAATTCAATTGACTGGATTACAATACTGTATGCGGGTTTATTGCTTTTAGGAGCAGTGATTTTTCATATCGTGACAACAATTGATACGTTTAAACAAGCGAGTGAAGGTGCGTTTAGTATGGATGAGAGGTCTGCTTCTTTCTTTAGTAAAACAAAAGGAAAGATGATGAAGTGGGCTACACTATACGCAGTAACTATTCTTATTTTGCTATATTTTCATAACGATTATGGGTTTGATGATTTATTTATGTATGTAGTAGGGACCTTTTTAATGTATACGATAGCAATCGGAGCAGCTGAATTTCAGCTATTAGCATATTGCAGGTTTAAATTTCCGTCATTTAACATTTCATGGGAGCAACATAAAAGAGAGACTCCAAGATATCGAAAGAAAAATAAAAAAGGTAAATCGAAACGTAAGGCATAAAGAAAGTGTGTATTGTAAGTTTTGATGGTGAAAAAGTAATAATTTATAGGAGAGTATTTGAACTACAAAAAGAAAATTTACTTATGTAAGGTGATTAAAGTGATTAGAAGATAATCTGATCGAAAATATAGAGAGTGTAGTGTGATGATGAAATGAACACAAAAAAGGTTTCTAAAATGATTCCTATCATAATAGCAATCAGCCTACTACAAGCATGTAGTTTTTTTGAAGAAAAGATAGAGTATGAGCCATTTGTTAAGGCATTGGATGAAGGTGACATGAAAAAGGTTATGTCCGCTAGTGATGATGGATATGCGTATGTGAAACAAAGAGGTATATATAGTACATATGAACAAAAAGAAGATGGAGAGCATAGTAAAACAATCTACCAAACTTCGACAGGTGTATATAATATAAAAGATAAAAGTTTATATGGAAATACAACACAAGAAATTACCTCGGAAGTAGATAATAAAAATTATAAAGAAGAAGTTAATTATAGTACCAATATTATGTATCAAAATGGACAGGTACAAAGTCCGGATTCAAACCTGGATGTTTCATATGTGAACTTAATTGTAAATCGTTTAAAAGGAATAAGGAAACTAAAGATGAAGCCCGGAGGTGATATAAAAAAGTTTGATCAGCCTAGTACTGTCGGATACAAACTAACTGAATTAGAGTTTCAGAGTATCATTAATGATAAGTTGAAAATACAATTTGATGAATATGGTGGTGGATCAATCGCATTGCATATTGATTCTAAAAATGGTTCAAAGCAGATATTGGAAGTAAGTATTGTAGTGAATTATAAGAAGAGAAATGATGAGGGCAATTTAGTAAAATATATATCACAAATACATACATCTTTTGATAGTCACCAAGGTAATAATCAGGATGCGAGACAGGAATATATTGATTTGAAAGCACAGTATAATAAGAAGCAGTAATATTAAGAAGGGCATTTGCATGTAAAGATAATAGCGACATAAGTGTGGTGAATGTTTCATAAATATCTCTATTTGTAGTGGAAAGAATTTGAGTATAAATATGTAGCCCCAATTGCCAACTATCTCGATACTAACAAAGGCGTTATTTTAGATGTAATTACGAATGTCTTTAATTCAGTAGCAGCTTTCCTATTGGGAACACTACCGCAATTAATCGAAGTTGGCTCGCAAATGATTATGAGTCTAGTAAACGGATTGGTCCAAGCGGCACCTTCGATACTAGAAGCGATGGTTGAAGTGATCAATACGATTATACAGTCAATTGCTACGTATCTACCTATGATAATTGAAGTAGGTATGCAAATTTTACAGGCGCTAATCACTGGAATTGTACAAGTCCTACCTACGATTATCCAAACGGGATTACAGCTGATTCTTACGCTAATCCAAGGAATCATGCAAATGATACCTACGTTAATTCCCGTAGCTGTAACGATTATCGAGACGATTATCAACGGATTGATATCGTTCTTACCTCAGTTAATCGAGATAGGTATTAACTTATTGACTACGCTAATTACAGGTATTACACAAGCGCTTCCGTTAATAGTACTTGCGATTATCACGGTTATTACTACTTTAATCGATGCGATTACAGCGAATTTACCGGCAATCATTTCGGCAGGTATTTCGATATTGACTACGTTAATAGACGGTATCGTACAAATGTTACCTCAGCTAATTGATTTAGCAGTCAATTTAATAACGAAAGTTGCTGATACAATTCTAGCGAATCTACCCGCAATTATTGATGCAGGGGTAAAGATACTCATGGCGTTGATAGATGGGATTGTTCAGATATTACCGCAGTTAATTAACGCAGCTTTAACGTTAATCGCTAAAATTGTCGAGACGCTTATCGCTAATTTACCGCAGATTATAAGCGCAGGGGTTAACATTCTACTAGCGTTGATCGCTGGTATTTTTCAAGTGATTCCACAATTAATAGTAGCGGCAGTTAAGTTAATCATAACTCTCGTTGGCGAAATAATTAAAAACCTACCGAAGCTTTTAGAAGCAGGAGTTAAATTAATCGAAGCACTAATCAAAGGTATTTTGTCGCTTTTAGGACAGTTAGGAAACGATGCTAATCGATCTAGCGAACATGATCATGACGAGAACGATAAGTTCAAGGGAGAATGATCGAAACGGATTTAAGGTTATTGTTAACCTGAAAGAACGAGGGAAACCAGTGGATTTAACGGGCTATGTAGTAAAGTATGAAGCGATTAGCCCATACGGTAATTTCGTTCGTGACGATGCAGTTGTTACGAATGCAAAAGACGGAGTGTTTGAGTATATCGTATCAAAAGAAGCTGTATCAAGTGCTGGAGTGTGGATTGGTTACTTTGCTTTTGAAAAAGGGACTGAACGTTTTACAACACAGGACATACGGATTTCGTTAGGAAACGATGTGAAACAAGGGAACATCCCAATAGAAAATTACATCGCAGAGTTTGATAAGCTTAAGAAACAGATAGATGCTTTGCAAATAGCGGTCGATAAGGCAGACGTTGTTAAACGTAGTGGCGACACTATGACAGGTAATCTTGACATGGACATCACTGGAGGTTTCAAAACCTTACAGTGGACAGCTGGGGGAGTTAAAAAAGGGCAAATGACTATGAGTGCAACAGGCGCATCTCTTCAAGGTTTTCCTTCCACTGGAGGAACTAAAACAGCGTGGGCTTACAACCATGACACTGACGCGTTTAACATATTAGCTTCAGGTACAAACGTACTTAAAAAAGCTGGAGATACTATGAGTGGAAACTTAACGTTGGACAGAACTGGAACGGCAGCTAGGGATATATTATGGTCGAAAGATGGAGTAGCCCAAACTAATTTAGGTATGAATAGCGCCAATAAGATTAGATTGTACGATAACGTAAATGCTCTCACTGTTTTCGAACACGATACAGCAACTAAAACTTTCAGTATACTAGCTGATTTCAAAACAAAGAACGACACCGATTGGACAAACCTAACTCTACTAAACGGAGTAACAAATCAAACAGGTAAAACATCTAAGGTAAAAAGAACAGGAAATACCGTTTGCCTAACTGTTAATGTTATAGGCGTAAAAAATAACCAAATCATTACTACACTTCCAACAACTTTCCGTCCGTTAAGTGATATGGGATTTTCAAGTTCATATATAAAAAGTGATCTAAATTCCGCTGAAGGTATTATTACCATTCGTGCGGATGGTTCGGTCCATTGCGAGTGGATATCCGAAGGAAGTACCCCTTTGAAATTCTGGTCATTCACACTTACGTATCTCATTTAAGGAGGCTGAACAATGAAACATATTTATTTGTACAACAAAGACACAGGAGCTTATATAGGTGATGATGTTATTTTTCCAAGACAAGAAGAAATAAGAGGTATGGTTACTAAAACGAGAATTGAAACGGTGGTTATCGGAACAGAAGAAGCCGATGGTTATAAGTACCCTATATACGGGAATGAAGAAGTGCAGTATGAAGAGGAAGATGTGATTGGGTATAAAGACGTCTATGATATTCCTGATAATGCAACAGAGATTCCCCTCCCACAACCAAACTGGAAACCTGTTTTTAAAGATGGCAAGTGGATTGAAACAATCACACAAGAAGAACTGGATGAGTTGAACAAGCCACAAATACCACAACCAAGTGAACTTGATAAGCTTAAAAAGCAACAAGAATTAATGCAGCAAGCTTTAGATGAATTAATTATTTCTAGTATCTAATAAAAAGGAGCTGACGCAACATGGCTGAGTACATGGCTCAACGAGTAATTGATGAAGTTTTTACGTATACATTTATCGTCACAAAGATGAAAGCATATAAAGAAAGAATCGATAAATACTTAACTGAAAATGGAAGAGAAGACTTAATTACAAGCGCGCAATAGAGTGGGCTTTTTTTATTTTTAAAAAAGGAGGTAAATAAGTGGATCGTATTGATGTATTATTGAAAACATTTATAGCTACATTTGGTGGATTCTGCGGGTATTTTTTGGGAGGATGGGATGCAACATTGAAAATCTTAGTGACGATGGCAGTTATTGATTATTTAACTGGCATGATAGCAGCAGGATACAACGGAGAACTAAAAAGTAAAGTTGGTTTTAAAGGCATCGCCAAAAAGGTGGTGCTTTTTCTTTTGGTTGGAGTCGCGATTCAGTTAGATACAGCACTTGGAAGTAATAGTGCTATTCGTGAAGCGACAATCTTTTTCTTTATCGGAAATGAGTTGCTTTCACTTTTAGAAAATGCAGGGCGTATGGGAATCCCGTTACCTTCAGCGTTAACAAACGCAGTAGAAGTTTTAGGTGGTAAGAGCAAAAAAACAAGCTCTGAATATGATAATAAAAAAGGAGATGTTGAATAATGGGTTATATTGCAGATATTTCTAAGTGGAATGGAGACATTAATTGGGATGTAGCAGGACCGCAATTAGATTTAGTAATTGCACGTGTGCAAGATGGTTCGAATTATGTAGACCCTTTGTATAATGGATATGTACAAGCGATGAAATCAAGGAATATTCCTTTTGGAAATTATGCATTTTGTCGTTTTGTATCTATCAACGATGCCAAGAAAGAAGCGCAAGACTTTTGGGCTCGTGGTGACAAATCAGCTAAGTTTTGGGTAGCTGATGTTGAAGTGCAAACAATGAGTGATATGCAAGGTGGGACACAGGCGTTTATCGATGAACTACGCCGACTAGGAGCTAAAAAGATAGGGTTATATGTAGGGCATCATACGTATGATTCGTTTGGAGCGCGTAATATACAAGCTGATTTTGTATGGATTCCGCGATATGGTGATAATAAGCCAGCGTATCCTTGTGATATTTGGCAGTACACTGAAACTGGAAATGTACCTGGCATTGGTAAGTGTGATCTTAACTCACTTATAGGAGATAAACCTCTTTCATGGTTTACTGGAGTAGATGAAACAATTGCAAATAGTCAATATGATTCTAGTTGGTTTACAAAACAAGACGGTGTATTTAAGTTAAATACATCTATTAAACTTCGTACCGCACCATTAACTGATGCTCCAATTATCGCTACACTTAATGCAGGCGATGAAGTAAAGTATGATGCATTCGGTTATGAAAAAGACGGTTATGTATGGATACGTCAACCACGTTCAAACGGATATGGTTACATTACAACTGGTGAAACTTCAAACGGAAAACGTGTTAGTAGTTGGGGTTCATTTAAATAAAAGAATAGTTTGATTAACAAAAATAAGAGCCGTCCTGTTGGGCGGCTTTTATTTTTGTTCGGTTCATCAAGTTTAAACACAGCATTCTTTTTTATCTATATATCTATGTATGCTGGCTTAGAGACATAGTCGATATACGATTAGCCCCACTTACCCTTATCAGTGTATTTGTATAACATAGTAATAACTTCGGCTCTGGTTGCAAAGTCGTTTCCACGACTACCGTCATAAATACCTTGACCTGTTCCCCATGCAATTGAATTACTGAAACCGCCTTTAGGAGACCATGCAGGGCTATTGAAACGCTTTTGATAGAGCATGGCTACCGCTTCATGACGAGTGATCCGGATCAGCTCCACGTGATCCGTCAGAAATACCTCGATTTATTACATACTGGCGCGCTTCATCGTAAGAGTTGTACCGTCTTTGAGAATAATTAGCAATCATAATCCAAAAGTCTTTTCGATACGCCGGACTATCTCTCATATCAAATTTAATGACATAGTTTCTAATAGCCCAATCCATTTGAGGATCTGCCCAATGTGCTGAAGCTTCTTTTGGGGCGATTGTTGCTAACCCTGTAGATAACGTAATAGCAGCAATTACAACAAACATAACCTTTTTTAGTTTTTTTAACATATTTTCCATTCCTTCCCTATGTGTGTATTACTTTTAGTACATTATAATATTGGCTTTTAAAAGTAAATAGATATATTGATATTTATAGGGATAATTTGTGAAATCAACAACAAAATGGAATTGTATATGTGTGGAATTTTTTATTTATTCCATAACAAACTTACCTTTAAATTTAACAATATGATAGATATAGAGTAAATGTATATTAAAAACGTTAAGCTAGCTTAACGTTTACTTAATGGAACTTTGGTAAACTTAGTTGTGTAGTTATTACATAACGAAAAAGGAGTCGAAATATGACACGCACCCTAATACGAAACATCAATGCCAGGTTACGAAGAACTAAAGTGGTATCCTATTGAAGTGAAGCGAGGGAAGCAGACGTTTCAATTTGAGGTGTATCGCTCAGATAATGAAATATCCGTATTCTATATCGATGAGCTAGGACGGAAACGTGAGATAACAAGTACTGAAGAGTTAGCCATGATGTTGGTAGTAGCTGAAGATAAGAAGCGCTTTTTGAATTTCGTAGGAGATTCTGAATGGGTTCTGTTAGACGGAGTGTGTGCTGATAGAGGGATGACGAAAGAGGAGATATCGGCGTATTTATATTTGAAGACGCATGTATTGGACGCGATGGAAGAAAAATGAATACAACAAGAAAACCGCCTTAGAGGGCGGTCTTTTTTGTGGATAAATTCGTCGGAATACGGAATTTATTGCGGTATTTATTTAACGGAATTCACATATTACCGCTTGTACAAATAGTAAGATGTAGGGTGAAATGTGGATAACGATAAACATCGTTAAGAGTGAACGGTATCAACAACCGTATTGAACAAAAACATTCCTCATTGTACGTCTCCAACCTCTAAAGTATCGTAATTAAGCGAACACGATTGCTTATTATCGATACATCGTCCACATCCCGATATCTTTAAATCCTAGTCGTTTATAAATTCGTCCAGCAGCTGGATTGTTATAAAATAAACAAAGTGTTCGGCCTTCTTTCGTAAAGTCCTGAATCATTTTTTGTAGTATGAGTGAAGCGTAGCCATTTCCACGATAATTCGGGTGTGTACATACACCAACTACCATAGCGGATAATGAATTTTCAGCGGAAGTAGAGGCGGATGTTAAGCCTGATGAGGTGTTATCTATGAGTGACCACTCTTTTAGTTATTCGTTTAGGAAAATTATAGAGGTTACAGACTTGTGAGTCAATAACTATTCAGCTGGAACTTGTGAGGTAGTATTCGACAAAAGTAGGTGCCGTCTCAGGTGGTATTGATAGGGAAAAATTTGGGGATAAATAGAATAACTATTTATGAAAACTAAGAGGAGGAATATAAAATGTTTAAGTGGTTTAAGAAGTGGGTTAACGGGCACGACAACCTAGATCAGGCTGCTATTGAGTTTTATATCGGTGACGATAGAGTCGTTCTCATAGGTGCTGATGCAAGGAACTTTGTCGCTAACTTTAATAAGAAATACCAAACTCTATATGTTGAAAATAAATTAACTGGAATGAATATACGATTTAGGGTGTTTCATGTGGGTACCTACAAGAGAACAACTTATAAAGTAGCAACTGGGAGGTAGGAAACTGATAGATTTTATGGAAGTAGTAATGAGCAAGTAGTTTGCTGGCTCGGTCGCCTTGTTAGTTGTAGCTATAGGGAGTTGGTTCTTCCTTTGGAGTGATGTACCTAAAAAGAAGTGAGGCATCCAGCTCAGGGGGAACGATAAAGTTTTACTCGATTGGTTACAACTACAGAGGAAGACTCCATTGTTTCACACCTCCACCCCGACGCACTGACTATTCCCGCATATGAGTTAGGAACTATTCGAGGTCATATGACCATGAAAGTATTACCCCTCCAGAGTATGCCTCCTTATATCTTATCCACCAGTATACCTACAGAGGTATAGTTACAGAGGAATTGCATAGCCTACAGAGACAGCAACCCTTTAGTACCAACTAGTGAGCTTGCCTCCCAGTGAATATGACTGAGTAGATATACACTAGTGTCACCCCTAACAGACCCGCTACCTCATACAGTAATTTATTCAAAGGACTAGTAGAGGTAGAACCAACCTAGATGTACCAAGGAGGCAGATACCCTAGAGTATACCTACAGATCTATACTTGCAGTTTACATAATCAGTCTTATGGGAAGTGACTAATGTGGTTACAACTGTTAGCCAAACTTGAAAGTGAACTAATGAGGTAGCCGAAAGTAAGACACCTCTCCTTAGCCTTATCCTGAGCCCTACACACTAGCCTATCCATATTGTACACTCTATATATCCCCACCTCTGAGAGAGCCTCGTAGACCCCTCATATAGCACGTGCACACAGGCTCCCTATATAGCCTACACTATACAGTACACATAGAGACAGCCTACTCACTGTACACTACATAGACCTGCCTCACTAGGCTGCACACGTAGGCACATACACTATAGCTATACATATAGCCTGCCTCACTAGATACACACAGAGACAGTACCTATATTGTGCGTACTCATATGGCATTGTGTTTATTTATCTATGTGCCTATGCCTCCTTAGATCACCCTGTACGCTTACCTATGAGACGGCTAACACTTAGGTTATGCTTGCGTGCTGCTGGCTCACCAGTGGGCTATAGAGGGCGCTAGCTACAGAGGTGGCTGGCTCAAGGGTACCCATACTTTTAGGACGGCAGGGGGGTGTGCGTATAGCGGTAGTGGACATACGTAGTAGAATATATATAGAAAAATCGACCCCTCTAGCCACCTCCTCCCTAGCCACACCATTTAGAATTTTTCTCCCTCGCATAATCGACCTCCCAGACATCTCCTATTTAGCCACCTCCTCCCTAGAAATATTATAAAAAGTTTCCCCAACATCGATACTACTCACGAGACAAACTTAGAAGGTGACAACTTGTCCCTATCTCGTCAGAATAAAATTTTTAGAATCTCTAACATTGACCTTACTCACCACCAGACTGTCTACAGAGATAACTGATAGCCGTCTCCTATAATTGACTTTTAAATATTTAAATACAAAGGCGAATACTATTCGTGTTGACTAATAGGCTCACTTCAAATGAGGGTATTCTACAGAGACGGCGCTAACGAGTTTACTATTAGTAAAGCCATTTCCTAATCTGACTTCCCAATTCGGGATGCCAGATCTATGGCCCTATCACTCTATCGTTATGTACCATTGAGACGGATGTTCTTTAGAATTTTCTTCACTTCCCTTTTCCACTGTTTGGCGATTGGCTTGCGAGATTGCATTAGTACCTCGTAGATGCCGTCCTCTGTGATGAAAGTTGATATCTGTTCTCCTCCAAGGGTCGAAACATTGTTTAGTACCTTGTCTTCTTCTTCAACCATTCTCATCATAACAGTCAAATTTGTGTGTCCAATCCATTCAGCTACATCCTTAGCTAGGAACAATGGTTCCTCCACAGTTCCATAAACTTTAAAGCCTTTCCCTAGAACTTCCTGCTCGAGACAGCTTCCTCATCAGTCATACCACAGTATTACCTATATGCAATATATAGAATTACTATTGAGGTGGCTCCCAGTCCTCACCTATAATGGTAACCATAGAGGAGGGATAAGATGTTCACGACCATAGAGACACCACTAGGCAGTATCCGTACTCACCAAGGTAACTACATAGCCAAAGATATAATCATGAGCAAGATAGGCTACAGGAGTATGACTGATCTGTTAGCTAAGGTAGACGACACTGAGCAGGGATACATACAAATGCCTGCTGGGTACAAGCTACGAGTCCTAACTCCTAGAGGGCTACAGCAGTTCTTCGATAGGACGAACTCTACTAAAGACAAGTTCGGTACCATGAGAGAGTGGTGGCTTACCAGAGAGAAGGATAGGGGAGAGGATGCTATACAGTTGTACCTAAATGGATGCGTTCTCTATGGGATGGCTGTTAATTTGTGGCTAATGAGGGTGTCGATTAAAGCGACCCCTTTGAGGTAGACAAAAGAAAAGGAGCTAACCTGTTAGGCTAACTCCTTAGCATACTCCAAGCAAATACTTATTGTGCTCTCGTTCCTGTTTAGCCAAACTCTTCACCTTAATCTTAGGTAGCTGTACCTGTGAGACCGCCATTTCTAAGGTGTCAAAATGACTCATTAGAGCTGTGTACAACTGAGGACGTTCTCTCTCCAAGTACCCTGCTGAGATCGGCTTACCTAGATACTTCATCTCGGCTAACACCTCCAGGCACGTCTCAGCAGGAGACAGCATCTCCATTTGGCTTGTGCCTGTGTAGGCTTTCTCAATTGTCTGTCTCACTTGGCTGCTGATTGGTAACATCGATACGTTTAGTTTCATTAGTATTCCTCCTTGGGTTTAAGTGTCGGTTTAACCGACGGTTTATGTCTGCAAGTTATGCAGGTATGAGTCGGCAGTCTAGGGAGACCGCCAGCTCTATAGGTGTTACATATTGTGTAACGGGTTCGGCTCAAGGGGTGAGCCTATGAAGCTATTATTTTAGAGGATCTTGCTTGCATCCAGTGTAGGGTGTTCTCCTTGTGAGTTACCCACTCTAGATTCCTTACATCGTTATTCCATTTGTCTAAGTCTCTGTGGTTCACACAAGGTTTACTATGAGGGTTATCTATAAAGGTTTGTGCTACGATGCGATGTACGCTAATCCAGTCTTGTTTGCCGTCTCTGTAGAGGGAGACTGTTTTGTATTCTCCGTTGTACTGATTGAGGATGCGCTCTGGTAGTACTTCTTCGTTGCCGTACTCATTGATTACATATCGTTCTAATCGTTTGATTCTACCGAGGTCGCTTACTTCGTATAGTCCTTCGTATCCTTTAACTGGCATCCATAACTCGAATAATTCATTTGTCATTGTAGTCTCCTTCGACCTGAGAGGCAGGTCTTGTTTAGTGTGGGTTAACACGAGGTTTATTGGTAGGGGTTACTTCTTAAAGTTGTTACGAGAGAGAGAAGCCTTTTCGATATTGTCCAGTAGCTCCTCAAAAGTAATCTTCTTAGCTTGCCTGCTCACAGCTTTTGGATCTAAACAGATAGCCTCTGTAATTGATTTAACTTCAACGATTAACCTAGCTCGGTTAAGCTCGTCCATTAATTTCTTAACGGTGTTTTTTGAGATTCCTAGAGTGTCAATCAAGTGAGATCGTTTAAGTAGAATAAGCTTACTAGTGTCTGCCTCGTTAGGATTCTCAACTACTAGGTTTGTCTTCCAATTCATCTGAGTTAGTAACAAGGCGAACAATCCTAGAGTATTAAGTGGTAAGTCCTTTGCCTTCTCGTGGAGGTGAGTCTTGAATAGTTTCACTGTTTTGTATTCGCCTTCTAGCTTGCCACAAATGTAAACTGCATCGTTCATATCTACATAAGTTGTTTTCCCTTCGGTCACTCGTGTGATTACTCCGTTAGCTTCCAACTCTGATAGTACTTTATTAATCTGAGATCGAGTCTTTCCTAGCTTATTCACTAGGGATTTGACACTGATGCGATCTCCTCTGTCGTCACACAAGAAACCTTCATGGCCGATACTCATGCAAGTTGCTAAGTAGAGTAGGAGTCCGTGTTGCTGTAGTGTTAGGTTTTCCTTAATGGCATCGTACCTATCGAGAATCATTCTGCTGTAGTGGTGCTTGTCCTTCTTGATTTTAGCGAACTCCTTTCTAGCCTCTTGTTGAGCTGGCGATAAAGTGTCATATCCTGCCTCGTGTAATACCTGTTTGGCTTCCTTAACTGTAATCATTCAGTGTTCCTCCTTATATCGTGCTTTATAGATGGGTCAAAAAATGCGTCGATTCTCCAAATATGGGTCAAAAAATGCGTCGATAAAAACAGGCTCAAACCCTTGGGAATCTAAGGCTCAACCATGTTTTGCTATGTGAAACCCTTCTTTATATCTTATGTGTACTACCTCGGCTACCTCTCCTTAGAATCTAAGTACTCACTAATCCGTCTCAAGGTTTCTAAACTGTATTGCATCTTATCAGCTCTCCACTTATAAATATTGTTGTGATGGAGACCGAGTTGTCTTGATACAAACCTCATAGACACTCCATTAGATTCCACATAAGTATTAAACCTTTCTAACACTCTCTTATTGTTAGTTTCCATGTTGACTCCTCCTTTAGGGGTATACATTCATGTGCATGTCTAACTTGGTAAATAAAACAGCCAGCCTTAACTGGTTCACTAATATAGTAGCTCCTCTATGGGGTCTCATATATAAAGTAGCCTTGACCAGACAGCTCCATTTTGTCCCTCTATAAACATAGTAGCAACACGGTATACTAAGTGACACTAGGTAGCCATCCTCCTCAACCTTATCATGCTGTTATCCTATCCTGAAATACCATAGAGACAGCCTAAGTTGTACCTTCTCTATAGAGCTTACCATCTCAAGGTTAATCTAATTGCAGTCTACTGAGGAGACAGTCTGTTAGTTATTCTAGTTAGATCCTAACTCTATAGGTATTTAATTATTAAAATCATTTAAAACAAAGTCTATACAGAGACAGACTATTAGTTAATCTCTAGAGAATTACTTATATGTATTCTAATTAATTATCCTTCTCTAGGTTTTAGGTATTTAAATATTTAAAAACAAAAGAACTATATGAGGCAGAGTCTTATAGATTACTTCTCTAGAGGTAAGTCTTTAAAGATTATTCTCTAGAGACATACTCCTCTAGTAGACTTTTAAATATCTAAATAATTAACTAACAGGTAATCTATTAGTTTTGTCTATATAGTAATCCTCTCTAGGTACTTCTCTTTAGGTCTGTCTCTAGAGTATAGCCTTTGTAGCACCTGTGAGATAGCCGGCTATAGGGGTTAACCCTAGTGGTACCAAGGGATACAGCTGTTTAGAGGTAGCGAAATTAGGTACAGAGTGCAAGAAAGTGTACACATTTTGTGGCTGTCTCTAAGTTAGGAACGAGGGAGGGAATGCTATTAGGATATAACTTGTAGGGTACTGGCTAAGGAGGTTGTCCCTAAAGTACTACTATATTTATAGAGAGATAGACAAGGTGATATACGGTAAGACTACTATATATATGAGACAGCAAAAGGAAATTGTCACGTCAACCGTACTATATAGTATAGGCTGATAAAGGAATCACTCACGGTGAACCTACTATATAAGTAACACCCCATAGATAAGCTACTATATTAGTAAGACAGCACAGCAAACGTACTATATATATGAGACGGCAAAAGAGAGTTGTCTGGTTAGGTCTACTATATATTGAAGGCGATAAAAGCAACGGAGTTATTGCTCTTAGGACATCTACCCCCTAGCGGTGTCTTAACAGGAGTAACGCTTTTGGGGAAGCATGCAAGTTACTCTCTCCTTAATTAATTCATTGTCACTCTCCGGTGATACCATAGAGTCGGCTTGGCTGGTTACCGAGTCGGCTTCCTCTTTGGGGAGTGTGCATAACTGTTTAAACAATTTGACTCACCTATATAGATAAACGGAAGAGGAGGAAACGATATGACAATCATGTTTTACATCGACTTAGAAAGCCTATGTAAGCAACACGATAAGACACTGACTCGGTTATCTGAAGAGTCGGGAGTCACAAGAGCAACGCTCTCTCGGGTTAAGGCTACAGGGTCAGGAACACTTGAGACGATAAGCGCAATAGCTACGGCACTAAAGATTGAAGATCCAGAGAGAATCATTCGAGTAATGAAGAAGTAACACAGAGGAAGCCAACTAACCAACCAAACCAAGGAGAGGATGACTAATGAGAAAATCATTCAAGGTTAAAATCGAGATGCAAGACAGACAGCACCAATTAGAGATGGACAGAATTAGGATGAACCACGAGAGCAGCCTGAGAGACTTACAACTTAAGTATCACCTAGAGAGAATGAACAGAACAATGGAGGTGGCTAAATGAGAAACGCCTACTTGGTTTATCAGATCCGTTGGAAGTTCGCTAACACAAGAGTCATACTCAAAGGTTACCATGTAGCCAAGTGTGGAGACGGCAAACAAGAGAAGCACGCTAAGTTAATCGAAAAGACATACAGACAGGTTTACAACACAGACATCACTCACCTAATCAGCATTGACTGTGAGGAAGTAAACGAGGAGATGTACAAGCACTACAAAGACAAATACGAGGAGGCGATATAAATGGATAAACAATGGCAGGGCTACTTAGATTGGCGCTCTCAGAAAGGATACAAGGGATTGTCTACTGAGGAGCAATACAATGAGTTCTTAGCAGAGACAGGAAGCCCTACAGACGATGAGAAGATGTCTAAGGAAGAATTAGCTGAGACGGAAGAACTATTCAAGGATGTAACTATCAAGGACAAAGTGAGAGCAACTTTCGAGGCGGTACGCTTAGTAGCTACACTAGGAGGAGAAATGACTTATGACTGTATAGCTCAACAAACAGGCTATTCGCTTAGAACTGTTAAGTACCACATTGAGGAGCTGGCTCAGAAGGGTTATATCTCAATCAAACGCGGAGTACATGCTAACAGTTATTTTATCGGAGTTAATATGGCTAACAAGAAGAAGCCCAAGAAGGCAATCAAGTTCGAAGAGAAGATGACTTTTGAGGATGGATGTACTGATATCTCAGGAGTAGTGACTATCAAGGATGGCATCAACGAGACACACATTACGACTTACGTAGTGGAAACACTATTAGATCGCACAGCAGAAGCACTAAGAGAGATGGACGGCTTAGGGAAATTGAGAGAACAATCCTAGACTGTCCCATATATACAGTAACACAAAAGGTTTCATTTGACAATCATGTCCCTTATGAGGACGCCAAACTAAAACAAAACTAGGAGAGTGGTTAATGATGATGAACACACTAAGAGGATTATTCGCAATGAACACAAAGGTTAAAACTGAGGAAGCAGCTACAAAGGAAATCGACAAGTTACAGGCTAATGAGTCGGACTTACAAGTACAACTAAGCAACGCACAATCAAGTCATTCTAAAGTATCGGCTGCGTTGAATATTATCGAGGCTTCTTTAGTGATTGATGAGACAGACAAACAAGCCCTAGCTCAACAGAAGAAAGCTAACAGCAAACTAGAAGGGTTAGCTAAAGAGATTGAGTCTACTCAGGTTAAACTGGCAGAGGTTAGTTCTAAGAAGCAAGAAGCAGTTAAAGAGCTATACCGTTCTCGTGGTGAATTGGCTCGTAAGGCTAACGTAAAGAATAGACGAGATATGGCTGTAGGTCACTTCTTCAACCGAGCGTTTGGTATCGAACAAGGAGATGCTCGTGGGTTATACGCTGAGCACAACCAGAATGGTATCGACTTAGGAGTGGCTTACGGGGTTGGACATACGGACTCACTGGAGTCTAGCTCGGATGACTGGAAGTTCATCGTAGGTATGAACAATGAGGACGAGTCATTAGCTAACTTACAAACTGCTGAGATTCGAAAAGAGATAGGAGAGGCTATCAAAGCAGTCTTCGAGAAGCACGACATTAAACTAACAGAACAATCGTTAAGAAACCTGTCTAACCTATAAGTTGGATAGGTCTTATATAGCATTACCCTAGAGGTGGGTACTGAGTTGGTGACCGCTGAAACCAGACTACACAGGTGGAGGAAGCTAACTCGGTAAATCGTCTCCACTAGAAAGTTAACAAGACGAATGTAACAGCCGTAACTCAGAAGGTGGCTTTCCTATACAAATTAAACAATGGAGGAGGAAACTAACATGAACGAGACACATATCAGAATGGCACAGTTGAGAATGGAACGTAAATTCAAGGCGTTCTCTGAGAAGTTAGACAACATGAACGAGCAACTAACGAGAGAGCGACAAGCATTCGCTGAACAGAAGAAGGCTAATGAGGAAGCGAAGTTCCGAAAGGAATACGATGAGTATCTAATCAGCATTGGCAAGAAGGAACGTCCTATCGAGATGAGCAAGGAAGATAAAGAGTACTACGACAAATACGTAGCCGGCTTAGGGCTAGGACAGAGGAAGCGATAATATGACTAGACCAAAGAAACTACCGGACGGACTCAGGGAGTGCATAAACGATGTGAGAGATCGCCTGCTCAGTGGTGAACTCACAAAGGACTCTGATGAGATGGTAACTATCAAGAAGAAACTAAAAGCCGAGGATAGTATCTGTGGAGCTATCAAAGGTAACAATACAGTCTGTGTTAATAAGCCGTCTAATGAGAAGAACCTACGATGCAGATACCACGGAAGCGAAAGTACAGGAGCAACTACAGAGGAGGGAAAGAAGAAGATGAAAGAAAACTTAGCTAAAGGAAGACAGCCTATTCATGGCCTATATCAGAAGGACTTCTTAGCGACACTCACAGAGGAAGAGAAGGGCTGGTATAGCGATACTATGCAGTGGTACAAAGATAACTACGAGGACTTAGATCCGTTAGATATCTCGAAGATTGACCTAGCTCTAATCAATACATTGAAGAGTTGGCGCAAGAATGGACAATCAATGGACTATGCGGTTAATGAACGAGTTAGTATGGCAGACTTTGAGTCTCGTATGATTAGATTACTAGACGACTTAGGTATGTCTTGTAAGTTCCGTAAGAGTCGCGACAACGCAAGTAATGAAACTAAGGTTTCTTGGAATGCCTTGTTTGATGGAATGGACGGTAAATAAGAACTAATGAGGACGCTGACTTGCCTATTTTGCAGGTGGGCTTATTTGTCGTTCTCACATAAAGGAAGGTGAAACTTAAGTGGCGTCGGTAATAGACATAATCATACAGGCTCAAGATAGAGCTAGCAATAAGTTTAGAAGCACAGCAGTAGAAGCTAATAAGATGGCGGCTATCATAGGTACGATCGGAGTAGTAGGCTCAGGAGCTTTAGTTCCCCTGATAGGTGGACTCGGAGCAGTAGTCTCCTTATTTGGGACAGCTGGGATAGCCGCTGCAGGGTTTGGTGCTCTCGCATTTACAACGATAAGTAAGACTATAGAGACAGCTAACGATCTCGAAGAAGCCCAGCTCAAAGCGAATGCAGCCTTAATAGCAGGAGACACCAAGGGTTACGCCAAACAGATGGCTCTCGTGCAGGCTATCATGGAGAGTTTAACTGCTGAGGAGAAGAAAGCCGTCATAGCAATAAATCAATTGAGTGATGCCTGGCGGGAGATGGAGAACAAAATGGCTCCTACCACGTTAAAACTCGTAGCTGAGTCTACAGACTTCCTCAGATTGACAATGACTAAGTTGTTCCCTTCTTTCCAAGGAGTCGGAGAATCATTCGCGGGGATGATTAAGAAGATGAATGATGGGATCACTCAGGGTAAGGCTGATAAGTTCTTCGAGCATATGAACACTTTCGCAGTGCCTATGTTTGAAATGGTAATGAAGTCAGCAGGGAACATCCTTAAAGGCTTTGGAGACATCATGATAGCATTCACTCCTCTAGGGATGCAATTAGGTGCAGGCATGGTAGACCTGACTCAGAAGTTCGCTAACTGGGCAGCGGGATTACAGTCGAACAAGGCATTCCAAGACTTTGTATCAATGGTTCAAACGAGTACGCCGGTTGTCATGGGCTTCATAGGGCAGCTAATACAGACATTATGGAAGATCATGATGGCGCTAGCTCCTTTAGGGGTACAAGTATTTGAACTAGGTACGAAATTCCTTAAGTGGGCTGAGGAGTCGGGTGCTCTTGATACGGCACTTAATGTTGTGAGTACGGCTGTGCAATTCCTAATAGACAACGCTAGTACGCTGGTACCTATCATAGTAGGCGCTTGGGCTGCCTTCCAAGCTATCATGGGTATTGTATCTCTAGTAGGAATTATTGGCTCGGTAGTCACAGCCTTTAAAGCAATCAATAGTGTACTTAAGATAACTCAAGGGGTAATGATGCTAGCTCGTGGGGCTATGTTACTCTTTAACGCTACATTGTGGGCTAACCCGATCACTTGGGTAGTAGCGGCTATAGTGGCGCTTATCGCAGTAGGTGTACTCCTGTATAAGAACTGGGACGAGATCACAGCTTGGTGTAAAAAGATGTGGGACACTATGAAGAAGAAATATGAGGAAGGAAAGAAAGCTGTAACAGATGCCTACAACGGTATGATTCAATCAGTTAAGGATTGGTGGAATGATACTAAACAGAAGTGGAATGACATGGTCGATACTGTTAAGAACAAAGCTGAAGAGATGAAAGTAAAAGCTGTCGCTGCTTATGAGAATTTAAAACGTGAGGCGGTACAGAAGGTACTCAACTTAGTTAACGATGTTCGTACTAAGTGGGAGCAAATCAAGTCGGATGCAACTAACAAGATTAACGAGATGAAGACTTCTGTAGTGAACAAATACAACGAGCTTAAGAACGATGCAGTTAATCGTCTCCAAGGTATGGTTAGTGATGCTCGTCAGAAGTTCTCTGATATGGTTCAAGCTGCTAAAGACAAGGTCAGCTCAATGGCTAGTGCCGGTAAGGATATGCTCAGTGGTTTCAAGAATGCTGTGGTAGAAGGATTCAATAAGGCTGTGGACTCTGTGTTTAAAGGCGGAGAGAACATGGTCAAGCAGGTTAAAGTCTTCGCTAAGTCGTTCTACAACTCAGGTAAAGGACTACTGAGTGAGTTTGTTGATGGCATAAAGTCAGGCTTTGGGAAAGCTGTATCGGCTGTCTCTGAAGGTATGAGTAGAGTACGTTCTTACTTACCGTTCTCACCTGCTAAGAAGGGACCACTTAGTGACCTAGACAAGTCAGGTAAGGCATTCTTCCCAACTTGGTATGAAGCTGCATTGACTCAAGTTAGTTCAATGGAGAGATCGATGGGTAGAGCTTTCGATGGTGTTGCTAACCAAGCCGACGTAGCGCTAGTTGGCACAGGTTTAGAGGCTTTCTCAGGAGGACGCACAACAGTGACGGTTAACCATCAACACACTATTAAAGGTACGGTCGATGTAGACGGCTCAGAGTTACAAGCGCAGATTAATCAGACTGTGAGACAGACAACTACAGAGACAGGCTACTCAAACGGGTTCAACTTCCGCAGTATGAACCAATCAGTAAGACAATTCTAGGGAGCTTCGGCTCCTTAGTTATTAAATCACAAGGAGAGATGACTAATGAACAATTACTTTAAGGTGACAGTTAGATATATCCAACATGGTGAGGCTTATGAGGTAGAACACTTTATGGAGACACCTGCCGATATAAACGAGGCTATGAAGATTTACTCACAGGTAATCGCTAAGGCATACTTAAAAGCATTCGAAGTAACACATGCACAGTTCATTAGTGCCGAGCCTACTCAGGTAAGCGAAATAGAATACAAGAGACAGGCACTATCTCCTAGTGGTAAACGAGATCTTAACATGAGAAAGGCAGGTTACTAATATGAACTACTACCAAGCAAATGTAAGATACATAGAGGATGACCAAGAGTTTATGACTCAACAGTGCTTCCCTATGGATGGTAACCCTATTCTAGTACAAACTAAGTTTAAGAAAATAGTGAGACAGCAACTCGCAGAGGCACTGGTAGACGTAGACGATGTGGAGGTACTAGGAGTTAAGACCTGTAGGGTGCCACGTAAATATTATGAAGCCAACAAAGAACTAAAGATACTAGAGGGAGGCGAACACAATGGCTGAGAAACCATCAACTAACTCGGGGGTTAACACTATATCAGATTTAAACTTTAAGAATGGTTACCGTGAGACTAACTTTAGGTACGAACTCCTAGACAAAGACTACAATGTTATTCGCAACTTAGACAATGTAGAGTCAGCAAACATCTCCTACTCAGCATTTGCCAACATACACCGCACAGCAGACTTTCGCTTTAGAGAAAACACTGTAGCGGACAACTTCACGACAATCACTACAGGGAAGACGTTCACCCAGTTAGATTTTCCTTACAAGGACTGGGCGTATGACCGAGGAGTTATCCTAAGTGGTGGACAGTTAATGCCTGAAAAAGAAATTCCTTACGTAGGTTGGAACGCTGAGATGGAAGGAGAAGTTATAGGGAATCAGACCCGAGAGGGATGGTCTACATTTACTCACGTTGACTTACTCAATCGAACGTACGACCCTAATGAGGTAGGTGTAGTAGGTAATGCTCAACGGATTTACAAGGGAGATCAAACTTTTAAGTTCTTTGGCATCATCTCTGACAGACTGCTATCTCGTGTGGTAGGGCGAACTTATTATTACTCTTTTATAACTCGTATGAAACGACTAGATGCTTGGCAGACTCATACTCCTAAGGTTTGGTTTGTACCTAGTAACGCTGGCTCTATGGATAGTTGGTTCGGGAAGGTAGAAACAACTAACCACACAAGCGAAGACTTAGGAGGTGGATGGAGACTTTGGATAGGGAGCTGGACAATGCCTAGTGGATTCCCTAGTGCGCCTGCTGTTAGGTTCGCAGTAGGGTATGAAGACGGAGGAGCACCTTATGAGATGTGGATTGACAGTGTCTATATGAGAGATTACGGCACAGCAGGTTTTACTTACAAGTTTAATGCCTACTCGCCTACATTCGATATAGATAACACGAAGCAGACTAACGGAGTCTTCCCTAAAATCAAGACTGCTAAGGTTTATTTTGATAACTCGATAGCGCAGTACAACCCTGACTCAGGGTGTTACGTTCCATTTAGCATGGTCTACCTGAGAACGAAGATTGGGACTAGTGGCACATGGTCTGCTTGGAATAGCTACACAAGTGGTCAAACTATAGCAGGCATCCCAGCAGGAACACCTGCAAGCAACGTCTTCATAGAAGCTAACTGGCACTACAATAGGTACAGCCAAGGAGATAGCAAAGCTCGTGTGACAAGTCTTAAGATAGAGGTAGCCTATGATGAACAAGGGAAGCCTCCTCTAAAAGATACAATTGATTATCGTACAAATAGAATTAAGCCTTACTTGAGATGGAACCAAGGTGGCACCTGGCAGGAAGCTCCTCTAGGAGTGTTCATGATGAATAGTCCTAAGAGAGCGGACAAAGGTAGCCGTGTCTACAGAGACGTACAGGGTTACGATCTCCTGAGTATCCTAGATGAAGCCAAAGTAATTTATCCTTTCTCGATTGCACCTGATGTGACTAACGGTTGGAGTAAGGTCATTCGAGACATCCTCACAGGAGCAGACACTCAAGTCCCTGTTAAGTTTGGCTACTCATTCCCCGTGAGTAAGGTCAATGTTCCCCTAAGCCCTAAATCCTCTACAGGAAAGCCTCGTATATATCAAGCAGGAGAGAGTTGGCTCAAGGTGTTAAACGACTTAGCTAGCTGCATAGGTTACCAGGCGTTATTTGCCGACGAGAACGGAGTCATTAATTGTCTCCCTTATGTAAAGCCTAACGAGCGTCCTGTTACGAAGACCTATGAGGATGATGCTATGTCGGTTATGTACTTAGAAGCCGAGGAAGAGTATGACATCTATGACGCGCCTAACGTGTTTGTGTGTACCCAACAAGCGGACTTTGATGGGATTCGATACTACTCTAGATTCTTCAATACTAATGAAGGTAGCCTAACAAGCATTCCTAACGTAGGGCGCTACATCGTAGACTACAGAGAGGTAGATAATATAGACGACCAAGGTAACTTGGATCAGTACTGTGCAAGGGTAGCTATTGAGGCTAGTCAGGCTTATGGAAAGATAGAATTTAGGACTGCACTGATGCCAGCTCATACACACATGAACGCAATGAAGCTTAAGTACAAAAACTTAGCTGTAGACGATGTATACACTGAGACGGCATGGTCTATGGATTTGTCTAACGGTGGACAAATGAGTCACAGTGCTAGGAAGGTGATTAACATATGAGTCAGAAACAAGATGAACTTATGTTTATACAGGCATTAACTACCAAGGTACAGGGAGCTAACACAAACAATAATATCATGGTAGCAACTACAGCAGAAGAAATCCCCGCAGACTACAGTGAGACAGATATCCGAGTGGACTTAGATCCATTCGGTGGTGTCCCTACGATGGTCAATATCAAGCTAACTCATAACGCTAGGGAGACTCTAAAGAGATACGCCTTCGAGGGTTATGAGAACAAAGGAAAGAAAGTCTTGATAGGTTGCTTCGGTAATTTCTATGCTGTAATTGATGTAGTACTGTAATACAGAGGTGGCGCTCTCATAGGTCACCTAAAGGGTTACAAACAGACACAAAAAGGAAGGTAAGATTAATGAGTGTACCACAGAAAAAATCAAGCCTAAGTAAATTAGACCTGGA
This sequence comes from Bacillus sp. BB51/4, assembly GCF_008368845.1. NCBI lineage: Bacteria > Bacillati > Bacillota > Bacilli > Caryophanales > Bacillaceae > Bacillus > Bacillus sp. BB51/4. The sequence continues at coordinate 233,806 of NZ_QOSC01000013.1, forward strand.
GAGTCGATCCCACAGGTGGAGATTATACTTGTTTATAGCTCTAACGTATATGGTGTTAGCTGGCTCTATATGGTTTGGCCTACAGAGTTTAGCGTTATTGCTCCCGATGTTATTCACAATAGGAATACTTATGAGATAGCCGCTTTAGGTTGTCTCATTTTTTATGTCCATAGGGGATGGCTAAGGGGTTTGTGTTAGAAAAACAGCAAGTTCAAGAGTTATCTGATTGGTTCGAACGAGTGCATAAATTATAATTTCAATTACCGTAATGATATCAATGAGGAAGAAAACAAAAGAGCCGACTCAATGAGAGCCAGCTCGAAGGGGAGTGTCCTAGAGAATTTCGTTTCTTCCCCTTAGTTATTATCTTCTCGATCCCAACCCAGTAGTTTACCCTTCTCGAATATCATTACTGCAAAGTCAATTTCCCCAGTTTCCTCTCCGTCACCATCGTAGGTTACGTCTATGTAGCCGTTAGAGCTGGTACGTTCTCCTTTTCCTCCTACAAGGTCTGCAACCTCTGAGAGTGTCATCCCTTCCTCTAGGGAGTTGTATTCTTCTTCGGAGATCGTAGAACTGTTGCAGGCACTCAGCAGGATAATGCTGGACAGGAAAACAACTACTCGCTTTTTCATTGACATTCCTCCTCAGTTATTTCGTTTAAATTAAAACTAAGAGTTTTAGAGATTTTGCCAGCTCGTAAGATAACTACATACGTAAGGCCTAGTTGGAATGTATCTACTTTGCAAGCTTTATTAGTGATACGAGATAGTGAGTCTTGGAAGTTGGACACTAAAGTGTCGATCTCCTCCATAGCGATATCTAAATTAGTTGGTTGAATAGTATTTGTTGTCATAAAAAATCTCTCCCTTTAGTTTTTATTTGTTTACACGAGATAGGTAATACTTACAGGTGTACAATCATGAGTGAAACGATGTAACCAGCTGCGTAAAGAAAGCCTATGCTGCCGCCAGCTACCAAGGTTGACTTAACCCAGTCTTTAAGTTTCAACTTATTCGCCTCCTGTGAAGTCGAACCTTTACAGCTATTCCTGCTCGTGATACTATAGGGAGCAAAGAGCCTTATAGGTTCGACTGAATTGCGTAGCCTTGTTCGGTATACTCGCCAAAGTATAACTACCGAGTAGGGCTATTTTGTTTTGTGTAGTTTTAGGTTAGTCAGTTAGCTTCTTACCAGCGTACATACGAGTTAACATTTTATCGATCTTATTAGCTTTATCTACAGTGTTGATCTTGTTGAGTTGATTAAAAGCTGTATAAAACCTCTTAGCATCCTCGATGGATTCCAGCTCATAGAAGTCTTTGACTTTACCATAAAACTTTTGTTGCTTACTTTCCAATAGTCTTGCTCACCTCGTTTCCTAAGTGGCTTAATTACATATTAATTAAAAGTTCTAGAACCGTCAATACTTTTCTGGAACTTTTTTTAATCCCTTTCTTTACCCCACAGTTTACCTTTATCAAATAACAATACAGCAAACTGAATATCTCCTTCTCCATCATAATTAACAATAGTTGTATCCTCGATAGCTCCATCCTCGACTTTACCTTTACCACCAACTATGTCAGCTACTTCCTCTTGAGTCATTCCTACTTGGATGGCGTTATATTCCTCCTCGCTGATTAAAGTAGGGGAGCAAGCGCTAAGAAGGCCAACAATAATGAGCAGGGAACCAATGCGTTTAATCATTTGTATTCCTCCTTTGATTAACTGAGACAGCCTAAATAAGTGGGGGCTCTCTAGAGTGTGTACAAGCTCAGTACACATGGTATAACCTACTTAGGTACAAACATAATAAGATGACTGATAAAATTCCATACAGGGAAATCTGGAGTTTCGTTTTATGGAGTGACTCAAAAATGGAGCTGTTATTTTTACATCATATGGTATTCAATCGAGCATATACCTAATCGGTTGCCAGCTCTACAGGTACAACCCACCGAGGACTATCCTAAATTGGATAATCGTACAGGAACCAGATGAAATGCCACCCTAGTAATCAATCAGGCATAGTTAAATAGAGCCACCTCTTGTGTTAAAGCACTATAGGACAGCAACCAGATGGTAGGGATTATTACCTACAGTAATGCTACTGAAGGAAGTTGAAAAGCTTACACTTAAGAGATCGCTGAGCAGTAGATAACTTCTGAGCCAGAACTCCATAGAAATAACCATTGAAATCACGTATACGTTTAACCTTGTTGGCAAGCACACTAGCTCGTAACCCTGAGACGGCCACCTCTACAGTATCAACTAGATCGGGTGCATACTTTCGAGCAGCCAATTGAACACGACTCCATAGCTTGTACACCTTAGTTGCATCAAAGTAGGAGATAGCCGAGCTAGCGAACTCAGTAGGAACACCAGCAGCTACTAAGTGGTCTATGCCTAACTCGGCTACGTATGTATTATCTTTAGAGCTTTTAGTTTTGTAATTAATTGTATCTGTAGGAGATGGAGGCTCCTCAGCACACTCAGGAGTAGGCTCTACAGCTTCCTCGCAAGGTGACTTAGCGAGGTGACTCTCATAGGGATTGATCACTGTTATTGAAGCGCTATAGCCGCCTTTAACAGGCTTAAATTGGTTGATACGAGTAATGATTCCTAACTCAGATAAACCCTTAAGAGCACGCTGTATAGTGCGTTTAGAGTATCCTGTGAGGTCAGCTAAAGAGTCTACTTTGAGGTAGCTGACTCCTATGAATTTGCATGAGTAACAAGCAATCTTCCATAGTACTGTGCGTTCTGACTCTTTAAGTTTGTACACAGACAGGTATTCACTAATAGAATTGTCCATCTCAGTAATTGAATTAAAAGATTGGTATTTTCGTAGTTCCTTCATAGTAAATAATCTCCTTAATAGGAGCTACTTGCAGAGTGTACCTTAGGAGAGTACAATATAAGCAAATAACTCCATAGTTATTTTGTGTGAAAGAGTCCTGTCTGGCCGCCAAACTAGAGCAGGGCTCTTTTTGTGTTTACTTATAGGTCGAACCTATTGAGAGGGTTATACTTATCGTTGGATTCAGCTAACGAGTTACCGAAAGCATGTAGGTAAACCTCAGTAGTCCTTATCTGGGAGTGATGCATCAGCTTACTCAAGGTGTATATGTCCATTCCAGCTCTCAAGCAGTTACTCGCATAGGTATGTCTAAACATGTGAGCTGTAGTTTTGAATCCCATACGAACTGACAGCCTGGTGAACATTAACTTGACAGCATTCACTGTGAGTGGGTTACCTCTGTGGTCATTAAACACATGAGCAGGCAACTTAATGTAGTACTTCTCGCAGAATAATCTCCACTCGTACAACTCCCGAGCCACCTTATCTGTTAATGGAGTAGACAGGCTCTTACGATTCTTCCCAAAGATAGTGATAGTCTTATTGAGTAGATCTACAGAGTCCCACCTCATTGATACCAGCTCGCCTAGTCTTATGCCTGTACCCGCGAGGACGACTATCACGGTATGACCTCTGTAGCTATACAACGTGTTTTCCCGAGAGCGCATTCTCCTGTAGTATCTAAGCATCTGCTTTATCTGTTCGTCGGAGTACACCTTGATTGTCTTGTCCGTCTTAGCAGGCTTAATTTTATTAGTGGGATTGCTACGGATCTCTATAATGTCCTCATCCTCTAGGTATCTAAAGAATGTCTTCAAGTGCTGGAGCTTACCATTACGAGTAACTACGGCGTTTCCTCTCTCTTTGGAACAGTAGAGGAGGTAGCTCTTTATAACCTGTGGAGTGATATCCTCGATGTTAATGATTTCCTTCTCGGTAGTGAGCCAGTGAGAAAACTCATTGAGTGTATCTCCGTAGCTCTGTATTGTCCTAGGAGCTAGCCCACTGAGTTCTTTATCCTCTAGGTAATCCTTTATCATAAATCTAAGTAGTGCCATTTAGTTTCCTCCTTGAGTACGCACAAAAAGACCACCTCCATAGGCTACTTGTGAGTAACCTAGAAAGTGGTCTCTTGTGAGAATATTGTTTCTGTCATAGATAACCATTCAGCAACACCTTGTGAGGCTTGTCCTGCCTCGGTAGCTTCAACTCGCCTGTTTAACCATAGCGGATAATGAATTTTCAGCGGAAGTAGAGGCGGATGCGATGATTGCACCGTCTTTTTCAATATAGTATGTGCGTCCTGTATTTGTTTCGATAGCCTGCCTTAATATTTTCTCTGATTCATTAGTAGTCGGAAATTCAGCGATGTCACTTCTTAATTGCATAATTCGTTCTATATCATCGAGTGAGGCAAGTTTAATTGTTTCATAAATTGGTGTGCTAGGTAAGTTGTTGTCATTTAGACATTCGCAAAAATACATTTCATTTTTGGCGCCTAATTGTAGACTTGGAGCAGTTTCAAATCTTTCTACAATAGTTGACTTGCCAGAGAGTTTAAGCGGCTTATATGCGGAAAGAAGTGTCTCATAATCAATGGTAACAAAGTCTTCTTTACTATAGGGGATAAATGAATCGTGGAAGCGGAGTAAAATTGATTTTAATGTTCCATTCTCTTTAAATATGCCCCATAATTCTTGAAAATCTGTGTCATAACCGAAAGCTTCAACATCTCCAATAATAAACAAGTTAATGGCTGCTTCTTCTTTTAGGTAAGCGAATACTTGTTCATGATCTTTCTTTGTTAATTTTCGCATCATAACGAATCGACCTCTTTTTTTATTTTTCTAAATATTACAACTTAAGTTTTTTGAAATCAATATAAAATTTTATGTTTAGTTCACAAACTTTCGGAAAAACTAGGAAAGATATGACAAAGGAGGTTATGAACGGTGGATCATCCAATTCAAGGGTTAATGAAAGCGGCAATGGAAAATTTAAAAGAAATGGTCGATGTAAATACGATTGTTGGAGAGCCTGTTCAAACGGCTGACGGTGGTGTAGTGTTAACGGTTTCTAAAGTAGCGTTCGGGTTTGGAGCAGGAGGTTCTGATTTCCAAACGAATGATGGACAAAGAGCGAACGGTAACCCTGCATTTGGTGGCGGTAGCGCGGGTGGTGTTTCTATTACACCAGTAGCATTTCTTGTAGTGAATAAAGATGGAGTAAATATTCTGCATCTACAAAATGCGACACATTTAGCAGAAAAAATGATTGAGTTAGCTCCACAAACAATTGATAAAATTCAATCGATGTTCCAAAAAGATGAAAAGAAAGAGGGAAATCATCATCCTCAAAACCCAGATGAAATCCTTTAAAAACGCCTGCTCACGAGCAGGTGTTTTTTCTTGTAATCACTATGTAATAAAACACATGAAATTGTAAATAGTTTTTGAATTTTTTTCTATGTTTCTAAAATTTTTCATGTTAAAATATGCTATAGAATTGAAACATATAAAACGAAGGTGGCTAGGTGCTTTGTCTGGAGGATCTGACCAAGTAAAGAATATGATATATATTAATGGTAATCGTCGGGGTCATTGTTTTATTACATCAGGAATTACGTTTAAAGAGTTTGCAAGTAACATCCCTTCACCGCTTCATCAAGTGTTGCTTTTGAAGCATAACTTTGAATGGACAGATTTTCATTATCATACTTTATTTGAATATGTTGAGGAAGAAAATATACATAAGCTAATTCAAGCAGAGATTGATGAATTTGATGAATTTTGTTGGGTAGATTTTGATGATGCAAGCGATTTAGATGAATTAGAGCCAAAAGAAATTGCAGAGCTTTTATATTTGGCTCACAAAAAAGAACCACTTGCAAGAACATTCTTTCCGCTATTGAAAAATAGATTTGTTTATTTTTCACATGATGACGGATGGTACAACAAAGTGTATTATCGTAGAATTGCTGACTTTGTAGGAATGTTAAGTAAAGTCATTCCTTATAAACTCGGTGCTTTCGGTAAGAAACGTTTTTCTTTGTTCCAAAAATCAAAAATTTTCCCAGCAATTTCGAAAGAAGTGATCATGGGGCTTCTTCCATTAATGGAAGATGGTCTTTATATTGATCTAGCAGGGAAAATTGAGTCAAGAAGAGGTCTTGAAATTCCGGTATATGTAGTTGGTTCGTATGAAAGTACGGATGAGGTACTAGATAATATTGACGAATTGAAAGAAGAAGCACCAGAGACAGGTTGGCTCATTTTTGATAAGAAAGAACAAGAGTGGCAATGGGTTGTGGACTAAGAAAACTTGGCGCATGCAGTCAAGTTTTCTTGTCATTTGAAAGGAGTACAAATGAAGAAATATTATACAATTGTGGGTATTGTAAGTATTATTCTCGTGGCGATATTACTTATAACTTGTCCGAAAGAATCAGATTTTAAATTGTATCTAGAAGATAAGTATGCATTGAAATGTAATGAGAGTAGTTTTGAATGCACACAAAATGTAGATGGTAAAAAAGAAAGATTACAATTTGAAAGTGCAGATGCACGAAATGGTGTATTTTTTATGACTGTAAAGCAAACATTTAAAACAGAAGCTGGTGTTACGAAAGAATATAGCGGAGTAGGAATGTTTGGTACATTTCTTTTTGTTTCAGAGAAGACTTTCTAGTAATAGAAGGTCTTTTTCTTATGCTTATGTTCATATAGATGAAGTAAGACAAGCATAGGAGGGGTAGTAATGAAGAATACATGTATCGTTTGCGGTGGTGAGGAGTTTTTTTCCTCAACTTTGTATGCCCGTACGAAACAAGATTGGGCATATGCACAAAATATGTATCGATTTGAAAAGGTGTTTATTGAGCATCGGGATGAAGAAAATTATCCAGTGTTTCAAGAAATTACAGCGAAACATTGCTGTGGATGCGGTCATATTATGTTGTACCACGAATGAACACACCAAGTATAACTTGGTGTGTTTTTTTTAAAACGCTGACAAAGCAAGCGGATAGAGTAAAGTAAATAAAACAGAAAAACTACCAAAACCAATTGCTGTATATCCAAGTGTTCTTGCGCCGAAATTGACAGCTAATAAGCCGACTAAAATCGCAAGAGAGCCGAGTGTAACCGGATAAAATGCAATTGAGAAAAGCGAAAGAAATAAAGCGACATAGCCTACCATTGCACCGGTATTTGTACCTTCTATTTCATTTGCAATTTCTTTACGCTTATGTCTAATTGGTATGCCAGTTGGTGATATTTCAGCTGCATACTCTTCGTTTTTTTCACCACTTTTAAAATGATGATTTCTCTTTCTTCGCATGTACATCCCTCTCTTTCAATTGGGTGTACCTATAGTATCTTACATAAAGAGAAGAACATGAGTATGAGTTAAACCCAAGTAAAGCAAAAATTGGAGAATAAAGATTCCATTATTAGCTTGTACATCTCCTAGTGAAGATAAACAGGAATTTTGGAAAATGATGTAGAATGAAATGAGTGATAAAACGTGAAGGCGGGGGAATGTATGACGAAATTTAATTGGCATGAATCAGCAGAGAAAAAATGGGATAGTAGTGCAGAATTTTGGACTCAAAATAGTCAGGAGATGTGGGATAGCGGGAGTAGGAGTACAATTATTCCATTTTTTGAACAGTATGTGAAGAAAGAAGCTCAGGTGCTCGATGTTGGTTGTGGGGATGGATACGGTACATATAAATTAAGTCGAGCGGGCTACAAAGCAGTTGGAGTAGACTTATCAGAAGTGATGATTCAAAAAGGGAAGGAGCGCGGAGAAGGACCGAATTTATCTTTTATAAAAGGGGATCTTTCTTCCTTACCATTTGAAAATGAGCAATTTGAATCAATTATGGCAATTAATTCTTTAGAATGGACCGAGGAACCATTACGAGCATTAAATGAGATAAAGCGCATTTTAAAAAGCGATGGGTATGCATGTATTGCAATTTTAGGACCGACAGCAAAACCTCGAGAGAACAGCTATCCTCGTTTATACGGCAAAGACGTTGTTTGTAATACGATGATGCCTTGGGAATTTGAACAGTTAGCGAAAGAACAAGGTTTTGAAGTTGTAGATGGCATCGGTGTATATAAGCGCGGAGTAAATGAGAAGATGCTAGGTCAACTACCTATCGAGTTACAACAATCGTTAACATTCTTATGGGTATTTATGTTAAAAAACGTATAAAGAAATGAAAGAATTTTTAGGAGGTAAATAAGTGCAGAAAATACAAAAAACTGATACAATATCATCAGAACCAATTAAAGGGGGACTAGGGTATATGACAACTACTACAACAGTTAAATCCGACATTGAAATCGCACAAGAAGCGAGTATGAAGAAGATTCAAGAAATTGCAGCTGAATTAAATATTTTAGAAGATGAATTAGAGCCATACGGACATTATAAAGGTAAGTTATCTCTTGATATTTTTAAGCGCTTACAGAACGAGAAAGACGGTAAAGTTGTTTTAGTAACAGCGATTAACCCAACTCCAGCTGGAGAAGGTAAATCAACAGTAACAGTTGGTTTAGGTCAAGCTTTTAATAAAATTGGTAAGAAAACAGTAATTGCACTTCGCGAACCATCTCTTGGACCAACGATGGGGCTAAAAGGTGGAGCAGCAGGTGGTGGTTTTTCACAGGTTGTACCTATGGAAGACATTAACCTTCACTTTACTGGAGATATTCATGCGATCACAACTGCTAATAACGCGTTAGCGGCGTTTATTGATAATCATATCCAACAAGGAAACACACTTGGGATTGATACGCGTAAAATAGTTTGGAAACGCTGTGTTGACTTAAATGATCGTGCCCTACGTAACGTAGTAATTGGTCTTGGTGGACCAGTTCAAGGTGTACCACGTGAAGATGGTTTCGATATTACAGTGGCATCTGAAATTATGGCCGTATTCTGCCTTGCAACAGATATTCAAGATTTAAAAGCACGTCTATCTCGCATCGTAGTTGCTTATAACTTTGCAAATCAACCTGTAACGGTTAAAGATTTAGGTGTAGAAGGTGCGTTAACATTATTATTAAAAGACGCATTAAAACCAAACTTAGTACAAACGTTAGAAAATACACCAGCTATCATTCACGGCGGACCATTTGCGAATATCGCTCACGGTTGTAACAGTGTTATCGCTACAACAATGGCAGCAAAATTAGGTGATTATGTTATTACAGAAGCTGGATTCGGTGCTGATTTAGGTGCAGAGAAGTTTTTAGATATTAAAGCTCGAGCAGCTGGCATTAAACCAGAAGCAGTTGTTATTGTTGCGACTATTCGTGCGCTTAAAATGCATGGCGGCGTAGCAAAAGATCAATTAAAAGAAGAAAATGTAGACGCATTAGCAAAAGGTATGGAAAACTTACAGAAGCATGTTGAAACAATTCAAAGCTTCGGTGTACCTTTCGTAATTGCAATTAATAAATTTATTACAGATACAGATGCAGAAGTTGCATACTTACAAGAGTGGTGCAATGAGCGTGGCTATGCAGTATCCTTAACGGAAGTTTGGGAAAAGGGTGGCCAAGGCGGAGTTGACCTTGCTGAAAAAGTATTAAAAGAAATCGAAAAAGGTGAGAACAACTACGCACCACTTTATGAATTAGAATTACCATTAGAAGAAAAAATTCGTACAATTGCTCAAAAAGTGTATGGTGCAAAAGATATTGAGTTTGCTCCGAAAGCACGTAAGCAATTAGCTCAATATGAAGGAGAAGGATGGAGTAACCTACCAATTTGTATGGCTAAAACACAATACTCTCTTTCTGACGATGCAACAAAATTAGGTCGTCCATCTGACTTTATCGTTACAATTCGTGAGCTAAAACCATCAATTGGTGCAGGGTTTATCGTTGCGTTAACAGGAACAATGTTAACAATGCCAGGCCTTCCAAAACAGCCAGCAGCACTACAAATGGATGTAAATGAAGATGGAAAAGCAGTAGGTTTATTCTAAAAGGTTGTAATTCATCTCGTTTATCTGTAAACTATATATACATCAAGTGGCGCCTTTCCATCGAAAGGCGCCTGTTTTTTGGAGGAAATTATGTTTGATCCAACTGCTTTTGATAATTTAAAAGTAATCGTAGAAGGTGCTGTTTATGATTTTGATTTACATGGAGATATTCTTGTAACAGATCGAAAAGACATGATGGACCTTGCCTCATTAAGTCGTATATACCATATTTCATTTCAATTAACAGAACCGTTCGAACCGGTAGTAAAAGCAACATTTTCACTATCTGTAGATGCAAAGAACTTGTCTGGTGAAATATTGGAAGTACCACAATTTACACCAGGTTGTGAAATGAAGTTAGCATTTTCATTCCCGATAGAAAAGCCAGAGGTAGTGTGTGAAGAAATTGAAACTTTCATGCATTCTATATGGGGAAAAGAAAGAATGATTACGCAGAAAATTTCATACGAATATAATAAGCAAGCGATTTCATATCATAATAAGGTAGAGGTTCTATTTCAAAAAGCGATTACAGAAGACCATGTTGATGATTTAATAGCTGTTATTTCACACATGATAGAAACGGTGCGAACAATACAACATTTTCTTCAAAAATAGAGATAAAGGAGAAAAACAAATGATAAAAGATATGCAACCATTTTTACAACAAGCTTGGGAGAAGGCTGGTTTTAAAGAATTAACTGAAATTCAAAAACAAGCGATTCCAACTATTTTAGAAGGACAAGACGTTATAGCTGAATCTCCAACTGGAACAGGAAAAACATTAGCGTACTTATTACCCCTTTTACATAAAATCAATCCTGAAGTAAAACAACCACAAGTTGTTGTTTTAGCGCCAACACGTGAGCTTGTCATGCAAATTCACGAAGAGGTTCAAAAGTTTACAGCAGGGACTGAAATTTCAGGGGCATCTTTAATTGGTGGTGCAGATATTAAGCGCCAAGTTGAAAAATTAAAGAAACACCCGAGAGTAATTGTCGGTTCACCAGGACGTATTTTAGAATTAATTCGAATGAAAAAGCTAAAGATGCATGAAGTAAAAACGATTGTATTTGATGAGTTTGATCAAATTGTAAAACAAAAGATGATGGGCGCAGTACAAGATGTAATTAAATCTACAATGCGAGATCGTCAATTAGTATTCTTCTCGGCGACAATTACAAAAGCGGCAGAAGATGCTGCACGTGATTTAGCAGTTGAACCACAATTAGTACGTATAACACGTGCAGAGTCAAAAAGCCTAGTTGAGCATACGTATATCATTTGTGAGCGACGCGAAAAAAATGATTACGTAAGAAGAATTATGCATATGGGCGATGTAAAAGCTGTTGCTTTCTTAAATGACCCATTCCGTTTAGATGAAATTACTCAGAAATTGCAATTCCGTAAAATGAAAGCAGCAGCTCTTCATTCAGAGGCAAGTAAGCAAGAGCGTGAAGCAACGATGCGTGCTTTCCGCAGCGGGAAATTAGAAATTCTACTTGCTACTGATATTGCAGCACGTGGAATAGATATCGATGATTTAACACATGTAATCCACTTGGAGTTACCAGACACAGTAGACCAATATATTCACCGCTCAGGACGTACAGGACGTATGGGTAAAGAAGGAACTGTCGTTTCTCTTGTAACACAACAAGAAGAGCGTAAATTACTTCAATTTGCAAAAAAATTAGGTATCGTGTTTACGAAGCAAGAAATGTTCAACGGATCATTTGTAGAAACGAAACCGAAAGCACCAAAGAAAAAGAAACCAGCATTTACTGGGAAGAAAAAACCTAGATAAATAATTAGGGAGACGTAACTATTTGTAGTTACGTCTTTTTTGTTTGTAATTCAATAACAAAGGGAATTTAAATGTACCCATATTATAAGAAATATCGATAAAGGTAAATTATTTCTCATTTAGTTTTGTACAAGGAAGTAATATAAAGAGAGTCGAATATTAAACTGATGCGAAATAATAAAAAGAAGGTACATATATGGATAGGAAATTAGGAATGTTTTTAAATACGAAACATATTGAAGTAAATGAAGGAATAAATAAGGCGAGAGAATGGAATGTAGAATGTATTCAATTATATGCTATGAATAAGAACTTCAACTTAGCTAATATTCCAAGGGTAGAATGGAATACTTTAAAGAAAAGCTTATCTTTTAATGGAATAAAGGTTCCATCATTAGCAATTAGCTTTGGAGAAAATGGAATTGTGGGAACGGAAGTTGACAGTGAAATAGATCAGTTTAAATACATTACTGACAGAGGTTTGGAGCTAGGAGCAAAGATAATAACAGCTCATATCGGGGGAATTCCAGATGATGAAAAAAGTGAGTATTATAATAAAATGGAACAAGTTTGTTATGAGATAGGGGAATTAGCACTCAAATTTGGAGGGGTTTTTGCAATTGAGACTGGTTCTGAAAAAGCGATAGTGTTAAAAAGATTTTTAGAAAATATAAATTCAAAAGGACTAGCGGTTAACTTTGACCCAGCAAATTTAATAAGTAATGTAAATGAAAATCCGGTAGAAGGTTTATTACTATTAAAAGATTATATAGTACAAACTCATATTAAAGATTGTAAAGAAGTAAAAAGTGATAGTTCGAGTAAGTATATAGAAGTAGCAGCAGGAAATGGTGAAGTGGATTTCGATATATTCTTCAAGGTATTAGATGAAATTAGATTCGACGGATATAACATGATTGAAAGAAATGATTACTTTGACGAATTGGATGGGATGAGTCAGTCGATAAATTTTGCAAAGAAGTACATATAAATTCAAAAGGAATAACGGTAGCACCTGTAGAAACCTACATAGAATATAAAAACCATTAGGGGGAAATGAAATGATCCATAAAGTTGGACAAATTATGTTGTATGTAAATAATCAAGATGAGGCAGTAAATTTTTGGACGGAAAAGGTAGGGTTTCATGTAGTTGCAGAGGAAGATAACAAGCAAGGAATGAGATGGATTGAAATCGCTCCGACTAACGGTGCAGAAACGAGTATCATACTACATAACAAAGAAGTTATTTCTAAGATGAGCCCAGAATTAAATCTTGGTACACCATCTTTAATGTTCTTCTCAGAAAATCTTGATCAATTATATACAGATTTAAAAAATAAAAATGTTACTGTTGGTGAAATGGTAACTATGCCTTCTGGTAAAGTATTTAACTTTGCTGATAGTGAAGGCAATTATTTTGCGGTTATGGAAAAGAACAAATAATAATATTGCTATGTGAAAATCCCCCTCAAATATATTGAGGGGGATTACATGTTTGAAGTGGATTTTTCATTAGAGAGTTGATTAATATAAAATACGCCTTTTTCAATAGCTGTCTCAATATAACCAATGATTTGATTAAACGTAAATACTTGTAAGTCTTCATGCAAATGTTGCTCCGGATACAACATATCTTCAAAAAGATACTTCCGAAAAGCTAATATGTTTTCTTTAGAAACTTCTTCAATATCCACAATGTGAGCCTCTTGGTTGAGAAGAGAGAAGAGCTGCTGTTCTGTATCGTAATGATGAAGCAACTTTGCATTTAACAATTTAAAATCGTTATAGTACATAGGTGCGATCGTTTCGTCATTTTCTATTCTATTTTTTAGCCATGGTAGAAAAAAGCCACTTAGCCAATTGTCATCGGCAATGAGATGGGTGTAATAGCCAAGAAGAAAAGGGGAATCCATATGAGCTTTATATTTTTGAAAAAAAGAATTGAAATCTATCCTTCTCGTATAGTTTTTCGTTGTGCCAGCGTAAAAGTGTGAAGTTCCTTTTTCTTCTGCTGAATGAACCGCATCAGGGGCCACACCTCCAAGTATGAAAGAAGTTTTATCTTGAATAGATAATTTCTCGGCAATCCTGTTAGCGATAATAGCATGCATAATTCGTGATCCCATGAATGACACCTCGGTTTCAAGTATTCATTTCAGGAAGAGGACTGAACAGTTAGTATTACTTTCCCTGTACTTTTTCTACTTTCGACCCATTCATGTGCTTTCCCTGCATCTTGAAGTGGAAAAGATTTCGTGGCTTTAATTTGTAAACTTCCGTCACGCAAATAGCGGAAAACTTCATTTGCAGTTTCTTGGAGGAGTTCAGGACGTTTTTTTCGTGTAGTGCCGAAGCTAAAACCGAGTATAGAGCGGCAACTTGCGTGTAAATCTTTCGTTTGAAAGTTACCAATTTCACCGCTTGCATTACCGAAATGAACGAGGCGACCGTAATAAGCAAGACATTTTAAACTTCTTTCCGAAACCGTTCCAGAAATAGAATCTAAAATTACATCGACCCCTTCGCCATTTGTCAGCGCATTGATTTTCTCTACAAAACCCTCATCTTGATGACAAATAACATAATCAGCTCCAGCATCTAAAGCGATTTTACCTTTCGCTTCATTTCCAACAGTACCGATAATTGTTCCAGCCCCTAATAGTTTAGCAAGTTGAATTGCTGTCGTACCAATTCCACCAGCCGCTGCATGAATGAGTACAGACTCACCTTGTTGAAGCCTTGCAACATTTGCGAGTAAATTATAGCTTGTAAAAGATACAATCGGACAAGCAGCTGCAGTTTGAAAATCGACGTTATCAGGTAAAACGAAAGTAAGGTTTTCGTTTGCGACAACGTATTCTGCGTAAGATCCATTTTGAGGAAAAGCAATGACACGTTGTCCAGGATAAATATTTTTCACTTGAGAACCGACACGTTCTACAATACCAGCGGCATCTATCCCTGGTATAAAAGGTAGTGCTGTATTTCCTTTTTTACCATAACGGGATTTAATATCGGCGAAATTTATACTAGTAGCAACAACGCGAATCAAAACTTGATCTTCTGAAATAGTCGGCATATCCACATCTGTATATTTCATCACTTCAGGACCACCGAACGACGTTACAATGATAGCTTTCATATACATCCTCCTAAATTTGAATATATATATTATTTTAAATCTTTATTAGAAATTGGGAAATTATATAATTGTTATGCAGGGTTATAAGTGAAGCTTATGAAGTCATTGCATCATTATATTAATTTATTTGAAAAAACTTTGAAAGAAATCGAACGAAATATCGTTTTCTTGCCAATATATAGTGTAGGACAAAGGAGGGATGGTACATGAAGGGGGAAACAGTGTATACAGATTTAATCCAATTAACTTTATCAGGCAATAAAGAAGCGTATGGCGAATTGTATGATAAAACGATTCAAGAAGTATATAAAACAGCATATTTTTTAATAGGTGATAAAACGGATGTAGATGATGTCGTTCAAGAAATATACATACAACTATATGAATCGCTTCGTAAGTATGATGGTGAGAAGCCATTTCGTCCTTGGCTAATTGGACTTGCGATTAAACAAATTCACTCTTATAGAAGAAAGAGGTGGATGCGACTACGCATTATAAAAAAAGCAGAAGAACAAAGAAAACCAGTGCAAATTGATTTTTCTAATGATGTTGTAAGTAAAATATCAAATCAAAAACTAATCGAACTCATTCATAAATTACCGTATAAATTGAAACAAGTTATTATCTTAAGATACTTACACGATTACACTCAAGAAGAAGTAGCACACATATTACATATTCCAATCGGTACAGTGATGTCTAGAATTCATGCGGCATTAAAGAAACTACGTCAAAAAGAGCAAGTAGAAGAAATCTTTTTAGGAGAGGTAGGGAATGTGAAATGAGCTTAGATTGTAGAGTTAGAGAATCTATACAAGAAGAAGCGAAGGGGATTATTGCTCCGCCGGAGTTAAAGGAAAAAGTAATTGTCCAAATAAAAATGAAGAGCGGGGGAAGTAAAAGGAAGAAGCGCCTTATCGCAGGGGTGCTTGCAGCAGTATTTTTAATCCCAACGACTGGTTTTGCTTACCAATCTATTATGGCGGATGGTATATACGGATCGTTTGAGAATTTAAAAAAACATGCTGGAGCAATGACATTAGAAGCGTATATGCGTTTTAATGCAAAATTATCAGAAGCGAAAGATGAAATGGGTGCGAAGGAATATGAAGAGTTTACAACAGAACTAAAGAAATTAACAAATGCAAAACTTGAGTACGGGGATTCGAACGGTAATATTGATTATGATCAATTATCACTAGGAAAAAGAGAAGAAATGAAAAATTTAAGTATGAGCCTTCAACCATACTTTGATAAATTAAATGGTCATAAATCTAGTAAAGAAGTATTAACACAAGAAGAGTTTGATCGCTATATGGAAGCTTTAATGACACATGAAATAGTACGAGTGAAGACTAAATCAACTGGTGGAATAAAAGTAGAAGATATACCTGAGGCGTACAAAGAAAGATTTATGAAAGCAGAGCAGTTTATGGAGTATGTAGATGAAAAAGTGCGATAAATAAAAAAGCTCATAGCCTAAGCTGTGAGCTTTTCTTATTGAAACGTAAATATATTAACCACCTATTCCTTTTGCTAGCGATAAGAAATATACAAATACTAGTATTACTCCATTTAATGCTGTACCAACTATTCCGAATAACCAATTCTTTGATGCGATTGCAAAAATAATACCGAGTAATGAAAGTATAGCTAGAATCGTAATAATTAAAGTTAAACTTGCATGCGGTCCTCTTAAAATAAAGAAAGAACATATACTTGCGAGAGACGTTAGACACGAGAATCCAAAAAATCTATACATAACAATTCTTCCTTAGTTGAAGTGTCATGGGACTTAGTACACGATTTTCTTTAGTTTAACATAAATTTCCTTGCCGCATGTATAGTGAATTTTACAAGTAGTATCGCACTTATAAATAAAACGATTTAATGGTGCGGTGCCAGATTTATTTACAGCAGACCGTCGTAACCAACGACATTTAAGAATTGGTCATCAATTATATCTTTTCATATTTGCAGTATCTTTTTGTATAAAACAATCTAAAAGGGAATAACCAGCTATTAAACTAATTATCGTAACAAAAGTAGTATTTATAAGAATAATATTAGTTAAATAAGGTAGGTATGCACCAACTGGTGAAAAGAGTAGAGCTGGAGAAAAGGAAATGAATAACGTAGGCACAGTAATAGCGATAAATTTATCCGGTTGAAAGCGCCAGTTTTGTTTACTTGTTTCGCGATTAATGGATTGAAGGAATCGTAATAAAATGCCAACTATAAGAGGGAAGAGTGTAAAGTAGAATAATCTTGGATAAACGTTAAAATTCACCTGCGCATCTGTATCTAAATAAAATTGAATTTTTACCCCGACAAATAATAATAAGACGATAAATAAGGTAAAGCAGAGGTATAGCATCACTTTTTGCATTGCATTCCACCATCCTTTACTCAAAATATATTCAAAGAAAAAAGAGATATACAATAACTACTGTTGTATATCTCTTCTTTTACTGTTAGCTAATAGTGGAATTTGTTTTTTCTAACTTTGTGAAATAATCAATAATGCCCATCGCGCTAATTTCTATATCTAGATGTAAAATGTTATAAACGGAATGATCTGATGGAACGTTTAACATTGTAAGATGAGAAGAGATTTTTTCCATTAACACAGTTTGTAATGCTTTAGTCGCTTCGTCGAAATCATTATACTGTTCAAAGACCTCTTTACCAGTATGAACGAAAATAGGTAGCCAATGTTCCAGTTGGTTATATACTTCTGTAACATTGGAGGATGCACCGTAATGGCCGAAATAAATAGTATCTACATTTATACTTTGAATATGATTTTTAGAAGCAATCATCGCATCTGGCTGGAATTGTGAAGGGGACGTTGATGGTAAATATAGTTCAACACCAAGGTCTGCGAGTTCTCTATAATAAATGCCAATTGTATCGCCAGTAAAAATGCCGTTTGTTAATGAATCGTGAATGCTAATATGGTGCTTTGCATGTCCCGGTGTATCGTAAAATGTAAGTGTACGGTCTGCGGCAATTTTTAACGTATCACCATTTTGTACAATACGAACACGTTCTTCTTCTATAGGAAGAATTGGATCAAATAGTTTATCGAAATCTTCTTTGTATACAGCTTTTGCGCCTAAAATGAGTTTTGTTGGGTCAATCATATGACGAGCACCGCGAGAATGCACATATAAAGTAGCGTTTGGACACTTTTCCATCATTAAACCAGCAGCCCCGGCGTGATCTAAATGAACATGTGTAACGATAATGTTTTTTACATCGTATAAATCAATATGTAATTGTTGTAAGCCATCTAAAATATACGGAAGAGAAGGGGCTGCACAAGTTTCAATTAAAGTAATATCGTCACCTAATAAAACGTACGTACCAGTTCGTTCATTGTGTTGTAAATCAAAATCATCAATAAGATATAGGTGTGAAGATAATTGCTCTACTTTTTTCATCGTTACCACTCCTTAGTTACTGTATGTTTCTATTATACGCTAAAATAGAAAAAGGCAGAAAACGAAAGCTCGTCTTCTGCCTTTTTAAAGTGTTGTTATTTCGTTTGTTCTTTATTGATAGACATAACGAACAGTCCAACTATGCCACCAACGATTGGAAGCATAATCTCTCCTGCTAAATTAAAGTAGGAGCTTAAAAATAAACCATTTACATCGATTACCCAGCCAGTAACATACAATAACATCATATATATTACGAAATAAAACTCGCGATTTGAAATCGTTTCATGTTGTGCAGTTTTCATAATGAACACCATCCTTTTCTTTTATAATGGAATACAAACTGTCACATTTTGTTCACAATTCAATTGTAAAACTTTCCATCATAAAAGTCTAGTAGTCTGTGTCGAATTTTTGAACAGAAATAAAGCGCTATCATATTGGGGTGTAAGTACGTAATAAGAGCTGTATATTCATGAATGTAGTATAGTATAAACATAGAATGATAGTGAAGAGAGGGGTAAGGAAAATGACAGTTTATGATTTTTCAGCTAAAACGATAACAGGAGAAGATAAATCGTTAAAAGATTACGAAGGAAAAGCACTTCTTATTGTAAATGTAGCTAGCAAGTGTGGTTTTACACCGCAATATAAAGGGTTACAAGAAGTATATGATAAATATAAAGACAAAGGACTAGAAATACTCGGTTTCCCTTGTAACCAATTCGGAGGACAAGAACCAGGTACAGAAGCAGATATTACTAGTTTTTGTGAGTTAAACTACGGTGTAAATTTCCCGATGTTTTCAAAGGTTGATGTAAAAGGTGACAAGGCTCATCCTCTGTATACATACATGACAGAACAAGCACCAGGTTTACTCGGTATGAAAGCAGTGAAATGGAACTTTACTAAGTTTCTAATCGGAAAAGACGGGAAAGTAGTAGGGCGTTTTGCGCCGCAAACGAAGCCGGTGGATTTAGAGGTTGAGATTGAGAAGGTACTTGGGGAATAACTAGGAATTTCACTTTATTAAAAAACGCCTCAAAGAACAATGTAGTTCTTTGAGGCGTTTTCTTTCAACTCACATTATCAAGATTAAATCGCTGAATGGAAGTCATTTGATTTTGGCGGAGAGGCTGCTTTTTTCATAAGGATTTCCCATAAGTGTACGGATTTCTGCCATTCTGTTGCGGATTGTCCCTTTTGATACATAGCGTTCTCATAACTGAAAGTAAGTTGTTGCATATGAGCCGAGTTGTAAAGTGTATCAATGTGGAGAGCATATTCTCGGAATGTTTGACTTTCCCCACGTGGTATACCGATTCGCGCAAATTGTTTTAAAAGTGCGCCATAAGCTTTGCTATAAACAGCATCACCTTTTCGGTATTTATAGAAAAGAATGATAAAAAATGTAATCCATTTTATTCTAGTGGTGAAGAGAATATATCCTACAATACTAGTCGATATCGTAGAGAGAAATACGTACCACCAGGAAAATTCATTTTTAGAATTTGTACTCTTTTTAGTAGTAGTTTCTTCTGTATCGTCTATTAAATTTTTGAGCTTGGCTTCATTGTTCCGCTGGCGTATTTGCTCGTTTTGAGAATTAGTTTCTTCGCTATTTTGTATAGTAGGAGCAGGAGTATTATTTGTGAAATTATAGGGATTCGTAAATCCTTTTGTTGGTTCGAATGGAATCCATCCGTATCCTGGGAAATATACTTCGACCCAAGAGTGTGCGTTATCATTCGCGATTTTATATACATCGTCACCTTCTGCAGAGGCAAGTGTATTATCAAGAGTTCCTTCCGTATAACCTTTTACCCAGCGAGCAGGAATCCCGGCGGAACGAAGTAACACGATCATAGATGTCGAGAAATTATTACAGTAGCCGCTTTTTGTATCGAAAAGGAATTGATCTACATAATCTTGGTTTTTGGCAGGGAACGAGACATTCATTGTTTCATATACAAAAGAATGGTCGGTAAAGTAGTTTTCAATAGCTAATACTTTATCATATCGGTTGTCTTTATCATTTGTTAGATTAACAGCTAAGTCTCTTACTCGCTGCGGTAATGATTCGGGAAGTTGCGTGTACTTTTTCATGAAATAAGGATTTGTTTCTTGGCCTTCATTCATTTTAACAGCTTTCAATTTTTCTATGGAAAACTCCGGGACATCATATGTTACTTTATAGGAATTTAAAGTAGTAGAAGAATCTCCATCCATCGTATAGATTTTTTCAGAAAATGGGTCAACGCTGTATGATACATCTGAAGAAGCCTCAACTGATATTAACCCTGCTGGATAGGTAAGGTGAGGATAACTTTTTTGCATGTTGATTGTTGCCTTTGTTGTCTCCATTTTTGTATTTTGTTCGTACCAGCTCACGACGTCGTTTTTATTTTTAAAAGAAATCTTTTTTTGATTTTCAGAAACTTCCCAGCCTTTTCCTGTATAAAAATCTTTCGTTTCGACTCTCCAATATTGTTTGTTTTGCGTTTGTGCTGTGAAAACAATTGTAGGATCCGCCTTAAAAGGACCGCCTAATCTCGAGTCATCTAAACCATACCCAATTTTAGAAACTTCTTGCTTTTTACTTGCTTCGGATGTATTGAATTTTAAAAAATCCATTGGGTTTGGCCATTGAGGTCCAAATTTTGGAGCAAAGTATGCGATGGTTACTGAAAATACAATAAATAGTGTAAGTGGTCTAAGTAATTTTGAGATTTCTCTAGCATAATTTTGTAAGTGTTCCATCTCTTTTATTCGTTCTATGTGGAGATGACTAAGCATAAAAAAAACGATGACAACAGTACGAATAATAGCGTAGTTTGCATTGTATAAATGTAAGTCGTGAAAAATTGTGATATAAATAATAGTCAATATAAGAAATAACAACCCACGTTTTTTATGAATCATCCAAAAAGAGATGAAAGCACTTAAAAACCAAAATGATAAAAGCAATAAAAGTGTTGGGAAAACTGGAGAAATATCTAGCAAATTCCCCTGAAATAACAAGGAGGAATTTTGAGAAATATCAGTAAAAAATTTCGTTAGCCAAGATGGATTTATAAAAGCATTTTTATAATATAGGAAATGAATGATGAATAAAATCGTGACGATCTTTATTGGAATCTGCCAACTTGTTTGAAAAAAAGAGAGTGTGAAGCAAATTCCTATAAATATTATAAAAATATCTAATCTACCTACGTTTGTAATACCTACGAGGGGCCTTAGCCATTCTAGTAAAAGTAGAAATGCGCATGCATGCATGAAAAATCTAGTCATATCCAATTGTTTTTTTTCCTGTAATGTTATCATTTGCTCACCTCAAAAAACACGTTTGTATACTGGTTTCCATAAACCACATTTACAAATATTTGTCGTTTTTGTAGAGTTTCTAGAATACTGAGTTCTCGGTGTGAGAGTTGATTTGCTTTTTCTTTTACGACAAACACCATTAATTTTCTATTTTTTATAGCAGCAAAGTCAGCCGCCTTTTGAATATCGGGAGAAAGATCGCTTGTCACGAGTATAATCGTGACGGGCTCATAAATTTTTCTTAATTCCATTTCTACACTCCGGGAGAGCGGGAATACACTATCTGCGTGTACTTTCGCTAAATGACAAAAGATTTGCTGCAACTGGCTATCTCCATTGTCTAAAGGAAAAAAAGTACGTTCTTTTCCGACAGACACGAATGACGCCGGTGAATTTTGCTTCAAGACAGACCTGACAATAGAGGCAGTAAATGTGACGACTGATTCGAATAGAGGGGATGGGGTTCTGTCCATAAATATCATGATATTATGGCTGCGTTGTTGTTCAAACTCTTTCGTCATAATATTGTTTGTTCGTGCAGTTGCTTTCCAATCAATCCATGAAAAGCGGTCGCCAGGTTTATATTCTCTGACACCGACAGAAATTGTAGAGTCTTTTGCTAAATTTATATTTGCTGAAAGCGCTCCTTGTTCGAAATGATTTTCCAATTGTCGATATGTTATATCTACATACTGAGGGTAGACTAAAAATGTATCTGGAACTGAAAAAGTTACTTCTTTCTCCATCATACCGAATAGATCACCAATTTTGACACGTACGCTTGAAAAAGTGTGCTCTCCTCTAGGTATTGTGTCAATTGCATATTGAAACGAAATATTTTGTTTCAATCCTGGAAAGAGTATTGCCTTATTTACTTTCGTTTGTTTACAATTTGTGAATTGTAATGGCAGTTCATCTTCTATAATTAAATAAAGTAAGGGAAATGGAAAACTTCTTTTTATTGTAATCGTGCTTAAAAATGGTTCTCCTGCTACATATTCGTCTTGATTTGTTCTTCGTTTTACCTCAGCGTTCCGTAAAGCAAAGAAGGGAAGCAATAGTGAATAAAGGCCAATAGGAATCGCACTGTAAAACAAAAACCAACTTACAAATCCTCCTTGAAGCATAGCGTATACAAAGGTTAAGACTAGGCATAAAGGAATGAGTGATAACTTAGTAACATGATATAGTGCTCGTAGCATGCGTTTCATCAAAGGTTCATCGTCCTTTGAGTCGGCACGGCAGTTCGTGCAACGATTTTTGAAATAACTTGTTCCCCTGTTACTCCTTCAAATTTTGCTTCCATTTTTAGAATGAGTCTGTGAGCTAACACGTAAGGAGCTAAAAATTTAACATCGTCTGGAATAACATAATTTCTACCATGGATGAATGCATAAGCTTGTGAAGCTTTCATTAAAACAATTGAGCCACGTGGACTTGCACCTAGCTGTATAGAACTATAAGAACGAGTCTGACTAACAAGCTTTACAATGTAATGCTTGATTGCTTTGTCCATGCTTACTTCTCGTACGCTTTGTTGTAAATAAAGTAACTCTTTTATTGTAGTAATAGCTTGTAGATGGGAGAGTGGATTTGTTTTTTCCATCCGGT
Source organism: Bacillus sp. BB51/4 (assembly GCF_008368845.1). Lineage (NCBI taxonomy): Bacteria > Bacillati > Bacillota > Bacilli > Caryophanales > Bacillaceae > Bacillus > Bacillus sp. BB51/4. The sequence goes on from NZ_QOSC01000013.1 coordinate 257,007, forward strand.
TTAAAATTTCAAATTCTTCTTCTGGTGTAGGATATCCCATTTTTAGTTTCAATAAGAATCGATCGAGCTGGGCTTCTGGTAAAGGGTATGTTCCCTCATATTCGACCGGATTTTGTGTAGCCATTACAAAGAACGGTTTTGGTAACGGTCTTGTCATGCCATCTATTGTAATATTGCCTTCTTCCATACTTTCAAGTAAGGCAGATTGTGTTTTGGGAGATGTACGATTAATTTCATCAGCAAGTATAAAATTCCCCATGATTGGTCCAGGCTTGAACTCAAATTGGAGCTCTTTTGGATTGTAAATAGAAACACCTGTTACATCTGACGGCAGTAAATCAGGTGTGAATTGAATTCGCTTGTAATCAGCATCAATGGATTTAGAAAGAGCACGTACTAACATTGTTTTCCCGACACCAGGAACATCTTCTAATAGTACATGACCTTCAGCTAAGAGAGCTGTCAAGGATAAGATCGTTTCTTTTCGTTTTCCGACCATTAATTTTTCAATATTGTTTATTATTTTTTCTACAATAGGATGTAATGAATCAAGCTGGGGCATCGTAACCCTCCTCATTTTATTAACGTTTTCTAATCTATTTAGTGGAAAATAGAATTTACGCCTCTATTTGCGGGAAGTAAAAATCTTATCTCTAATTCTGAGAATATTCAGATTATTTATCTCGATTATATCTAGTATAATTGTTTCCGTAACTTAGGGCAATATGGTAAATAATGATTTGTAGTTTTATGTGCAATATGTCTTGATATAAACTAGTATTATCGGTAAAACATAGAGGAGGGGAAGGAAAGAGTGACTTCGATGAGAAAAATAAATAGCATAGGGAACCCTACGCGTAAAGTTGGAAACCTATATCATACGCCTTGTGATTAAAATTTATATGAGTAATAAATAAAGCCGACTTCATTAAGAGGCCAGCTATGTAAATTATTACAATCCTTTATTTTTATCTTTCTTATATTCTTTTTGTTTATCTAACCAAATATGAATTAATTCTACCAAGTCCATTGTTTCAATTTCACAATATTCGCCTTTACCATCTTCGGCTAAATTGTCTAACACAGTAGTTGTATCGTTCCGAATTTCTAAACCGCAAATGTTGCCATTTACTACTACATAATTTTTTTCTCCGTTTAAAACACTTTTTATTTCTTCTAAAATCCAATCTCCAAAAGCTGAAACTTCAATTCCTAAAAAAGTTTCAACAAGTTTAATTTCTTGAGGAAGTCTCATAACTAAATTTCTACTGTTAAGTACTTCAAAACTATATGGATATTTCATGACTATTTTACTCCTTTATTTCTGGATTTAGGGACTCTATTTACTTCTCCATTAATCTCATAAGCTCTATTAAGGTAAGAAGTTCTTATACTATCATCACTCTTGTCCTACTTGAATTATAGTAAAAGTAGATTATTATTAAACTTATCTATCCAATATTTCTCTGATGTAGGTATGAATTCAGTGAAATCTTCATATGTACCACTCCAATCTTTTGGTACATAGTTTTCGTATGATGCCGGTTCTGGAAACATTGAATATAGTATTTTATTATCAAAGTTAATTAATAAGACTGGACTAAAATCTAATAGATCTTCTCCTGCATTTTTCCTTTTAATATTTTCAATTAGTAAATAATTTATTTCCTCTTTAGTTGTTTTATATTGATTAATCCTTAGTAAAAATACTTCTACATTTTCATTATTTAATACTTGTATTCCATTTCTTTCTTCCGTTTCCTCATTATCTTCAATGCTTACACCTAAATTTTTATATGCATGATCTAATTTATCATAATCTAAAAACCATAGTTCTTTATCTGTTACATACCATCTAAACTCATTTTTATATATAACGGCTACTATAATGTTTTCTGCATAAAGCGGTTCTAATATCATAATATCCTCCTTTTATTATTATCTTATAATCCTGCCATTCTGGGTGTATTTTTCTATTCATTCAATTCAACTTGCTGATAATTCATATGGATTCCCTAGCGTTTTTTGTTCAACTATTTTCAGGATAGTTGCCCTTGGTAGGGTGGGATTAAAGTATTTCATTTTATTTATAAACCGATATAACGATTTAGGCATATCAAATTTAACTACTCCCAAATTACTTCCTCTATTATATAAGAAATTTTTTGCACGTTCATTATTATCAGTACTTCATCTTAAACTTTTCTAGAAGCAAGGAAGTAATTTAACAGTCAGTGAAGGATGTGATCCCTCCACAATGATTAGATATTCACTTTTTTATATTTTTTTCGGAATTTTTGACAATCTCTTGAACTGTGCGAAATGTCACATCTGTATTTTACAACCTCTCTTATAGTAAGGGTATGTAAGAGAGACGTATTAAAGGAGTGAACAGTATGAAGAAGAAACCTTCAGCACTAATGAGACGTTTAAAATATTTTTCACCAATAGATCGTTATAACGATAATCATACACAAGAAACATATGAAGATCGTGAATGGGAAAATGTGTACAGAAAGCGTTGGCAGCATGATAAAGTAATCCGTTCTACACACGGTGTGAACTGTACTGGTTCTTGTAGCTGGAACATTTATGTGAAAGATGGAATTGTAACATGGGAGGGTCAAGAGCTTAACTATCCAACAACAGGTCCTGATATGCCTGATTTTGAACCACGAGGATGTCCGCGTGGAGCGAGCTTTTCTTGGTACATTTATAGTCCACTTCGTGTGAAATATCCATATGTACGTGGTGTGCTTTGGGAAATGTGGCAAGAAGAACTACAAAATAACGAGTCACCATTAGATGCTTGGAAAAGCATTGTGGAAAACCCTGAAAAGGCACGTAAGTATAAGCAGGCGCGTGGTAAAGGCGGATTCATCCGAGCGAATTGGGATGAAGTATTACAACTTGTTTCAGCTTCTTTACTTTATACAGTAATAAAATACGGTCCAGACCGAAATGTTGGTTTTTCACCAATTCCAGCTATGTCGATGTTAAGTCATGCTGCAGGTAGCCGCTTTATGCAACTTATGGGCGGGCCGATGCTTAGCTTCTATGATTGGTACGCTGATTTACCACCAGCTTCTCCGCAAATTTGGGGTGATCAAACAGATGTACCAGAAAGTAGTGATTGGTATAACTCTGGTTACATTATGACATGGGGTTCAAATGTACCGATGACGAGAACACCAGATGCACACTTTTTAGCAGAGGTTCGATATAAAGGAACGAAAGTCGTTTCTGTAAGTCCTGACTTCGCCGAGTCTACTAAGTTTGCGGATGATTGGATTAGTGTGAAACAAGGTACAGATGGTGCGCTTGCGATGGCAATGGGGCATGTGATCTTACAAGAATTTTACGTAGATAATCAAGTGGAATACTTCACAAAGTATGCGAAGCAATATACTGATTTTCCTTTCTTCGTCACATTGAAACAAAAAGGAGATCAATTCGTCGCTGATCGTTTCTTAAATACTACTGATATTGGACGTGAAACGAAGTTAGGAGAATGGAAACCTGTACTTTGGAACGAGAACACAAAAGATTTTGCAATACCTCACGGCACAATGGGGTCACGTTGGGATAACGAAAAGAAATGGAACTTACGTTTAGAAGATGAACAGACAGGTGAAACGATTGATCCACGTCTTTCTTTACTTGGAATGGAAGAAGCGATTGAAACTGTACAAATTCCATACTTCTCTGATGATGGAAATACAATATTAGAACGTACAATTCCAGTGAAAAAAGTTATGACAGAAGAAGGCGAAGTGTGCGTTACAACTGTATATGACTTAACATTAGCAAATTACGGCGTGAATCGAGGGCTTGGCGGACAAGAGCCGAAAGATTTCAATGATGATGTACCGTTTACGCCTGCATGGCAAGAGAAAATGACAGGGGTGAAACGAGAGCTTATTATTCAAATCGCTCGTGAGTTCGCACAAAATGCTGTTGATACGAATGGTCGCTCGATGATTATTATGGGAGCTGGTATTAACCATTGGTTTAACTCTGATACGATTTATCGCGCCGTTTTAAATCTTGTTCTTCTCGTTGGGGCACAAGGTGTAAATGGCGGCGGTTGGGCGCATTACGTTGGTCAAGAAAAATTACGACCAGCGGAAGGATGGCAAACAATCGCGATGGCAAAAGATTGGCAAGGGCCACCGAAATTACAAAACGGTACATCTTTCTTCTATTTCGTAACAGATCAATGGCGCTATGAAGATACACCAGTTGGACATTTAGCATCACCAGTGGAAGGCAACTCTCGTTATCAACATCACGGTGATTACAACGTATTAGCAGCGCGACTTGGCTGGTTACCTTCGTATCCGACATTCGAGAAAAATGGGATTGAATTATATAAAGAAGCTGTTGCTTCTGGTGCAACAACGCAAGAAGAAATCGGAAAATACGTTGCACAAAAATTAAAAGATAAAGAACTGAAATTTGCAATTGAAGATCCAGATAACAAAAATAACTTCCCGCGTAACTTATTCGTATGGCGTGCAAACTTAATTTCGAGTTCTGGTAAAGGTCACGAATATTTCTTAAAACATTTATTAGGTACAACAAATGGATTAATGAATGACGATAGTGATTCGTTACGACCAGAAGAAATTAAGTGGCATGAAGAAGCACCAGAAGGGAAGCTTGATTTACTCATTAATTTAGATTTCCGTATGGCTGGAACAGCGCTTTATTCTGATATCGTCTTACCAGCTTCAACTTGGTATGAAAAGCATGATTTAAGTAGTACAGATATGCATCCATTTGTACATCCATTTAATCCAGCAATCGGTTCACCGTGGGAAGCGCGCTCTGATTGGGATATTTTCACTTCTCTTTCTAAAGCTGTGTCAGATTTAGCGAAGAAAATCGATCTTGAACCAATGAAAGAAATTGTTGCAACACCACTTCTTCACGATACACCACAAGAATTAGCGCAACCACTTGGCAAGATTAAAGACTGGAGTAAAGGTGAGTGTGAAGCGATCCCAGGCAAAACGATGCCACAAATTCATGTTGTCGAAAGGGATTATAAAACGATTTATGACAAAATGACTGCGCTAGGACCGAATGCAGGGAAACAACCGATTGGTACAAAAGGGATTTCTTGGTCTGCAGAAAAAGAATATGAGCAACTAAAGAGTCGATTAGGAGTTGTTCGAACAGATTCTATTGCGAAAGGTTGCCCAGACATAAAAGAAGCAATCAATGCTGCTGAAGCGGTATTAACGCTTTCTTCTACAACAAACGGTCATATGGCAGTAAAAGCATGGGAAGCACTTGAAAAACAAACCGATTTAAAACTACGTGATTTAGCAGAAGAACGTGAAGAAGAATGCTTCACTTTTGAACAAATTACAGCACAACCGAAAACAGTAATCACTTCTCCAGCCTTCACAGGTTCTGAAAAAGGTGGACGACGTTATTCACCATTTACAACAAATGTGGAACGTCTTATTCCTTGGAGAACGATAACTGGTCGACAATCTTTCTACTTAGATCATGACATGATGAAAGAATTTGGTGAAACGATGGCAACATTTAAACCAATTCTGCAACATAAACCGTTCCGTAAATCACGACCTGAAGTAGAAGGGAAAGAAATTACATTAAACTATTTAACGCCGCATAATAAGTGGTCGATTCATAGTATGTACTTCGATTCATTACCGATGTTAACGCTGTTTAGAGGTGGTCCAACTGTTTGGATGAATAAAGAGGACGCTGCAGAAGCTGGCGTAGCAGATAATGATTGGATTGAGTGCTTTAACCGTAACGGTGTTGTTGTAGCGCGTGCTGTTGTAACGCACCGTATACCGAGAGGAATGGCATTTATGCATCATGCACAAGATCGCCACATTAACGTACCTGGTACGAAATTAACAAGTAACCGCGGGGGAACGCATAATAGTCCAACTCGAATTCACGTGAAACCGACACATATGATTGGTGGATATGGTCAATTAAGTTATGGATTTAACTATTATGGTCCGACTGGGAATCAGCGCGACTTAAACGTTGTAATTCGCAAATTGAAGGAGGTAGATTGGCTTGAAGATTAAAGCACAAGTCGGAATGGTAATGAACCTAGATAAATGCATCGGATGCCATACTTGTAGCGTAACATGCAAAAACACCTGGACGAACCGTCCAGGTGCTGAATATATGTACTTCAATAACGTAGAAACGAAACCTGGTATTGGTTATCCGAAGCAATGGGAAGATCAAGAGAAATATAAAGGCGGCTGGGAATTAAAAAATGGTGAAATTCAGCTGAAATCCGGTTCGAAAATGAAACGCCTTATGAATATTTTCCACAATCCAGATCAACCAACAATCGATGATTACTTTGAACCTTGGAACTATGATTATGAAACGTTAACAAATAGTCCGCAGCGTAAGCATCAGCCAGTTGCACGTCCGAAATCAGCAATTACAGGCGAATTTATCGACAAAATTGAATGGGGTCCAAACTGGGAAGATGATTTAGCTGGTGGACATATAACAGGATTGCAAGATCCGAACGTAAAGAAAATGGAAGAAGAAATTAAAACAGATTTTGAAAATGTCTTTATGATGTATTTACCACGCATATGCGAACACTGTATGAATCCATCTTGCGTATCATCTTGTCCATCTGGTGCGATGTATAAACGTGAAGAAGATGGGATTGTTCTTGTAGATCAAAACGCATGTCGTGCATGGAGATTCTGCGTATCATCTTGTCCATATAAAAAAGTGTACTTTAACTGGCAAACGAATAAAGCTGAAAAATGTACAATGTGTTTCCCACGTATTGAAGCTGGTATGCCAACAATTTGTTCAGAAACATGTGTAGGACGTATTCGATATATTGGGGTAATGCTATATAACGCTGACAAAGTAAAAGAAGCGGCTTCTGTTGAAAATGAAAAAGATTTATATGAATCTCAGCTTACTGTTTTCCTAGATCCAAATGATCCAGAAGTAGCAGCTGAAGCGAAAAAACAAGGCATTCCTGAAGAATGGATTAAAGCGGCACAACAGTCGCCAATTTATAAAATGATTATCGATTGGAAAATTGCTCTACCTCTTCATCCAGAGTATCGTACAATGCCAATGGTTTGGTATATACCACCGCTTAGCCCAATTATGAATATGGTGGAGGGGAAAGGTAGTAACTGGCAAGCAGAAGAGATTTTCCCTGCTATCGATAATATGCGTATTCCAATTCAATATTTAGCGAACTTACTCACTGCAGGAGATGAATCACACATTCGTCTTACATTAAAAAAAATGGCTGTCATGCGAACGCATATGAGAGCACTGCAAATTAATAAAGAACCAAATGAAGCTGTATTAAAAGAACTTGGTTTAACGAAACAGGATGTAGAAGATATGTATCGTCTTCTTGCTATCGCAAAATATAAAGATCGCTTCGTCATTCCGGCCACTCACCGCGAACAAGTTGCAGATTTATATAACGAACAAGGAAGCTGTGGTTTATCATTCGCAGGTGGCCCAGGCTCTTGTATGACAATTTCTTAAATAAAGGAGGCAGAAAAATATGAAACAAAGTTTACAAACTGCTTTTTCCTGTTCTTCATTCCTTCTCTCCTACCCGGAACTAGGGTGGAGAGAAGATGTAACTGAATTACAAGAAGAGATTGCAGCAATTGAACAGGAAGACGTTAAAGTATCACTTACAGCATTTGTAAAACAGGTGCTAGATAAAACGAATGATCAACTCATTGACAGTTACGTATATACATTCGATTTTGGTAAGAAAACAAATATGTATCTTACTTATATGAACACTGGTGAACAAAGAGAAAGAGGTATTGAATTACTAGAGTTAAAACAACATTATAAAAAATCTGGTTTTGAAGTAACAGATAAAGAACTCCCTGATTATTTACCGCTATTACTCGAGTTTTTTGCAAATGCAAATGAGCAAGACAGTGAACCAATTATGAGTAAATACAAGGGGAACATACAAGCATTACACGTTCAGTTAAAAGAAGCAGATAGTATGTATGAACCAATTCTTGCGGCTGTTCTACTCGCTATCGATGCATGGGGTGTACAGACAAATTAGAAAGGAGAGTTGTTAAAATGATGGATCAATTTCTATGGGTATTGTTTCCCTATATCATTTTTGCAATCTTTATCGGTGGACATATTTTCAGATACAACTATGATCAATTTGGATGGACATCAAAATCTAGTGAACTATTAGAAAAGAAAATGCTCCGAATCGGAAGTATATTATTCCACTTTGGGATCATGTTCGTAATTGGCGGTCATGTTATGGGGATTTTAATTCCAGAAGCTGTATATCGCTCAATAGGTATTTCTGAGCATATGTATCATGTAGTAGCAATTAGTTTCGGGCTTCCGACAGGTGTTGCTTCTATCATCGGTTTAATTATATTAACATACCGCCGTGTAACGGTAAAACGCATCATTGCAACGAGTACAAAGGGAGATTATATTGCGCTTATTTTATTACTTATCGTTATGATGGCAGGGCTTTCTTCAACATTTTTAAACATCGACTCAAAAGGATTTGATTATCGTACAACGATAGGTCCTTGGTTCCGAAGTCTCTTTATTTTCCAACCGAAAGTTGAATATATGACGGAAGTACCTGTATGGTTTAAAATTCATATTCTGGCAGGCTTAGGGCTTTTCGCAGTATGGCCATTTACTAGACTGGTACATGTATTTAGTGCCCCAATTAAATATGTAAGCCGTAGTTATGTAATTTACAGAAGACGTATTCCAAATGAATTGAAAAAATGATTTAGTTTTATATGTTTAGTAATTTATAAGGAAAGCCGAGATCTAATTGGAGACCTCGGCTTTCCTTATAGGTATAAGTATCTAAATAAGATGCTAATCAATGCTACAAACAGAAGCAGAGCAATCTTCACAAGCAATTGCACATTTTAAAAATTGTAAATCGTGAATTGTAATCTTTCCTTTATGAATAGAAATTGTACCTTGCTTTTTTAATTCATTTAACATTCGATTTACACTTTCACGTGAAGTTGCACAGAAATTAGCAAGTTCTTGATTCGTTAAAGGTAAATCGATGAGAATACCATTTTCTTTTAACACACCATAACTATTTGTCATTCGTATGAGAGTAGAATATAGGGCACCTTTTTTGCCGTGTAATACTAAATCTCGAAACTTCGTCTGCATTCTTCTTAAATGTTCACTAATCCATTTCATAAATTCAAATACAAGTGCGGGCTTTTGGAGTAATGCTTTTTCTAACGCTTCACGCTTTATAACGCCTACTTCAACATCTTCAAGGCATTTTGAATTTAATAAATACTTCGCATTGTCCGTGAACAATGTTAATTCTCCGATAATGTCATATTCCGAACAAATCCGAAGTGTTAATTCTTGCCCGTCAGCACTTAGTTTACTAATTTGTACTTTTCCTGAGTGGACGATATAGAGTTCTGTCGCGTCCATACCTTCTTGAAAAATAAAACTTCCTTTTTTAATCTGCATTTTATATTCAACAGATGCAAGTAATTCCTTTAAATCTTGAGATAATGTCATACTGTTTGTCACAGCAATCACCTTTCTTCTTATAAGCAATACATTTCCTATTTTGAGTGTAAATATGCTGAAAATGCAAGAGCTATTTTAAAAATAATGTAAAATTTCAATGACCGTAAGTAGTAAGGGGATGGAGATGTGAACAAAATTCGAACAGATTTGTGAAGAATTTTTGAATGGGGAAAGTAATGTGAGAAAAGTCACATTGAATATGTCGCTTCTTTTTTATAATGAAGGCAAATAAAAAAATTGAAAGCTTACTAAGGATTGCAGCAGAAAAGAAGGGATATAGATGCACGAGAAAATGAAAGATTCTTTAGAACGACCACTTCAAGATTTACGTATTTCAGTTATTGATCGTTGTAATTTTAGGTGCACATATTGTATGCCTGCTGAAGTGTTCGGGCCTGATTACGCTTTTTTACAAGAAGAGTTTTTATTAACGTTCGATGAAATAGAAAGATTAGCAAGATTGTTTATAAGTATGGGAGTCAATAAAATTAGGCTTACTGGCGGCGAACCTTTATTGCGTAAAGACTTACCGCAGTTAATTGCAAGTCTTACAAAGCTAGAAGGTTTAAAAGATATTGGGCTCACAACAAACGGTATACATTTAGCAAAACAAGCTAAGGCGCTAAAAGAGGCGGGATTAAAACGTGTAAATATTAGTTTAGATGCGATAGAGGACCATGTCTTCCAAAAAATTAACGGAAGAAATGTAAGTACAAAACCTGTACTGAAAGGAATTGAAGCAGCAAAGACTGCTGGATTAGAAGTAAAGGTAAATATGGTCGTAAAAAAAGGGATGAATGATAGTCAAATTCTTCATATGGCTCGTTATTTTAAAGAACAAGAAATTCAGCTCCGTTTTATTGAGTTTATGGATGTGGGCAGTACGAACGGATGGAATTTTGAACAAGTTATTACGAAGGAACAATTAATAGAGAAGATTAATCGCGTATATCCGATTGAACCTGTTACACCTCGTTATTTTGGAGAAGTTGCGAAATTGTATCGATATGTAGGGAGCGATGCAGAAGTTGGATTTATTACTTCAGTATCTGAGTCATTTTGTTCCTCTTGTACGAGAGCTCGTATTTCGGCAGACGGTAAGTTTTTTACGTGCCTATTTGGAACGAAAGGAACGGATTTACGAACGCTTCTTCGAGAAAATATTCCTGATGCATCACTATTAAAAATTTTACAACATACGTGGCGATATAGAACAGATCGATATTCAGATGAAAGAACGGCGGAAAGTACAAATAAACGTCCAAAAGTTGAAATGTCATACATTGGCGGATAGCGAAAGGAGGATTCCCTATGCAAGGGCGATATTCAAGGCAAGTATTGTTTTCTGGAATTGGTGAAATGGGTCAAAGAAAAATAAGAGAAAAGCATGTGCTCTTAATCGGTGCGGGTGCACTAGGAGCTGCAAATGCAGAAGCACTCGTAAGGATGGGAATTGGGAAATTGACAATTGCCGACCGTGATTACGTCGAATGGAGTAATTTACAGCGGCAACAGTTATATACAGAAGAAGATGTACACCAGTGTAAACCGAAAGCAATTGCAGCGGCAGAACATGTAAGAAAGATTAATTCTGAAGTGAAAATTATACCAGTTGTAACGGATGTCACAATGCAAGAAATAGCAGAGTTAACAAAAGAAGTGGATCTTATAATAGATGCGACTGACAATTTCGATACGCGCCTACTTATAAATGACATTTCACAAAAAGAAAATATACCTTGGATATATGGTGGCTGCATTGGAAGTTACGGTGTAACGTATACAATTCTTCCTGGGAAAACACCATGTTTTCGCTGTCTGATGGATCATCCTATGGGCGGTGCAACATGCGATACAGCCGGAATTATTCAGCCAGCTGTACAGATGGTTGTTGCTCACCAAGTAACAGAGGCGATAAAAATATTGGTGGATGATTTTGAGGCGCTGCGAGGAACAATGTTATCATTTGATATTTGGAACAATCAATATCTCTCATTAAAAGTAAATAGACAGAGAAAAAGTACATGTCCATCTTGCGGGAAATCACGAACGTATCCAAGTCTAGCATTTGAAGCGCAAATGAAAACGGAAGTGTTATGCGGACGGAATACAGTTCAAATCCGTTCAGGAATAAAGAGAGATCTTAATTTAACCGAAATTCAAAAACGATTACAAAAAAGTGTACATGTCCAAAAAACACCGTACTTACTATCATTTCTAATTGATCAATATCGTTTCGTTTTATTTACAGACGGTAGGGCATTTATTCATGGGACAAATGATGTGAAAATAGCAAAACGATTATACGCAAAATATATGGGATAAAGAGTAAGAGGGTTTCAATTTATTAAAACGAGGTGAAAAAATGTTAGAAAAACGTATACCAATTCCAGTGGCAGAAGCAGTTGCACGTGTAATGGAATATGCCTACCAGGGTGAAATAGAAAAGGTTTCTCTTATAGAAAGCTACGGTAGAACGCTAGGAGAAGATGTTAATGCAGACCATGATGTTCCGCATTTTGATCGCTCTCCGTACGATGGGTTTGCAATTCGAGCGGAAGATACAATAGAAGCAAGTAGCAGTAACCCCATTCAGTTTGAAGTGATTGGCGAAATTGGAGCAGGTTTTGTTTTTACAGAAGAAGTGAAACCATTTCAAGCTGTCCGTATAATGACAGGTGCGGCAATTCCAGCCGGGTGTAATGCTGTTGTTATGTTTGAGCTAACGGAAGGATTTGAAGAAAACGAAAAGACATATATGAAATTAAAACGTTCTTTCTCTTCTGGGGATAACATTTCTTTTAAAGGAGAGGATGTAAAACAAAATAGCATTCTTGTGAGAAAAGGGACTGTTATTAACCCTGGAGTAGCAGCGCTTCTTGCTACGTTTGGTTATAGTGTAGTACATGTTGTAAAACACCCAGTTGTTGGGATTGTGACGACAGGGAGTGAATTACTTGAAGTACATGAACAATTAAAGTCAGGGAAGATACGAAATAGTAACTCTTATATGATTGCTGCTCAAATTGAACGAGCGGGCGGAGTTGTACAGTATTATGGACAATTCGCTGACGATTTTGAGACGTGTTATAACACTGTAAAAAAAGCGATAAAAGAAGTCGATATTTTAATTACAACTGGTGGTGTTTCAGTAGGAGACTATGACTATTTACCTGCTATTTATGAAAGGTTACAAGCTAATGTACTTTTTAACAAAATAGCGATGCGACCAGGAAGTGTGACAACTGTAGCTGAGTTAGAAGGAAAACTACTATTTGGTCTATCTGGTAACCCTTCTGCTTGTTATGTCGGTTGTGAATTATATGTTAGGCCAGTCATTAGAACATACTTGCATAAGAAAGATCCGCATGTATATCGAGCGGAAGCAATTTTACAGAAAGATTTTCCGAAAGCAAACCCATTTACTCGTTTTGTAAGAGGGAAAGTGGAAATTGTAGATGGAAAATTGCAAGTGACACCAGTTGGTTTAGACAAATCTAGTGCCATTTCTTCACTTGCAGAGGCGAACGCATGTATCGTCCTGCCGGGAGGAACGAGAGGATTTGAAGCAGGAATTACTGTTTCGGTACTTTTATTAGAATCAAACGCCGGAAGTGAGTGGCCTTGGGAAGAACCACTTCGATCATACAAATAATAGAAAAATAGATTACTAACTTATACAAAGATAAGAGGTGCAAGATGACACATACGTATTATGAAGTAATTGATACACCTATTTCAATTGAAGAAGTTACAAACAAAGTAATTCGTCGTGAATGCGGCGCAGTTACTACTTTCATTGGTACTGTTAGAGAATTTACGAAAGGCCGTCGTACACTATATTTAGAGTATGTAGCATATAAAACAATGGCAGAAAAACAGCTTGAGAAAATTGGCACCGAAGTAGGAGAGAAGTGGCCTGAGACATATGTCGCCATTACACATCGCATTGGTACATTACAAATTTCTGATTTTGCTGTTGTCGTCGCTGTTTCTACACCACACCGGGAAGCTGCCTATGAGGCAAACGAATATATTATGGAGCGTATAAAACAAATTGTTCCCATTTGGAAGAAAGAGTTCTGGGAAGATGGTGAATCATGGATTGGTGATCAGTTAGAGAAGGTAGCATATGCAAATGGTGAGCCTGGAAAGGAGATGAGAATATGATTGAAGTACTATTATTTGCACATTTACAAGAAGAAGTAAGTAAGCCAGCATTACACATAGATTGTGAAAATATTACGGTTGCTGAACTAAAGGAAGTGCTCATTAAGAAATACAATGTAGCGATTTCAAGTGAGATCATGGTCGCTATCAATGAAGAGTATGCACTAGAGGATGACATCATTCAAACTGGCGATGTTATAGCAATGATTCCGCCAGTAAGTGGTGGTTGATTCTTTTCAGCCTAATCATGTTAGGACGTGATTAGGCTGGAGGGAATGAATATAACTATGCATACATAGGAGGGAACAGGATGAAAAGTCCTAATTTTCAATTAAGTTTACAAACTTCTAATCTAGTTATCGGTTTTATGGTATGGGTCATTTTATCATCGTTAATGCCTTATATTAAAGCGGATATTCCATTAACTGCGGGACAAATTTCTATGGTAACAGCAGTACCGGTTATTTTAGGTTCTGTTCTTCGCATTCCAATTGGTTATTGGACAAATCGTTTCGGAGCAAGAAAATTATTCTTTATTAGTTTTATTCTATTATTATTTCCTGTCTTTTATATTAGTGTTGCCAATTCAATGATGGATTTAATTATTGGTGGATTATTTGTCGGAATCGGTGGCGCAGTATTCTCTGTAGGCGTAACATCTTTACCGAAATACTTTCCGAAAGAGAGTCACGGTTTTGTAAATGGTATTTACGGTGTCGGTAACGCCGGAACAGCAATTACTTCGTTTTTAGCACCTGTCATTGCAACTTCAGTTGGCTGGAGAACGACAGTACAGTGTTATTTAGTTTTACTTGCAGCATTTGCACTTATGAACTTTTTATTAGGCGATCGTAAGGAGAAAAAGGTGAATACACCATTAATGGAACAAATTCAAGGTGTATATAAAAATGAAAAACTTTGGTTTCTATGTATCTTTTACTTTTTAACATTCGGATCATTTGTCGCATTTACAGTATACTTACCAAACTTTTTAGTATCTCACTTCGGATTAGAGAAAGTGGATGCAGGTATGCGGACAGCTGGATTCATCGTATTAGCAACAATGATGCGTCCAATTGGCGGTTGGCTAGGTGATAAATTTAACCCATTTAAAATATTAATCTTCGTATTTATCGGTTTAACACTTTCAGGTATTATTTTATCATTTATGCCTAGTATGAACGTGTATACATTTGGTTGCTTACTAGTCGCATTTTGTGCAGGGATTGGTAATGGTACAATTTTCAAACTCGTTCCAATGTACTTCTCAGAGCAAGCAGGGATTGTAAACGGACTTGTTTCAGCCTTAGGCGGACTAGGAGGGTTCTTCCCGCCGCTAATTTTAACTTTACTATTCCAACTAACAGGCCATTATGCAATTGGATTTATGGCATTATCAGAAGTCGCACTTGCTTGTTTAATCATTACAGTATGGATGTATAGCCAAGAGAAACTGTTAGTGATGTTAAAGAATCATTAATCAGGAAAAAGAACCGTCCCAAAGTATTTTGGTATGGTTCTTTTAGTAATAGGCTCCAACATGTTTTTTATTGATATCTCAACAAACGCTTGTTTTCTAAAATAATGTGGTTTTAAAATGAAAAAAAGAAGGCTTATGGGATTTTATGTTAAAATATAGATGTCAGGTGTTATTCAATTAAAGGGCAGGTTAGTTAAAGAAAGTTTAAATTTCTTCCAAAGATCGAACTAATTTTTAACATACAAATATTTAATTGAATCGGGGTGTTTAGATGAAAAAATTATATAAGTCTACTCAAGATAAACAAGTATCAGGTGTATTAGGTGGTTTAAGTGATAAGTATGGAATTGATGTTAGTATCCTTCGTATAGTAACTGCATTATCAGCCTTTTTTTCTAGCGGATTTACAGTGTTACTTTATATAATAGCTGCAATTGTTTTGCCTACAGATAAAGATATTAAGAGATAAATGTATGAACTTAAATCTAATTCAACAATCGAGAACTCAGTTTATTGTCTATTGAAAGTTTCCAAAGTAAAAGCAACAGTACGATTGTTATAAGACTGAAATGAACAACCGAAAAATCCTCATAAAACATTCGGAATATAACGAGAACGAAAGTAATAACTTTTGAATGAAACGATGACTATTGATCGCTAACGAATCGATAAATAGTCGCTCCTTTCTAAAAAACTATATATTTATATATAGAAACATATATAAATATCCCGAAATTATAAAAATATATGACGGTATTTATAACAAGAAAAAACTTCATATTTTTTAGGGCCAGATTTTTTGGTAAGGCTAATGGATATTGTGAAAAAGTACACTTAAAATAAAGAATAAAGTTTAGGTCGATAAGATAAGATTATGAATTTGTATAAATAATCCATAATTTTCTTTATGAGTCATATTTGATATGTTAAAGAAAAGAGAGGGGAGGGAAATGAAATGAGAATTTTTGATGCACATTTTCATATTATTGATTTTAATTTTCCGGTTATTGAGAACCAAGGATATTTTCCGCCCAACTTTATTGTAGAAGACTATCAGAATGAAACTCCTAATTTGAATGTAATTGGTGGAGCGATCGTATCTGGTTCTTTCCAAGGGTTTGATCAAGAATATTTATTAAAGGCACTAAAACAGTTGGGTTCAACATTTTGTGGCGTAACACAATTACCTTCTACAGTGACGGATGAAGAAATACTAAATTTAAATGAAAATGGGATAAAAGCATTACGTTTTAATATTAAAAGAGGTGGTTCAGAAGATTTATCGAAGTTGGATTACTTTGCTAGAAGAGTTCATGAATTAGTAGGATGGCATAGTGAGCTTTATATGGATGCAAAAGAGTTGCCCGAAATTGCATCCACTATAGAAAAGTTACCAGCTATATCAATTGATCATTTAGGGTTATCAGAAGAAGGTTTACCACATTTATTAAAACTAGTTGATAAAGGGGTACATGTGAAAGCTACTGGTTTTGGTCGTGTCGAATTAGATGTTGAGAATGCCTTAAAGTCGATTTATGAAGTTAACCCAGATGCACTTATGTTTGGAACAGATTTACCATCTACCAGAGCGAAAAGACCTTTTGAGTATGCAGATATCAAATTGATTCAACAGCTATTTGATGAACAAGCTACCGATAACATCCTGTATACGAATGCTTTTAAATGGTATTTTAGGTAGCGTCAGGGTCTACATTTGAATTAAATGTGTCCATATTTTTTAAAGTGTTTAATCCAAATAAAATATATTTAGAATGAGGTTTTAAATGTTTGTTTTTATTATATTAGACGTAATATTACCAATATTAATATTGATGCTAATTGGTGCAATCTTACAAAGAAAGTTCCAATTTAACTTAAAGCAGCTATCTACACTTATTACTTATTGCTTGATGCCAGCAGCTGTATTTGTGAATATATATGATATTAGTATAGAAACAGGTTTGTTGCTCCAGATAATATACTATTTAATGCTTTACAGTCTGAGTGTGATGATAGTAAGTCATTTCATTTCAAAAACATTAAAGTTAGAAAAAGGAGAAAGTGCAGCTCTAAAAAATAGCATTTCGTTAATGAATTCCGGTAATTATGGATTACCAGTAAGTCAATTGATTTTTAGTCACAATCCAGTGGGGGTTTCCATTCAAATTTTTATTGTTATTTTTCAGAATATTTTAACTTATTCGTATGGGATATATAACTTACTATCAGCAACAAAAACAATCGGAAGTATTATTCGATCATTTCTAAGACTGCCTGTGTTTTATGCACTCATATTAGGGGTTCTCTTTCAATCTTTTACAATTCAAATACCTAATTCTATCTTTCTACCTCTTAATCAGCTTGGGAATAGTTTTGTTGCAATAGCACTCATATTGCTAGGAGCACAATTATCCAACATTAAGCTTAATTTTTTCCATCGAGTCATAACATGGGCTTTAATTGGAAGGCTACTGATGGGACCATTATTAGCACTTGCCATGATCTACCTACTAAACATTGATGGTATTGTTGCACAATCATTATTTATTGCAAGTTCTTTTCCTACTTCAAGAAATACATCAACCATTGCTATGGAGTATCAAATAGAGCCTGAACTACATGCACAAATCGTTTTATTTTCAACACTTTTCAGCATAATTACAGTAACTGTCGTTATTTATTTGTCATATATTTTGTTTTGAATATACGTTTAAAACCGAATAGATTTGAGGCGGTAAATGATGGACGGAAATCCCATCGATATGAGAGGAAAACAGTCTTTGATATATTAGGTGTCGTTTACAATTGTACCATGCCTGATAATCAAGCGGCTTAATTCAAAAAAGGAACCAATACAAAAAGAACAAACGCTTCTAAAAAACGTTTGTCCAAAGGGAATTACTATTTTAGCTAAGAAATAGATTATTATTTGTGAGTACGAGAAAGCTTTTTTATAAGTTTAGGAAATATAGATGTTAGTTCCTGCTTCAAACGCTTTGTAAACGATGGATCTTTACCTGAAGTTGAAATCGTTACAACATATTCACCATTTCGTATGACACCCGGTGTGTGAAACGATGATTCTGTACCATCACTTACAACGTTAACCCATTGAAAATCATGGGCAGCTTGTTTGACCATCATATTCACATCATGTTGATTTGTAGCTGCGTAAATAAGGTGAGCATCTTTAATATCATCATTACTAAAAGTTTTTTGCTTCCAAGTAATAAAAGGTAGTTCCTTCATTTCCTCGCAAATTTCTGGGCTGACAACGGTCACAAAAGCGCCTGTATCTTTTAATCCAGACGCTTTTCGATATGCAATTTTACCTCCACCAACTATAACAACTACTTTTTTATTTAGATTAAGCATAAGAGGGTACATGTCATACATACACACATTCCTCCATTCGTTCTAATAATGTCAATTTCATATATGTATCAAACTGAAGACAGTTACAAGTCGTGATGTGAGCATATTTTTTTGTATGCAACTTAATTTTTTGAAGCAACAGTCCGGTAAAGAGAAGATACGGCATGACATATACATGGGATGCCGTAGATGTTATAGTCTTGAGCTCAGCAGTAAAAGAGGGTGTTCCTTTCGTTAAAAAGGAGCACGATACTTGCATACCGAGTTTTCGTTCGACAGCAGCTCCGATTTGTTGTAACTCATGTATCGGCTGTGGATCACTACTGCCTCGTCCTACGAGTAAAATACTACTATCTTGCTTTGGCATAGCTTCACGTATTCTTTTTACTACAAGTTCAACCATATGTGGATGCGTACTAAAAGGTGGTACAACTGAAAATGTTATTTGAGGATATTTCTTTTGTAGTTGCTCTATTTCAAAAGGAATATCACGTTTATAGTGAGCTGCTGCAAATAATAAAACAGGTACAATCATTATTTCAGTTGCGCCCTCTAGTATCGTTTCTGTAACTGCATCTTGAATGGTAGGTGTCGTTAGTTCTAGGAAAGCTATTTTTTGAATCTGTTCGTTACGTTCTTTCATAACAGATTGAATAAAGTGAATGAATTGTTCATTACCTTCTTGCAGGCGACTACCGTGTCCAACATATACAATTCCTTTCATTGTCCCACCATGTCTTTCTTCATAATCATGTCTTGTAATTGTTGATCTACGTTATGAAACCCGACTTTCTTCGCATAGTGTAAAGTTGGAATATCGGTATATGAGAAGGGAAGAGTAAGAATATCGATAAAGCCAAGGCGTTTTATTTCTGATAGAAATGTATCAATTGAGGCACGCCCTTCAAATACAATACTATCCCATGAGAATTCAGAAAGCATACGAGAATGGACTTCATCGAAACGATGATCAATTGTATACGCATGAGTCATCATATATGACCCGGCACCAATTTTCTCTTGAATAAAAGCAATCCGATTAATATTTCTGCCTAAATAAACAGTAGTATCGGAAGAGAACTCTGCTTGTTTACTTAGTAGCCCATATTGCATCAGTTTTTCTTGAGTGGCAACGTTCAAATATTGCAGTTTCGCCTGTAAGGAACGAACATCTTTCTGATGTTTACTACATGATCGCATCAATATTTCTACACTTTCAGCTGAACAAAAAACAAGGCGATCAACGTTAAAAATTTCATTGATTTGTTCAAATGTTAATGTGTATTCTTCCTTTTTGAAAGTTGGAATTTGATATATTTCTGCACCGGCTTCTTGTAACTTTTGCACCATTGAACTTGTTTTATTTGTTGCGGATGCAAATAAAACTTTTTTACCGTGTAATGGTTTACATTCTTTCCAAGCGATTTGATTACGTAAGGAAACGACATCACCAACAATTGTCATGGCTGGATTTGAAATATTCTCGTTTTTGACGATAGGAACAATGGTTGAAAGTGTTCCTGTGACAACGCGCTGCTTTCCGGTTGTACCCCATTCAATGACGGCTACTGGCGTATCTTTTTTCTTTCCTGCTTGTAGTAAGTTTTCACAAATTGTAGGTAAGTTTTTTATACCCATGTAGTAGGCAATTGTGTCGCTATTGTGGGATGAATTATATTTTCCATGATCGGTTAAAGGGCCTTTTGCATGCCCAGTTAATAAAGTGACGCTATTACTGTAGTTACGGTGGGTGAGGGGGATACCTGCATAGCTACTAGCGGCGATGCTAGATGTAATACCTGGTACGATTTCATATGGAACGTTCGCTGCTGCTAAAGTTTCTGCTTCTTCACCAACGCGGCCAAAAATAGATGGATCTCCGCCCTTTAATCGGACAACGATTTTTCCTTCTTGTGCGAATTGAAGGAGGTGGGCGTTAATCATTTCTTGTCGCATAATATGATTCTTTGGCATTTTGCCGCAATAAATAAGTTCACATGTTTCTTTTGTATAACTAAGAAAGAAAGGGTTTAATAAACGGTCATATAAAACGATATCTGCACGCTTTAAACAATCTATCGCTTTCTTTGTAATAAGCCCTTCATCACCTGGTCCTGCACCAACTAAATATACATATCCGTTCATAATCGCACCTCTTCTATTTTTATTTAAAAGGAAGCCAGAGGAGGCTTCCTTTCGTAAATTACATGTTTATATAAATGTCACCATCAATAACTTCTACTTCGTATGTTTGGATACAGCCGTCATCAGGTTTTTGAACTTCACCTGTTATTAATGAGATTTTCCAATCATGCAGTGGACAAAAGACGAATTCTCCAGATACAATTCCTTCTGCTAACGGTCCGTTTTTATGAGGACAACGATTTTCTACAGCTCGAATATCTCCATTTGAAAGGCGGAATAGGGCGATAGACATACCTTTCATTTGCACTTCTTTACCGATTTGAATAGGAAGGTCTTCCGCACGCATAACTTTTATTTTTTCTTTCGTTTGTATCATATAGATCACAGCTCCTTATTTCACAGTTTCTACTTCATACATCGCTTTTAATGACTTCGTTTCTAGTGCTTGTCCCCACGCTTCCGTATATGTGCTACGAGCTGTTTGGAAGCGTTCATTTAGCGTAGTCACCATACTTGCATCTTGTAGTATTTCTTTTATGTGATCGAAGCCTAAACGTTCTGTCCAGTAGGCAGTACGCTCTCCATAAATACCAGTTTCACGATAATATTGCATGTAAGCTGTAGCGATGCGAAGGACATCATCTTCAGTTGGGACAATCATTACAAAATCAGCTTCGCGTACTTCTGTACCACCATTTCCGCCAATATAAAGTTGGTATCCATTTTCGACACAAACAACGCCAAAATCTTTCGTTAGTACTTCCGAACAGTTACGAGGACAGCCCGTTACACCCATCTTCATTTTATGTGGTGTATCTACCATTTCTAATGATTGTTCAAGTAGCATACCAAGTCCTAATGAATCTTTCGTACCGAAACGGCAGAAGCGAGAACCAACACATGATTTTACATTACGAAGAGATTTTGAATACGCATATCCCGAAGTCATATGTAAGTCAGCCCATACGTTAGGTAAATCTTGTTTTTTTACACCGTATAAGCCAATTCGGCTCGCACCTGTAATTTTCACAAGAGGGACGTCATATTTTTTCGCAACTTCAGCAATTTTCATTAAATCATCAGCTGTTGTAACGCCTCCGTACATACGTGGAATAACAGAAAATGTACCATCGTGTTGAATGTTACCATTCATTCTTTCATTAACGAAACGAGATGATTTATCATCTTCATATTCTTCTGGAATCGCCATCCGTAAGTAGTAATTTAAAGCAGGGCGACATTTTGAACAGCCGTCTTCATGTGCAAAACCAAGAACA
Source organism: Bacillus sp. BB51/4 (assembly GCF_008368845.1). Taxonomy (NCBI): domain Bacteria; kingdom Bacillati; phylum Bacillota; class Bacilli; order Caryophanales; family Bacillaceae; genus Bacillus; species Bacillus sp. BB51/4. The sequence goes on from NZ_QOSC01000013.1 coordinate 279,042, forward strand.
TTGCGTACTTCTTTTGGAGATTTTAAGCCTTTCTCGTGAATGGCGGCTACGACTTCATCACGTGATAAAGTTGTACATCCGCACATACCAGCAGACTGCGCAGAAGCATCAAAAGCATCTCCGAGTGTATGAGATAAAACTTGTTCCACAAGCGGACGACATTTACCACAAGATCCTGCGGCTTTCGTGCAGCCTTTTACTTCTTCAAAAGTAGTTAACTCTTGCTCTAAAATGGCATGAACGATTGTACCTTTCGTAACACCATTACATCCACAAATCGTGTCATCTGCACTCATTGTAGCAACGTCAAGTTCACTTTCTTCACCAGCTTTGTGAAGAAGGGAAGCGGCTGTATATTCTTGTATATCTTCTTCTTTCTTTAACATGCTAAAGAGGCGTGTGCCATCAGCTGTGTCACCATATAAAACGATACCGACGACTTTATTATCACGAATTAATACTTTTTTATAGGAACGTTTACATTCATCAAATATTGAAATTGCTTTCGTCTGATCATCTTCATAAATTTGGCCAGCAGAGAATAAATCACAACCAGCAACTTTTAATTGCGTACCGACGATACTGCCCGTATATCCATCAGTTTGTAAATTCGTTATATGTTTCGCTAATATTGCGCCTTGTTCATAAAGAGGGGCAACAAGTCCATATGCGATACCATCATGTTCTGCACATTCGCCAACTGCATAAATGGATTCATCATTTGTAAGCATATAGTCATTGACTACAATGCCTCGATTGACAATGAGACCAGCATCTCTTGCTATTTTCGTATTTGGCCGTATTCCGACAGCCATTACGATTAAATCACAATCTACAACTTCACCATCTTCAAATTGAATGCCCTCAACATGTTCTGTGCCAAGAATTTTTACAGTTTTCTTTTCCATTAAAAACTTCATGCCTTGTGCTTCTAAATCTTCACGCAGAAGAGAAGCTGCTTTCGTATCTAGTTGTTGCTCCATTAAGCTAGGCATTAAATGAACAACATGTACGTCCATTCCTAAGTCAATTAGACCTCTTGCGGCTTCTAAACCGAGTAACCCGCCACCAATGACAACGGCCTTTTTCTTTTCTTTAGCGGTATCTATCATAAATTGTGTATCTTCAATAGTTCGAAATCCTGTTACACCAGAAAGAGTGGAACCTTCAACAGGTAAAATAAAAGCGCTAGAACCTGTTGCGACAATGAGTTTGTCATATGTAACAGTACGATTCTTTTCTGTGATAATGATTTTTTCTTCACGGTTAATACTCTGAACTCTTTCATCTGTATACAAGTTTATTTCGTTCTCCTCATACCAACTGTATTCATTCATAATGATATCTTGCATATTTGTTTTTCCTTGTAAAACATGAGAGAGCATAATGCGATTGTAGTTTGGATGCGGTTCATCTCCAAAAATAGTAATCTCATATAAATCACTATCATGTTTTAATATTTCTTCGATACAACGTATGCCAGCCATACCATTTCCGATCATAACTAAACGTTTTTTCATTTTCGTTTCCCCTTTTTATGTGAAATATTGAACAAAGGATTATATTTTTATTATAGAAAATTAAATAAGGGGGAGATGTGATATTTATCACATTTTTATAATGATTCACAAATTGTTAAAATTCGGATTTATGTGAAGAGATGAGTGAAAGGGAATTTTTTATGTGGGTAGATAGGTTAGGTGGGGGAGTGAAGAGACACCCACCTAATTAAAAATTTAAATTATGCGGTGAGAAACTCTACTTATCACCGATGTTAGACTTATTTAACGGAGAGATTATTGCGTATACCATTGACTCAAGACCAACCTATTCACTTGTCTCAAGGATGTTAGGGAAGTCTTTTCAACAATTGACGGAAGGAGACAACCTCCTTATTCACTCTGATCAAGGCTGGCACTATTAAATGAAGAAGTATCGTTATGCCTTAAAAGAACGCAAGATTACTCAAAGTATGTCCCGTGAAGGGAACTGTTACGATAATGCGGGTATTGAGAGTTTTTTTGGTATTATGAAATCTGAATTTCTTTACCTAAAAGATTTTGAAAGCATAGAACACTTTAAACAAGAATTTGAAAAATATATCAATTAGTATAATCACAAACGAATTAAGGGAAAATTAAAAGGCATGAGTCCGGTACAATACCGAATTCATGCCCTAAAGGCTGCCTAATGAAACGACCTGTCTAACTTTATGGAGTCAGTTCAATCCAATTGTGTTCGTTGTATTTGCTGCAAAGAGGAGACACATCAAGTGTCTTCTTTTGTCTGTATTCGCGTACATTATTATTTATCTATGACCATGACCGAAATGTCCGCCACCGAACCCACTGCCAAATCCGCCACCAAATCCGCCACCAAATGGTGGAGTAACAGGTATTAATAAACCACCAGGGCCAGGTCCATGTACTCCACCCATTCCTCCGCCCCATGGACTAATAGGTACTAATGCACCAGGACCATGTCCATATGGGTCTGGATAATGAACATCGTAATGGCAGCTACCTGGTCCAAATGGACAGTGAAGATCTACATGTGGTCGGGGATAAGATGAATATCCATTGTTGTTCATAATAAAATTCCTCCTAAAATAAAAAAATTAAAGTTCCTGTTTTAAACTATGTCTTTAAATTTTGGTGTGTATAGGTTTATTGATAGGTCAGACAAGCCAAAATTTAAAAACAGAAGGATTTTTTATGATACACTTTGGATATCTCAACCCCGAAAAACACGAAATCATTAGGCGGCATATACCTTTATGAAAAGGTTAGTAAAAACGTTTGAAGAACCAACAGTCCTCATTATAGATAAGGCACCCACATTAATTTGTACGTTCAAGAAATTAAAGGAAAAGGATTGATTCGAACCATTTATGACGAACATGATGGGCTTTATGGTTATCGTCGTATTCGTGATGAACTTACGAATCGCGGACGTACAGTAAATCATAAAAAAGTGTATCATATCATGAAGGAATGGGGATTAAAATGTCTCGTAAAGGAAACTGTTACGATAACGCAGTGATTAACAACTTCTTTGGCATCATGAAGTCAGAATGTCTGTATCGAAAAGAATTTAAGAGTATAGAACATTTTAAGAAAGAACTAGCAAAATATATAAAGTACAATAATCATAAAAGAATTAAGGCAAAACTAAAGGGGCATGGGCCCGTTACAATACTGGACCCATGCATAAAAGGTTGCCTAATGAAATAATCTGTCTAACTTTATGGGGTCACTTCAAAGCATGTATACTCATGTCCTGCACTGTATTTAAGCTTTCTTAATGGCACGTGGAAATAAAATATTATTTTCTAAATGAATATGCTCAAATAAATCAGACTCTAGCGATTCAAGACGTTGGTAGACAAGTCGATAAGTACCGCAAGCGCCTTCTGGAGGAGTAAAGTCATTTGTCACTTTACGAAGTTCTTTTATAATATTTCCAGCATGATTATGCTCATTTTCTAGTTCATCTACTACATTACGTAACTTTGCATAATTTTCATCAGTTGGATTTTGTTCAAATTCTAAAATTAATGGGAAGTCTTCCGTTTCTTCTTTAATTAAATGCTGTTCTAATTCCATCTTTAGTTCATGAAATAGCTTATGAATTTGAGCTAAATGAGGCTGACTTGCTCCATGAACACGTAACACTTTCGTCACATAAGGACTTAATTGTGGCAACTCTTCATTTAAATAACGATGATGCTTATTTATAACATAATCAATCAATTCGCGATAAGAAGCACTTTTCCAATCAATTTCAGATTCATTTAATCGTTTCGTATTATGATAAAGCGTATTTAACTCTGTAATTACTTCATCCGCCGATAAATTTCTTTCATGAATTGCATCAATAAGTGGCTTATTACCACCACAACAAAAATCTATTCTATATGATTTAAAGAGATCACTAGCTTTCGGAAATTGTGTGACAATCTCACCAACAATTGAAGTTTCAGTAAATGTATGTTCCATATGAATGCCTCCATAAAGTTTAAATGTAATATCTAAATTAAGAATAGCGATAAATGAAAAACAATGTGGTGATTGAAATCACTTATAATGTGTCAGTTTTGAGAATAATAGGAGTGTTATAAACGGAAGAGAGAGGAGGTAATTAGTCACCATACTATTTGATAAAAAAAGAAGCTTATTAGAAGCTTCTTTTTTATTACTATTTTTCACATGCAACTCCATCGCCATCACGATCAAGTTTAGAGCTATAACCGGGTTGCTCTCTATATAATGGAGCTTTTCCAGCATTTTTAACTTCAGTACAATTTTTGTAAGTTACATTACTATTGTTACTTGCAGCAGGTTGTGTTTGAGCTTGCTGTGCTTTTTTCTGTTCCTCTTGTTGTTTACGAGCTTGTTCATCAGCTTGGCGTTTTTGCTCTTCTTGTTGCTTACGAGCTTGTTCATCAGTTTGGCGTTTTTGCTCTTCTTGTTGTTTACGAGCTTGTTCATCAGCTTGGTGTTTTTGCTCTTCTTGTTGTTTACGAGCTTGTTCATCAGCTAGACGTTTTTGCTCTTCTTGTTGTTTGCGAGCTTGTTCATCGGCTAGACGTTTTTCATCCTCTTGCTTACGAGCTTGCTCTTCGGCTTGGCGTTTTTCATCCTCTTGCTTTTGAGTTTTCTCGTCCGCTTCTTTCTTTTTATCATCTTTTTTCTCTGCCTTATTAGAAGCGACTTGTTTATTTGTTGCTGTCGTCTTTTCAGAAGAAGGAGCTGAAATACTTGATAATGCAACAAAAATGACAAATAAAATAGCAGTGATAATAAATTGTTTTTTTGCTACACCTGTCTTTTTAATTACGGATAAGATTGCTAGAACAAGGAAAAAAATAAATAAAATTAAACTTAAAGTAGCAAAAAAATCGATGACTGGGTGTTCAGATTTTGTAGTGCCCATTCCTATTAAGAGAATTGAAATCATAAAAAGAATAACAGTAGGACGACCATATTGTTTTGCTTTTCCATTTTTCTTAAAGAATGAAATGATACATAGTATTAAAAGAATAAAAGCAATAAAAAATAAAGCTGCACCAATATTACTCAAAATCGCCATTTTTATACCTCCATTTGTAAGATTTTCACTATTGATTATATAGGAACTTATTGGATATTACACGATTTATATAAATTTAGAAAATTAGTATTTTTAATAGACTTATAAACATTTATTTCGTATATAAGGAAAAATAGATATATTTCCTATTACATTTTTAAAGAGAATTCATAAAGTATAATATATAGATTGAAAGGAGGGGGTTTAAATGGAATTTCAATTATTGGTAACTTGTATATTACAAGAAGGTAATGCTTTCTTTTTAGTAACGAAAGTAGACGATGTTATTACGTTAAAAGTACCGATTACTGCGGGAGTAGCAGGTTTATTCTTAGCTTTAGGTGTACCAAGATGTTCTTAATTTAAGTTTCTAGAGTAGAAGGGAAGGGATATACCTTTCTCTTCTACTCTTACATAATATGATTATGTAAACTAAGATATGTTTTGTAATAGCACGTTTAAAATGGACATGCATATACTATAATGTTTCATTGGATGTTAGTGATGAAAGGTAGTTTTCACACGTGAATGTAGTGATGTTCATTAAGTTATGAAATTAAAGAGGTGCTATTATATATGAAAAGAAGAACATTGGATATTCCAGTTACATTGCGAAGAGAGTGGTTTTTAATAGAATTAGCCCATTTAACGAAAAAATATGGAATTGAAATTGCAACTAGCAAAATGGAAGCTGCACCGTTTTTAAGAGATCAAGTTACGGAATCAAAAATAGGATCAGGGCTCCAATACGATAAATATGATGATGAGTATATCATTGATTTATAAGAAAGAAGCTGCGTATAAAAGGTTATGAAATAGACCTTTTATACGCAGCTTTTTTAGCTAGAAATATGTTGAGAAATTTTTAATGAGCTTAATAGGAAAAGGAATGAATACATGTTGAGAGAATAACGTTTCATAAGAAAGGACAGTTACTATTTATTTCACCTGCAAAAATAACTAGAGTAAAATAGTGCTTCCTTTCAAAAAAGGGGGAATGTTAATGAGGATTTTGAAAAGGTGTATGTTATTATTTCTCGCATTTTTTATTATAACTCCGATGGCTGTTAGTACGAAGGTAGAGGCGGAGGAAGTAAAAGAAATTAAAACGGGATTTCCAGATAAAGAAGTATTTACACCTGGAGAATGGTTTTTAGGTCAAAAACCTGCTAATTACGATGAGAATAAGCCTCCAATTCTTTTTGTACAAGGAAGGAATGGGAATGCTGATAGTTGGTATGGAAAGACAGTGTATCACGATATAAATGATATGTATGACTATGCTTTAAAAGCAGGCTATCAAACAGTATTTATACAATTATATGATGCTGCTGGGAAAGGGTCAGCTAGTCAGTGGGACAACGGAAAATTGTTAGCACAAAAATTAGAAGAAATATATAATCACTTCGGTAAAAAAGTTAATATTGTAGCACATAGTAAAGGCGGTATCGATACACAGGCTGCATTAGTAGGATATGGTGCAAATCGATTTGTAGGAAATGTTATTACGCTTGCGACGCCACATCAGGGCTCAAATTTAGCGGACTTATCATATAGTTGGTGGGCAGGATGGCTGGCTTCTATTTTAGGTCAAAAAGATGATGGTACGTACTCATTACAAATGGGCGAAATGGCAAAATTTCGTTCAACGATTGATAATAATCCAGCAGCTAAATTAAACCGTTACTATACGGCTACTGGGACTAGCTGGGGACCAGTATTTTCTGCGCTATCTATGGGCGGGTTATATTTGTCATCATACGGTTCAAATGATGGACTAGTAAATGAGTGGAGTGCTAAGCTGCCATATGGAACGCATTTATTTACAGATTCCAGATTTGATCATGATAATATACGAAAAGGATCTTCTGTTTTCTCTCGAATTGAACCATATTTACGTACAGCAAGTGTAGCCGTACCGGCTTTAGTAGCATCCAGCACTAGTTCAAATGAAAATATAGAACAATTAAATACAACTTCAAATCAAAACATATTAGGAGGAGAATTGCCACAAAATCAGTGGATAGAGCAAACTGTTACGGTTGATAAAAAAGCTGAAGGAATAGTTTCTATCTTAACAGCGTCTTCGGATGTAGAAGTACAAATGATGTCTCCAAAAGGAAAAATGTATACAAATAAGGATAGCGTTATTACTACTGGTGAAGGTGAATCTTTCTTTGGTGGTGCGACAATTAGAACATTTAAATTTGATAAAATGGATGTAGGAGAATGGAAAGTTAAAATGATGGCGAAGCAGTCGAAAGATGCATTTTTAATCGTAAGCGATTACAATAGTGGTGCACCATTTGTTCTCCAAATGCCTACAAAAGTTAAAGTGAATAAATCTGAGTATAAACTGAAAAAATCACCTGTGGCACCTGAAATGAAAGGGGATCTTTCTATAACAGTAAGAGTAGTTAATAAAGAAGGGAAACTAGTCTCTGAATACAATGAATTACAAAAGGGTAATAACAATACGTTTACTGGTGCTTTGAAGGACATAAAGCAACCAGGAGTATATAACGTTACGATGGATATAAAAGGGACGAATAAAGAAGGACAACCGTATAATCGTACAATTGTTAAGTCGGTTTATGTGGAGAAGTAAGAAAGAATGAGAAGTTTTTAATATAAAAAGTACCGAACTTTTGTAGTAGAAGAGTTCGGTACTTTTTTCATGTTTATTAGATTAACAGAAACGTACAATGGAATTTATGTTTGATTATAGGAATTAAAAGAGCATTATTCAATAAAAAAGATGCTGAAATAGCATCTGAATGTGAAGAGGATTATTAACTTAGTTTTATAACTGTTAATTCAACTGAATTAATACCATTATCACAAGTTGCAATACTTTGACGATTAAAACCACTATTATTTTTCAGTTGAAGAGTGGAATTAGCTGTCACTGTAACAATCGTTTCGCCTGCTAGTTGAAGACATTCGTTATTTGATGAAGTATTCATTTGGAAAGCGAAATCACCTTGACTATTAGCAAGTGGATTATTATTTAAAAATATAGTCATGACTGGAATATGTGGAAATACAGGATTTGAAGTAGTGTTAATCGTTGAAATGAAAGAAACTCTATAATCACCAGCTTGACTAAATTGTATAGTAGTAGGATTTAGTAAGGAAACTCCTCCTGCTATAGGGCCAACGTGATTAAATGGAAAAGGATCGCCAAAAGGGACAGTTATAAACTCAGTTTGCCAAAAAGTGCCGTATGCTGGACAGCTTTTTTATGTGAATGGTCGCATGAACATTTTTTATAGGAGCTAGAAGAGGAGTTGCATGAACATTTTTTATATGAACTGGAAGAAGAGTTACATGAACATTTTTTATTTGAATTTGAAGAATGATAGTATGAACCCAATATATTACCTCCTATTATGAATGAAGTGTATACTCATAGTATTTTATGCTTGTCTTATATAAAAGGTGATAGATTTGGAGTATAAAGTGCTAATACGATGAAATGTAGTAATAGAATAGTAGCTGTAACGATTTTGAAGAAGACAAGGTTGATGTTTTGGTGGAAATATCAGTGGAATATCTTGAAAGATTGAAGTAAAGCGGGCACTCATATTTTACATGTGAAAGTAAAACCATTATCCTCAGTTGCAATGATGTGATCGTTTAAGTGAATGTCTATTTTGAAGTGTTTGTATATTAGAGTTTGTGGTTATTATCTTTTATTTACGTAGTGGGGCAGGAAGAAGACGAAAAGTATCGAATGAATGTACATATGTAGCATTGTTTGCTTTTGGTGTGAATAGTAATAAAAGATACGTTGAAATATTTTAAACCGTAACAAAAGAGCGATTAAATAATAGAGGGAGCAACTTACATGGAAAATATATTAAAGGTATCTTCAAAATCAAAACCAAATTCAGTAGCAGGTGCAATAGCTGGTGTACTAAGAACAAGTGGCAATGTGGAAATTCAAGCGATTGGGGCGGGTTCTATAAATCAAGCGATTAAAGCAATTGCAATCGCAAGAGGATTTGTTGCTCCAAGTGGTATTGATTTGGCCTTTGTTCCAGCATTTCAAGAGGTTACTATTAATGATCAAGAAAGAACGGCGATTAAATTAATTGTAGGTCCTAGGAAGAGAAGGTCTTAAAAGAAAGTGTTGATATGAATAATTTGGAAAGGTTGATAGATAAAGTAATAAAAAGACCACTCTCATTTTTGAAGTGGTCTTTTGTATTTTCGTATTTCATATTGTGGATACGCCCCACATACTGAATTCGTAGTGGTGTTCAGTGCGCTCAATAACAATCCCGAATTCTAAATCGTCCCCAACTAATACAAAATCTGCATATCCAGTTAGAAATCTTGATATGGTTGATAACGCTTCTAAATTCTCAAATACTTCAGCAATGTTCAGTTTAACTGCTTCAAATTTACCACCCTTAGAGAAAAAGAGTCTCCCTTGATTAACTGGAAATTTAATAGTTTTAGCTATTTCTTTTAACAATGCTATTGATAGTATTCTGTTTTCTTCACAAGGGGTAACTATTCAAACAGCACCTCAAGGATCAGGAGCTAATCAAATCCGCTTGAATGCTCAGAACATGACTTTATACGGCAGCAATCAGGCTCGTGGTTACTTTGGTTTTATTAACCGTACAGATAGTAATATTCAGTCTGCTCTAATCTTAGGTAATGATTATGCAAGTTCAGGAACCCTCAATGGTTCTTTAGTACTTGATCAAACTACAATTGCAGGTACTCAATGGACTAACTCAGTTGCTTCTATTGGAATTGTTACTGGTAGAAGTGGGAATGACATCTTGAAATCAAGTTACATTAATTTCTATCGTTACGATGGAGGAATGGAGCTCAAGTCTCAAGGTGAATTCAAGATTACGAATGATAACGGAAACGTGAACTTACATGCTAATGCTACAGGATCAACAACTGGTTTTATAAATTTAAGCGCTTCTAAGGATATTAACTTTACTTCTAAACGTGGCTATTTTAATTTCTACACAAGTGAGAATAAGTCATTCCCAGCAATGGTAATTAAAGATTTAGCTTCAACAAATCAAGGTGATGTAGATTTCAACTTTGCAAATCAGCTTACGCTTAGAGTGGCAAGGCATCCTGATTATGTGGGGGACGGATTGCAGATTAAAAATGGAACAGGAACTTCTTGGGGAAACATGAAACTAGGCATATTACGAACAATAGGGAACATTGGCTGTAATGCAGATGTGTATGCAAAGAATTTCATTAATACGTCTACACGGAAAGTTAAAACGAACATCGAAGATTTACCTTTCTCAGCACTAAAAAAAGTTAATAACTTAAGAATTAAACAATATAATTTAATCTCTGATGTTGAAAAATACAATGCAGGTGAAATTGATGTTTTACCTGTAAATTACGGTATGATTGCAGAAGATACTGATGAAGTATTCACAACAAAAGAAAAAGATGCAGTCACACTCTATGACTCTGTTTCTATTACAATGCAAGCGGTTCAAGAATTAGACTGGAAAGCAGACAATATGCAGTTTGATATTGGAATGTTAAAGCAAAAACTTGAAGGACAAAGACTTAAGGAGGTGGAACAAGAAAAACGAATAATGACTTTAGAAGAATTAGTAGGGAAATTGATAAATGAAACAACAACTAAAAATATAACACAAACAGAGCAGCCATAAGCTGTTTTTTATTTTGCACAAAATACGGCTTTTATAGATTAAGAGGGTCACAAAATGTGGTCCTCTATTTAATTTAAATAAGGAGGTAAAATAGTGGATCGAATCGATGTATTATTAAAAGCTTTTATTGCAACTTTTGGTGCCTTCTGCGGGTACTTTTTGGGAGGATGGGATACAACATTGAAAATCTTAGTTACGATGGCAATCATTGACTATCTTACAGGAATGATTGCAGCAGGATATAACGGAGAGTTGAAAAGTAAAGTTGGATTCAAAGGCATCGCCAAAAAGGTGGTGCTTTTTCTTTTGGTTGGAGTGGCAACTCAATTAGATACAGCACTCGGAAGCAATAGTGCTATTCGTGAAGCTACAATCTTTTTCTTTATCGGAAATGAGTTGCTATCACTTTTAGAAAACGCTGGACGTATGGGAATCTCACTTCCACAAGCTTTGACAAACGCGGTTGAAATTTTAGGTGGTAAACAAAAACAAGAAGATAAAAAGGGAGATGTTCAATAATGAAAAAACATATTATCGATATTTCAAAATGGAATGACAGTATTAATTGGGATGTATTAGCTCCTCAAGTTAGTTTAGCGATTTGCCGTGTTCAATATGGATCAGATACAGTAGATGTATTATATAAACAACATGTAGCGCAATTAGAGAAACGTGGTATTTCACATGCTGCCTATGCGTATGGATGCTATGTTTCTGTTAATGATGCAATTGTGGAAGCGAACGATTTTATGAAAAGAACAAATTCAAATGCTAAATTCTTAGTGCTAGATTGTGAGGATGATACATTAAAAAGTTGTGGCCCCGACAATCTAGCAGCTGCTTCTCAAGCTTTTATTGATACATGTAAAGCGGCAGGCTGGAAAGTCGGATTTTATGTATCACATCATATGTACAATCAATATGGTTTAAATAAGGTGAAAGCAGACTTTTTATGGATTCCTCGTTATGGAAGTAATAAACCTGCCTATGCGTGTGATCTATGGCAATATGCAGATGGAGAAACAGGCGGTTGGCTTGATGGTGTAGGAAAAGTTGACTTAAATGTTCTAAATGGAGACAAGCCATTATCTTGGTTTATTGGTGGTAATGAACTAAATCCAATTAACCCGATTGATCCAATTCAGCCTATTCAAAAAGAGGGCATTGGACATGCAACATCGAAATACGATGATGGTTATGGTGTGAATCTATATGAAAATCCTGCTGATCCTATTTTTGCTGGACGTATCACACAAAAAATCCCTTACTTAATCCATAAAGGATACTGGGGTGGTGGAGAGAAGAATATGATCTGCCTCGGAAATGAAAAACAGTGGGCTTACCTAAAACATTTTGATGTTCAATGGTTCTATGCATACACTAAATATTGGTCAGGGTATCAAATCCGAACTTACGATGGGCCGAGTGGCAATGACACTGGTTTTGTGGATGGAAGTGAGCCGTATCAGTTGTTTAATAGACAAGATGGGCATGTTGATATTGGTGGTAATCGTTGGATTCGTGAGGAACATGTAATTATTAAGTAATAGGTGGTTTCAAAAGTACACAACAACAAAGGTAAAACATACTATGTAACAGCAAATGAAGCCTTTGTATATGTGAAGTAGGAGTTACAAAAGAGCATTCACTAATTAAGGGGTGCTCTTTTGTATAATATATTTTTTACTGCTTGCTCAATCACTTTACACAAGTTGCTATACTCATCTATTCAGAAAGTTTGAAAAACATTTAGCTAATCAAGGCTTAAATTCCTAATACTAATATTAATTTACAAATTAATTTTTTTAAGAGTCAATTAGGTCTGTGTTGCAGCGCTTAAAGTGAATTTCATAACATTCTTCTTCAGAAAATATTTGTGCAATTTGCCCTGTACTCTTATCAGCAATTATAAATTCATTAGTTTCAGAAATGTCCCAAAGTTCCTCGATAGATTTTGTGAAATTCAATATTCTAACATTTGCCCATACCGGCTCTAAACAATTAGGAACTAATATAAAATATTCTGTTTTATGATTTGAAAAACTTAAAGAACCTAAAGAACTTTCAATCCATAAAATATACTTACTTTTAACATCACCAATAGGAATGTGAAATGTTGGATTAGAGTCTATATTACGAAACTGTTTCAATGCTGTGTCGAACAGTTTTATCCATTCAGAATCGGGATTTTCAAATTCAATAAGTTCTAAATTTGAAAATTGGCTAAAGACTTTTTTGGCACTGATTAATGCTTTTTTTCTACGAATCTTCTCATTTTGATATATCATAATTTCCCTGCCTCTCATTTGTTATAATAAATGTGATGATCGTTATTAGACCCGTAAATGTTAGAGTATCTTTCCTTCTTAAAATCATAAGTATACGGATTAGCGCCATCTTTTGGTTTACCTGCATGTGTATGTAATACGCCATCATTAATATGCTCAACAATAACTCGTTTACCTTGAGGGGTATCATATTCATAATAACGCCCATGGTGAGTGTGATTAGCACTATATTCATAGTTCTTTGATTCATACCCTTTTTTAGATATATCATCTCCTACTTGCCATTGGCGTGTAGGTTGTTGTGATTTAGGAATACCAGCTAAGTCTTTAGCTTTATTAAATGCAATTGTTCTATTTTCGACAATTTCAATATTCTTTTTAAGATTAGAATCCTTACCAATTTTATTGTTTAATCCCTTACTTTCTCCACTGTTTGCTTTGACAAAGAAATCTTTAATTGTAGGTGGTTCATTTTTGAATGAACTCATACCTGCAAAAGCATATGAAACATCTTTCTTAAAAGATTGTAAAATATCAGCTGTTTGCTTCAATTCTTTTACTAGCGTTACGCCTTTAGCTAATGTACTTGCTCCACCTGCTCCTTTTGTGACGAGGCCTGCTCTACCTAGTCCCTTATCGAGAATTAGACCAATGCCTATTTGTGTTAATCCATAAGTAGTCCATTGTGTAATGCTCTCTGCATCTCCATCTATTATATCTCGTTTCACAGTACTTGAAAATGCATGCCACATATTTTTTGTCGTTTCATCCAAATGTAAAATCGCATATGTAACATTAATAAAAGTTCCTATATCCATATTGCTTAAAGTTTCCATGGACTTGATTTCATCTTCAACAGCTTTCCCTGTTCCGATTACAGTACCATTCCACATCTTTTTTACTGTTTCGAACATTGTAACTACATCGTCTATCTTATCGTCCCAAGCCTTTCTAATCGGAGATTTCTTTTCTATCCTACCGCACATTTCTCCATCTTCAATTGAATTATCAGCCTGACGATTCCTATCTTCTGCAATCGCTTGAATAGAAGCCGCCCATTCCATATTCAACCCTTGTGTACTAAATGTACCACTAGCAGGACTAAAACCTTTCCCACTTTGGACTTCAGCAAGACCCGTCGCAATGATAGCGGCTAATTGAATTGCTGTATTATAGTTATTACTAGATGTTTGGTTGAACTGATACAAATGATCTAACTTTTCTTGAAGCTTGCGCCTCATGGCAATAAAAAGATTCGTCATAGCGTCCATACCCGGGATTGGCAAAGCTTGACTGATGGCTTCCATACTTGCCTTCATTCGGTCAATTTCTCGAATTTGTTCTAATATTTCATGTTCAATTACATCAGTTGAAGCTACCTGTGATTGAAATTGACTTGGAAAGGCATCATTCTGACGAATTAGTTCTTCACACAAGTAAATAATTCCTTGTGCTAATGGACGAAAGGTTTGTGCAAAGAATGCTTTTGCACTGCTATATGTTTGTCCTTGTAGAACAGTATCAATTGCAAAAGCATCAATCGACTGAATAGCTTGTTCCATACCTTGAATGGTAGCGGTACATACAGCGTTCATGCTTTGTGTTTGCGTATGTACTTCCCCTAGATACATATTCAAACTCATGAATTGACCTCCTTTGCTAGATTCTGTTTTTGATAGTAAAGGTCATTTTCTAAGTCACTAAGATTTCGTTTTTCCTTAAGTAATGTTTCTTTTTGATTTTCCAATTCGAAAGTAAGTTTTCGCTCAATATATTGTACATCTTGACTCATATTCATAAAAAACAATGACATTTCTCTATCTCTATGCCAAGTTCCTAAAATACGGTCAAACAAACGATGGTTTTGATTTTTCCATACATGAAAATCCTCTTCTACTTGTTCCTGTGTTTGAATCGCAGATTGATTCCGATTCTGTTCTTCAAATACACTTCGTAATTTTTGATTTAATTGATTCATTTGTTTTTCAATATCTTGACTCATCTTTTTCCTCCTACCGTTTTACTTTACGTAGGTTATCACATTAGCGAAAAATATTTTGAAGTTCTTTATCCATTCTCTCAAACTCGTTAGCTACCGAATGAATATTATCAACCGCTTGTTGAAAGGCTACAGAAAATTGTTTCGTCAAATCTAAAACTTGTTGGCTCGCTTCTTGTGCTTTGGAGTTAACAGATAGTGTTGTACGCGTCGCCTTTGTTATAGAACGACTTGTTGCACTTTGAATCCTGTCAGAAGCTGATCCCATTTTCGTAGCAATTTGTGTTGCTGTTTGTAAATTACTTTGGAATTGTCCCATCGTATAAACCCTTTCTATATTTCTATGAACGTATTAAAGAAGGGGAGTGCCTAGTATGTATGTCCATTATCCTATTGTTCTTTATAGGAACCCTCCTGGAAAAATATCGCGGATATAATTATAATAATAAATGGTTAAAGTTTCCTCAAAAAAATATATTTTCCAACATATGTGTTTGTTATAGTTCTCAATAGGTAATCCACGATAATACCTATTTATCAAGGGGATTGTAATACAAAATTTATTGTGGGAATTTATGTTGAATGAATGGTCTTTAAAATGAAAATCGCCCTAGTACAGTTTAATTAAAAGGATATTATTTGCTCACATTTTGCTCGCAAATAATATAAAAAAAACGCGAAAAAATATGAAATACCTCTTTGGAATAGAATATAATATAACAAATAAAAAGTGTCACAAATGCTTGTATAACAGGCATTTGTGACACTTTTATAGTTTTATATAATATAAAACGAACAACCCTAAAACTGCTCATTCTTCTCCCAAGATTCTACAATATAATGTGCAATCGTAGGATTGAATCCTTTCCCAACTAAAAACATAATTGCAGCAACTTCTGTTAAAGCATGTTTGTGTGATGTATGTTTTGCTTCATTTAAACCGTAATCTACCCAAGGTTTTACGAAATCTAGTACAGGTTTCTTTAAAGGTAAAAACTGTGTACCGACAAATTGTTGAATTTGTTGTTGTGTCGGTTCTGTAATTGATCCAGGTGGTAAGATTTGTGGCTGTGTAATATCGAATGTTGGTCCAGGAGGTAAAATTTGAGGTTGCGTTGGATCAATTGTTGGTGGTTTAGGTGGTGAAACACGCGCGTCATAGTTTGGTTGATACATTTGCGGCTGATATTGTGGTTGTTGAGGCTGAGTTGCGTATGGATTTTGTTGATATTGTTGTTCTTGATTTTGTGGTGCTACATATGGATTTTGCTGATACTGTTGTTCTTGATTTTGTGGTGTTACATATGGATTTTGCTGAAATTGTTGTTCTTGATCTTGTGGTGCTGCATATGGGTTTTGAGGATATTCATAATTAGGACGTGTGTCGAATGAATTTTGTTGATGATTAGCTTCTTGGTTTTGTTGTGATGCGTATGGATTTTGTTCATATTTTTGCTCTTGTAGCTCGTGTTCTTCATATTGCTCTGTGTATCTTTGGTCCTGTTGCTGAGGGTAAAATGGTTGTTGTGGATAAGGCGGTTGATTATTATAGAACATATTTATTCCTCCTCCATGATGATGCTTACCACTCAGTGTATGGGCGGACAAGAAAATATGTGATGAAAAAATGCGGGCGTGTTACAATAAGTAACTGGGTGAAGATAAAATGACAAAACAAGAAAAGATTCAAAAAACAATTACTTTTGTAAAACATATTTTAGAAAAAGATGCGAGTGGGCATGATTGGTATCATATTGAGCGCGTACATAAACTGGCGATTTCTTTATCCGAGCAAGAAGGGGGAAATCGTTTTATAATTGAAATGGCAGCATTACTTCACGATGTGGCAGATGAGAAGCTAAATGAGAGTGAAGAAGCAGGAATGAAAAAAGTTTCTGATTGGTTAGAAGAGTTACATGTGGAAGAAGAGGAAAGCAAACATGTTCTTCATATCATCGCCAACATGTCTTATAAGGGTGGTCATGGTGGCAAAGTGAAGTCACTTGAAGGGGAGATTGTTCAAGATGCGGATCGCTTAGATGCTCTTGGAGCAATTGGAATAGCTCGCACATTTGCGTATGGTGGAGCAAAAGGGAGATTAATGTATGATCCAACTATTCCTCCGCGTGAAGTGATGACGAAAGATGAATATAGAAAAAATAACGATCCATCTTTAAATCATTTTTATGAAAAACTTTTGAAACTAAAAGACTTAATGAACACGAACGCAGCAAAACAAGAGGCTGAAGTTCGTCATCGTTATATGGAACAGTTTATTGAACAATTTATGAAAGAGTGGAATGCACAAATATGAAAATGTTAACTGTGGAAAACTTATCGAAATCATACGGAGAAAAACCGTTATTTGATGGATTATCATGTAGTATTACAGAAGGACAACGTGTCGGAATTATTGGTGTAAACGGTACTGGTAAATCGACATTATTAAAAATTATTGCAGGGTTAGAAATTCCTGATATAGGTGATATGACGCATTCACGTGGGTATACAATTAGTTATTTATCACAGCAACCAGAGTTTGATGAAAAGCTTACTGTATTAGAGCAAGTGTTCCATGGTGATACACCTTTAATTCGTCTTCTTCGTGATTATGAACAATCGTTATTAAATATCGAAAAAGATCCAAGTAATGAAAAAGTACAGGAACAATTATTTGCAGTGCAGCAACGTATGGATGCGATGAGTGCATGGGAAGCAAATGCGAATGCAAAATCGTTATTAACGAAATTAGGAATTACAGATTTCACTGCAATTGTTGGGAATTTATCTGGTGGACAGAAAAAACGTATCGCAATGGCACAATGTTTTATTGAAACACCTGATCTATTAATTTTAGACGAGCCTACGAACCATCTGGACCATGAGACAGTGGAATGGTTAGAAGAATATTTAGCAAGATATACAGGTGCTGTATTACTTGTAACCCATGATCGTTATTTCTTAGATCGTGTAACGAATCGTATTTTCGAATTAGATAATGGAAAGCTATATAGTTATGAAGGAAACTATAGCACGTTTTTAGAAGCGAAAGCTTTGCGTGAGGAGCAAGAAATTGCGCAAGAATCAAAACGTCAAAACTTATATCGTCGTGAACTAGCGTGGATCCGCCGTGGTGCAAAAGCCCGTTCTACGAAACAAAAGGCGCGTATTCAGCGTTTTGATGAGCTAAAGGGACAAGAAGGCCCAGCTGCAAAACAGTCAGTTGATATTGCACTTAGCGGTAGCCGCCTTGGGAAAAAAGTACTTGAGTTAAAAGATGTAACGAAAAAATTCGGTGATAAAACGGTATTACACAACTTTAATCATATTGTGAAACCAGGAGATCGTATCGGAATCATTGGAGCGAATGGAAGTGGGAAATCTTCTCTTTTAAATATGCTTGCAGGTAAGCTATCTCCTGATAGTGGTGAAGTTGAAGTAGGGCAAACTGTAAAAGTTGCTTATTATACGCAAGAAAATGAAGAGATGAATTTAAATCAGCGTATGATTGAATACATTAAAGAGATTGCAGAAGTTATTCATACGACAGACGGAAAAGTAATTGGTGCATCTCAAATGCTAGAACGTTTCTTATTCCCGACGCATTCACATGGCACACCGCTTGGTAAACTATCTGGTGGCGAGAGAAGACGTTTATACTTATTACGTATATTAATGGGGGAACCGAACGTACTATTACTGGATGAGCCTACGAATGATTTAGATACACAAACATTAACAGTGTTAGAAGATTATTTAGAAGATTTTCCAGGTGTCGTTTTAACTGTATCGCATGATCGTTATTTCTTAGATAAAGTAGTAGATGAGTTGTTCATCTTTGCGGGAGAAGGAGAAGTGCGCGAATTTCTAGGGAGTTATACGGATTATTTAGAAATGGAAAAAACGAGAGAACTTATTGAGAAAGCGGAAGTGCAGAAAGAGAAAAAAGTGGTAGAAGAAGCTCCGAAACAACAACGTAAACGTAAACTTTCATACAATGAGCAGCGTGAATGGGAAACAATTGAAGATACAATTGCCGAACTAGAAGAGAAAATTGAGTCAATTGGAGAAGAACTTGCGAAAGTTGGATCTGACTTCACAAAGGCACAAGAATTATCTGAAGCACAGCAGAAAACAGAAGAAGAGCTAGAAAAAACGATGGAAAGATGGAGTGAACTATCAGACATCGTTGAAGGATTAAAATAAAAACAAGCTGCATATATTGAAAAGTAAAGAGAAAAACTTTACACTATTGGTAGAACCTATTTTAGGAGGGAAAAAATGAGAACATCTAATCCAATGTTGAAAAAAGAGGCATTCCGTAAAGAGGGAGCAAGCGCTTCTGCGATGACGATTGGCGGAACAGTAGGCAAAACGTTTATTATGCTTATCTTGCTACTTGCAACGTCTGTCTATTCATACATACAAATGATGCAGGGGACGATGAAGATGCCTGTATTAATTGGTGCTTTAATCGTTGCGGCAATCATCGCATTTGCGTCTATGTTCTTCCCGCGTATTTCACCTTTTGGTGCACCAATCTATGCAGCGGTAGAAGGGGTTGTATTAGGTAGTATTTCAGCGATTTATACAATGAAATTTGGCGATTCTATCGTTTTAAATGCTGTATTACTAACAATCTCAATTCTATTTGCAATGTTAGTGTTATATGCAACACGCGTAGTAAAGGTAACGGATAAATTCCGTACAGGCGTGATGGCAGCAACACTTGGAATTATGGTTATGTATTTAGTCGTATTTCTACTAAACATGTTTGGTGTAACTGTTCCGTACATTCACCAAGGCGGTACGATTGGTATTATTATTAGTGCAGTTGTTATTGTAGTTGCTGCATTAAACTTATTACTAGATTTCGATTTAATCGAAAATGGTGTACGTAGTCAAGCTCCGAAATATATGGAGTGGTACACTGCGATGGGACTAATGCTTACATTAGTTTGGTTATACTTAGAAATTCTTCGTTTTGTTTCTTACTTTACGAAAAATGACTAATAAAAAAATCCTGCATGAAAAATGCAGGATTTTTTTATTTTCAAAGATTTTAATCAGTGGGGCTGTTACTGCCCGTTAATGCGGGATAAATTGAGGGTATGGTATAATATGGATGGTGATAGTTTGAATTGAAGGGGATGGCATATGATGAAAGAGAAGAAAGGGATTATGAAAAAACTATTTTCTAAAAGTTTTTTCATAGAACTAGATGAAGCTTTAACATATCCGTCAGCAGAAGTTATTACTTCAGCAATAGAAGGATATGCGGCTGAATGTAATGAAAAACTAAAATTTGAGAGTAAAGTTAAACCGATTACTTTTTACTTAGAAAATGTAATGTACCGCGTTGAAATAAAGATGGCTCGCGGTGGATATTACATATCATGTAGTGAAGTATAAATTTTGAAACCTTACATGTTTAAAATATGTAAGGTTTCTTTTTTGTTTTTATTAGATATAAAATAATATTTTTCACTTTAAAATATATTATTTTACGCTTTTTACCCTTCAAACATTTTTCTTTACAATGAAGAAAAATATGTGAGGTGGTATAACTTATGATGAATCGAGTTGTATTAATCGGTAGATTGACAAAGGAGCCAGAATTATACTACACAAAGCAAGGCGTCGCTTATGCACGAGTATGTGTTGCGGTGAATAGAGGTTTTCGAAATAGTTTAGGTGAGCAACAAGTAGATTTTATTAATTGTGTCGTTTGGCGAAGAGCGGCTGAGAATGTAACTGAATATTGTACGAAGGGGTCTCTTGTTGGAATTACCGGGCGTATTCATACGAGTAATTACGAGGATGATCAAGGTAAGAGAATATATAAAACGGAAGTTGTAATTGAGAGCATTACATTTTTGGAGAGAAGGCGGGAGGGCGCATCGCAATAAGAGGGGACTTTAAACAATGGGTTTGGGGCAATTAGGTTGAAAGATAAAGTGTGATGATGGAAAGAAATCAGCAAAATAAAGCATCCGAGTAGGTTTAGAAAGGTGGAACATGTTACAATACACCTAAGAACATGCAATAAAGGAGAGTTTTTTACGTGAAGATTAAAGCAATTGAACCGACGCCAAGTCCAAATACAATGAAAGTTATTTTGAATGAAGTATTACCATCAGGAGCGCGTAATAATTATACAAATGAAAATAAAGAGCAAGCACCAATGCAAGTGCAAGAAATTTTGAAAATTGAAGGCATTAAAGGTGTATATCATGTAGCCGACTTTTTAGCGGTGGAGCGAAATGCAAAGTATGACTGGAAAGTTTTATTACAACAAGTTCGTGCTGTTTTCGGCGAAGAGGTAGTAGAAGAGAGTGAAGAACAACAACTTGCTCATTTTGGAGAAGTGAAAGTGTTTGTTCAAATGTTCTTTACAATTCCAATGCAAGTAAAGTTAACAGATGGAACATCGGAAGAACGTGTTGGTTTACCAGATCGTTTTAAAGAATCAATTATGAAAGTTCAAATGTCTGCACCAAACGTTGTAAAAGAACGTAAATGGGTGGAACAAAGTACACGTTACGGTAATTTTGAAGAAATCGGGAAAGAAGTAGTGGAAGAGATTGTTGCTGCTTATTCAGAAGAACGTGTAAATGAAACAGTTAAAGAATTATTAAACCAGGCAGGTGCTGTTGAAGTAACGATTCAAAAGCGTGAGCCGTATAAAGTAACAGTAGAGATGATGAAAGATGCTGACTGGAAAAATCGTTTTGCAGCATTAGAGCAAATGGATCCTACTGAAGAAGATATGCCAGTGTTGAAGATGGCGTTAGATGATGAAAAAGTTTCAATCCGCCGTTTAGCAACAGCGTATTTAGGTATGGTAAAAGGTGATGGGGTATTGCCGTTATTATATAAAGCGTTATTAGATCGTTCAGTAAGTGTTCGCCGTACAGCGGGCGATTGCTTATCAGACGTAGGTGATCCAGCAGCGATGTTCGTTATGATTAAATCTCTGAAAGATTCAAGTAAATTAGTACGCTGGCGTGCAGCAATGTTCTTATTTGAACTTGGAGATGAAAGTGCGATTCCTGCATTAAAAGCAGCGCAAGATGATCCGGAGTTTGAAGTAGCAATGCAAGCTCGTCTAGCATTAGAGCGTATTGAGGGCGGAGAAGAAGCAAAAGGTTCTGTATGGAAACAAATGACGGAGTCTCGTAAAGGGGAATAATGTATGATTGTTTTCTATGATAGTTGGTGCCCGATGTGTACGGCGGTTGCAGAACGTACGAAAAAACTAGATAAAAAGGGTAAGATGCAATTTGTTTCATTTCGAGATGAAGATGTAGTTGAGAAGTATGAACTTTCTCAAGAACTACAAAGCAAGATGGAACAAAGATTGTATATTTTAAAAAATAATAAGTGGTATGACGGGATTCATAGCATACATGTATTAGCAAAGTCCGTTCCATCTTATTGGTTTGCCGTTCCATTTATAAAACTGTCTATCGTACTTGGATTTGGAAGTAAAGTATACGATTATATCGCTAACAATAGAAAACTTGTCCCAGTTGGACATTGCCGCGGTGGGGTTTGTGAAATCCCTACAAAAAAATGAAATCATCGTTATCTTTCTTTTGCACCTAGTAATAGAGCGTGATATGATGAATTTGGAATGAAAGTTGAAGGAGAGATTACACGATGTCAAATGCTTATGAAGAATACATGCGCCAAATGGTAATCCCAATGCGTCAAGAATTAGTGCGTTCTGGGTTTGAAGAGTTAACTACAGAAGAAGCTGTAACAGAATTTATGGAAAACACGGCAGGTACAACTTTAGTAGTTGTAAACTCAGTTTGTGGTTGTGCAGCTGGTTTAGCACGTCCATCAGCAGGTCAAGCAGTTGTTCGTGCTGAAAAACAACCTGATCATCTTGTAACTGTATTCGCAGGTCAAGATAAAGATGCGACTGCAAAAATGCGTGAATACTTCGGAGAAATTCCTCCATCTTCACCATCTATGGCATTATTAAAAGGAAAAGAAGTTGTTCACTTCATTCACCGTCATGAAATTGAAGGTGCAACTATGGACGAAATTATTACGAACTTAGAACAAGCTTTCGAAAAGAATTGCTAAAGAAGGGGGAGAGTATATCTCCCTCTTTTCTTTATATAGAGGTGAAACAATGATCGTAACAACAGCAGGAAGAACCAGCAAAGAAATGACAGATTATGCAAATAAGGTAGCAACAGAATTAAATCGTTCTTTCGTTAAACGTAATGACATACCAGTACATAAACTACATGAGCAGTATGAACAAGATGTACTTGTCGTAGGGAAAAATCGATTAGCTATTTATCCGAGAGGAACGGAAGAGTCATTTTTCTTTCATCCAAACTCAGCGATGTTTCGTGTGAAAAGGTTAATGCGAGGAGAACACGATCCATTTGTACAAGCTGCTAAATTAGAGAACGGAATGACAGTGTTAGATTGTACGCTCGGTATGGCATCAGATAGTATTGTAGCTAGTTATATTGTTGGTGAAAGTGGAAAAGTAACAGGACTTGAAGGCAATGAATATATGGCTTACATCATGGGAAATGGTTTGAAAACATGGTCTTCATCCGTTTCTGAAATTGATGAAGCAATGCAACGAATCAATGTAAAGCAAACGGAGCATTACTCATTTTTAAAACAATGTGAAGATAATAGTTATGATGTCGTGTACCTTGATCCAATGTTTGAAGAAACTGTTATAGAATCAGATGGAATAAAAGGATTAAAACACTTCGCTTTGTATCATGATATTACTGACGAAACAATTGCGGAAGCGAAGCGTGTGGCGAGAAAGCGTGTCGTTTTGAAAGATCATTTCCGTAGTTCTAGATTTGAAAAACACAATTTTCACGTATACAAAAGAAAAAGTGCGAAGTTTCACTTTGGTGTAATTGACCCTTGCTAATTGTTTGAAAAGATGTATAATAAGCAATAATTAATTAAATATACTATCTGTGATGAAGAGAGTAGTCTTTTTTAGAAGGAAAGCGAGCTAGGGATGGTGTGAGCCTAGTGCGGAAGAAAAAGATGAAGCGCACTTCGGAGATGCTTCTTGAATGAATAGTAGAGTAAGCCGAGGCCCCCTGTCCTCGTTATAAACGGGAAAGTGGTTCGTAATGAACAACAAGGGTGGTACCACGGGTTAAAACTCGTCTCTTTTTTAGAGACGAGTTTTTTGTGTTTTAAAAATTAAGGAGGTTGTAATATGGATTACAAAACGCAGTTTGCGGAAAGTTTATTCAATATTTTCACGAATGGATTAACGCAAAAACAAATTTTAGATTTAATTGAAACACCGAAACAAGATGAATTCGGAGATGCAGCGTTTCCATGTTTTTCACTTGCGAAGCAATATAAAAAATCACCAGCTATTATCGCAAAGGAAGTTGCGGAGAAATTAAGTGATCCATTTTTTACGAAAGTAGAGGCTGTTGGTCCTTACGTAAATGTATTTTTAAATCGTGAAACTGTAAGTGATGCAGTATTAAAAACGATTTTAGCGGAGAAAGAAGAGTACGGTCAAAATCACTTAGGATGTGAAAAGACTGTAGTTATCGATTATTCCTCTCCTAATATCGCGAAGCCTTTTTCAATGGGGCATTTACGTTCTACAATGATTGGAAATTCACTGAAACATATCGCTGAAAAATGCGGCTATGAAGTTGTAGGAATTAATTATATTGGGGATTGGGGAACACAGTTTGGAAAGTTAATTACTGCTTATAAAAAATGGGGAAATGAAGCAGTAGTTAAAGAGGATCCAATCCGTGAATTATTTAAGTTATATGTTCAATTCCATGAAGAGGTAAAAGACGACGGAGAACTAGAATCAGAAGGGCGCGCTTGGTTTAAGAAATTAGAAGAAGGTGATGAAGAGGCAGTTGAGCTTTGGAATTGGTTCCGTCACGAATCCTTAAAAGAATTTTCTCGTATTTATGAACTTCTTGGTGTTGAATTTACTAATTTTCAAGGAGAAGCTTTTTATAATAATTTAATGGAAGATTTTATTGGAATTTTAGAAGAACATGATTTGCTTGAAGAGTCTGAAGGCGCGTTAGTCGTTAATTTAGAAGAAGAGGGAATGCCGCCTTGCTTAATTAGAAAATCAGATGGTGCGACGATTTACGCAACGCGTGACTTAACGGCAGCGTTATATCGTCAAAATACATTTGGGTTTGATAAAGCGTTATATGTAGTTGGCCCAGAACAAAGTTTACACTTCAATCAATTTTTCACTGTATTAAAAAAGCTTGGCTATACTTGGGTTGATGGTATGGAACACGTACCGTTTGGCTTCATTTTAAAAGATGGTAAGAAAATGTCGACACGTAAAGGAAGAGTTATTTTACTTGAAGAAGTACTTGAAGAAGCAATCGACCTTGCAAAACAAAATATTGAAGAGAAAAATCCAAACTTAAAACAGAAAGAAGAAGTAGCAAAGCAAGTCGGCGCTGGCGCAGTTATCTTCCATGATTTAAAAAATGAGCGTATGCATAATATTGAATTCTCATTAGAAAATATGCTGAAATTTGAAGGTGAAACAGGACCGTACGTACAGTACACACATGCACGTGCTTGCTCTATTTTAAGAAAAGAAAGTGTAGAATTTGAAACGTGTATGTTTGCATTAAAAGATGATCATAGCTGGAGCGTCGTAAAATTACTTAATAAGTTTCCACAAGTAATTGAAGCAGCCTTCAATAAAAATGAGCCATCTATTATTTCAAAATACGTATTAGATGTAGCACAATCGTTCAATAAATATTACGGAAATGTACGTATATTGGAAGAGAGTGAAGAGAAAGACAGCAGACTTGCATTAGTGTATGCTGTGACAGTTGTATTAAAAGAGGGATTACGTTTACTAGGGGTAGAGGCTCCTGAGGAGATGTAAAATAAATAGGTATACGTATCATAGTAGATATGTATGCCTATTTATTTTTATAGAAAATGTGAAAGCAGAAGTTTAATTTTATTAAATCTAAACTTTTCTAGAATTGTTTCAAGTGTAGGAATGTCCATATTAAATGGAGAATTGTAATGTCATATATAAAAAGGAGGCGTTAAACTTGGAAACATACGATTGGAACAGTAAACTAACATATTTAAAAAACACGAGAGATCTATATTACAATGATGATTATGTAAGCTTTTTAATAAATACTGTGTGGAAGGTTACTAAGCCAGTACATATCGTTGATTATGGTTGTGGATATGGTTATTTAGGCTTAATATTAATGCCTTTACTTCCAGAAGGATCAAAGTATACAGGCATTGATAGTGGAGAAACATTATTATCTGAAGCGAGAGAGTTGTTTCGTTTACTTCCGTATGAGACAGAATTTCTTGAGGGAGATGCTACAGAAATTGAATTGAAAGATACATACGATATAGCAATTTGTCATGCTTTCTTATTACATATGAGTTCGCCCAAAATGATGGTACAAAAAATGATGCATTCAGTTAAAAGGAACGGAAAAATAATCTGTTTTGAACCACATTGGATATCAAATATGTCTTCATACTCTTTAAATGGAGAGAATCAATCGGAAATTATTAGGCTAGGTGCTTTGCAGAAGTTATTTGAAAGTGACATGCAGAGAAGCGGAAAAGATGGAAATATTGGTATGAAAATACCGATATTTTTAAGTGAACTAGGCGTAAAAAATATTCAATGTAGAGTAAGTGATAAAGTGAACTTTTTAGATTCTAATATGCATCATAATGATAAACAAAGGTTGTATCATTCGTTAAAAGAAGAGGGAATTGCAGGTGATCCGGGTGATAAACAGCAATTTGTAGAACGTTTAATGTCTAGAGGGTTAATATATGATGATGCGCTAGCACAATATGAAGCTGAACTCCGATTTTTTAAAGCATTTCAAATGCATTCGTCTTTAGTATATGCTCCGAATATGAAAATTACATTTGGTGACATAGAATGTTAAAAGGTAGAGGTATATTGAGGATTGTCATTTTTTGTCGGTAAGTCGATATCCACTGTATAATCGCTGATATATTTTGAAAATCGCCGATATAATTTCATGTACGGATTTCAGCTTCCAAAAGATAAGCTCCTCATGTTACGTTATTCCATTTAATTAAACAAAATATGGGGGAAAATAATCATTTTTACTATATTTTGTTATAAATTTGAATAATATTAATTAATACCATCTATTATAAGAGATTTTAGTTGAATACCTACAATATGATGTGTAAAATCTAAGCAAGTAGCAGTACAAATAAATATTCGAGGTGAATACATGCTAGATTTTAAGCAGTTAGATGCTTGTTTGAAAGACAAGAGATTTATAGATGGATTACAGGAAATAAATAATGAAATTTCATATATAAAAGAAAAGAATACTTTATCTTATTTGAAGAGTTGGCTTGCTAGTGTTCCTTCACATAAGGAGTTTGACATATTAATACGTCTTACTGATGAAGGGCTTATGCACCAATACAGTTCATTCCTCATTCGCTACGCCTACAAAAAATTCCCAAATGTGAGAACGCTCTCTTTATATTGTGATGAGTTAATTGATGAGCGGAAAATACTTGAAGTAGAACAGTTGTTAAAAGACTCATTAGAAGAGGTAAGTAAAGAAGAAATAGAAGCTGATCTTTTAGCGAAAACATATTTTACGTTAGTACGATGTTTGTTGGAAATGAAACGAAATGAAGAAGCCCTAATCTATATGCAAAAGGCAGAGGAGTACAGTTCACGTGCCGTATTTGATAAATGGGGCTACGTCTATATGCATACAGGTGAATGGGAGAAAGCAGAAGAACAATTTATAGCCGGCATGCAGCATAAAGATTGTGAAGAGCTATCTACCTATTTATTATCACAATTATATGCGAATCAAGGAGAACAAAAACGTGCATTACAGCTAATTGATGATGCGATTGTAAAGTTCCCACAAGTACCATATTTTCATTTTGAAAAGGTAAAATATTTATTAGATTTAAGGAAGTATGAAGAAATGTTAGCGGTAATAGATAACATAAATAATCAGCTTCCTTATCATGCGTATAAAGCTTACTTTGTACATTTACGTGCAGAAGCGCTTTACAAAATGAATAAACTTGTAGATTTACAACAGTTATTAAAAGAAGAAAAAAGTTTAAAAGAGTCTTTATATCATAATTTAGAAAAAAATCCAGATGGAAAAAAGGTGCATTTACCGATAGTTCCTATTGTACAAAAGGATAATTATTGTGTTCCGACAAGTTTAGAAATGATGTTGCAGTTATGGGGAGAAAAATGTACACAAGATGAAATAGCAGAGTTTATTTTTGATATGACAGGCTCAAAGTTTTCAGATACTGTTTCTTATTTAGAAGAATTAGGTTATGAATATCGTTATTTTAAAGGTAATGAGGAAAATTATAAGAGACTGCTGGATGAAGGGATTCCTGTTTTATTAAGTATAGATATTGAGCATGCTTCACATGTACAAGTGCTATCTGGATATGATGATACGTTACAAGCTTTTTATGTTCAAGATCCGAACTTTATAGAACCAGTTATTGTGGAATATAGTAAGTTACAAGAAAAATATCGTTACACAGGTTGTTTAGCGATTACGTTTGTTCCGAAAGAAAAGAAGGAGCAATTAGCATTTTTAAATGAAGAAGAAAATCATTATTTTAAATCTATTTTTTCTCTTACGGATCATTTAGATGAACATGATAAAGAGGGGATTTATAACTTAGTACAATTTTTAAAAGAGACGAGTGATAATCCGAATACGTGGTTATATACGGTTAAGCATTTAGATGTTGAAGTAGATAATGAGTTTATTATATGTTGTATTGAAAAGTTAATGGAGAAGTTTCCGAACTCAGATTTTGTTAAATTGCATGGTGCGCAGTGCTTTATTCGCCTTCAAGAATTAGAAAAAGCCGGGCAAATGCTGACAAGTGTTGAGAAGAAAAATAATCGTGCTTTATATCATTTAATAAACGGAAGATATGCTTTTGAACAGGAAAGTTATATAGAAGCGATTTCAAGTTTTCGTTCATCATTACAATTAGACGCAGATCAGCCGATTGCTTGGAGTTTTCTCGCTTTATCATACATGTATATCGATCAATCTGAAAAGGCGTTGCAGTTTTCTCAAGTTGCTTTAGAACGTACTCCAGAAAGATTCACTTTAACGAATCACGGATTAATATTAATAGATTTAGAAAGATATGAAGAAGCGTATGAAATTTTTAATGACCTATTAAGAGAGAATAAAAATGAGGCACATGTATGGTATGAGCGCGCGAGATGTGCGCATCATTTAGGGAAATTACATTTAGCGATAAAAGGGCTTAAAGTAGCGATTTATTTGGATAGTAATGCACCTTACATCTATACGAAACTTTCGGAAATATACGAGTCTGATTTGAAGGATGAGGAAAGTACGAAAGAAATTTTATTAAAAGGTATTGAGAATTGTGACGATAAGGCACCTCTATACGTAAAACTCGGTGACTATCATTTTCAAAATGATAGTCTGGAAGAAGCAGAAACATTGTATAATCGTGCTTTAGAAGAAAATCATGATGATGTTTATTCTCACTTTGGACTTACGCAAGTTTATATGGCGAAAGAACAATACAAGGAAGCGAAACAATATATTCTCGGTATTGAAAAACAAATTGAAAAGAGCCAAGATTTTCTTATGAATGCGGGAATGGTTTTATGGGATGCTGAGATTGAACTTGGTGGAAATGAAGAAGGGTTTAAAGTAGCTTTGTCTAAGTTAGAGAGTGGTATAAAGCAGAGCGAATATAATGTGGCAAGTGCGTTAGATGAATATGTGAATCGAATTAAAGGAACGGTATTTGTACAAAGAGGTATAGCATTCTTAAGAACGTTACACAAAGAAAGAAATGAAATAAGCGAATACGGTTGTTATACAGGTATTTTATATGAATCTATTGGGCAGTACGGCCAAGCGATGAAAAGGTATAATAAGGCGATAGAACAAAAGGAAACGGCATTACCGTATTACCGAATTGGTGAAACACTTATGGCATTAGGGCAATTGACAGAAGCAAAGCAAGCGTATGAAACTTGTTTAGAGCTTGATGGGAATTTCGTCGGTGTACATTTACAGCTTGCGGAAATATACGAAAAAGAAGAAAACCGTTCTAAAGAACAAAGTCATATGGTTCAGGCTATGAAAGAAGAGCCGATGCATATTAATATGGAATATTTGGCACAGCTTTCAGTAGAAATGAGTCTTCAGGAAGAGTTACTGACAGAACTAGAACAATTAGCGGACGAAGCACCTGAAATATGGCGATTAGATGCGATTGCATATGTGTTTGGAGCGATGGATGAAATAGATAAAGAACAAGCACAGATTGAAGAGGCACTTCAATTAGATAGTGAGCATATAGAAGTTCTATATCATTATGCCAAAGTGTTAGTGAAAAAAAGGAATGCAAAAGCAATTGAAATTGCAATGAAAGTTATACAAAAAGATGCAAATAATGAACAAATATTTGATGTGTATGTAAAAGCGATAGAACAACATAAGAAATTGTCTAACATACGAGATTTTCTTCATACATTAAAGGTGAAGAAGGCAGAAAGAAGTATGGCATTTATGTATGCTGCATCTGCGGTGACGGAAAGATGGATTGAACGGCAACAAAATGAACAGCCGAAAAAATCCATCATTACGAGAGCTTTTTATCGTATGAAAAACCGTGCGAAAGAAATTTCGATTATTACTACAATCATTGATTTGTATGAAATCTCGTTAAAGTTAAATCAAAAAAATAGTATGGCAGCGCAGCGATTTTCACTATTTTACGAGAATGTGGCGATGTATAAAGAGGCGATAGATGTATTGCAAACATCGTTAGAAAATAAATGGGATTACGATGTAGCGAAGCAACTTGTAAATCTTTTCATGGCGTGTGAGGAAGAAGATATGTTACGGGATGCTTCAGAATTAACGAAGCAAATGGTTCGAG
Source organism: Bacillus sp. BB51/4 (assembly GCF_008368845.1). Lineage (NCBI taxonomy): Bacteria > Bacillati > Bacillota > Bacilli > Caryophanales > Bacillaceae > Bacillus > Bacillus sp. BB51/4. Next base: position 310,097 of record NZ_QOSC01000013.1, read on the forward strand.
AGTTACCAGATGATTATGATACGCTTCTTTTACAAGCACAAGTATTCTTTAAAATAGGAGAAGAAAGAAAAGCAGAAAAGATTACCTTACAATTAATGGAGCAAACACCGTTTGTAAGTAGAGCGTTTCTTGCTTTAGGAGAAATGTATCAAAGTCAAGAAAGGTTTGAAGAGGCAATTCATGTATTAGAAAATGCTTCTATACATCATCCAAATGAAGCAGCAATTCTTCTTTCTTTAGCATCTTCGTATCATGGTGCCGGACAAACACTAAAGGCAGAAAAAATAACAAATGATGTATTAACAATAGATGCGAGTGATTTGTTAGCAAGATATGATCGCGCTTGTTATTTAGCACAGTTAAATAGAATTGAAGAGGCGAAGCAAGAGCTTGAAATTGTTCTTCGTGAGGATGAATCAAGATTCTTTGCTGAGCTTATTGAAGAAGATGAAGATTTAGCTGGAATACAAGAATTTAAGAAATAATTGTATAGGAATTGTGAAAAAAGGGTATAATTAAATATATATTTCGAATTAGTTGACAATTTATTGCCCAATGGCATAAAATAGCTTTTAATAAAGTATACAAATCTGAAGACGAGAACGAGTAAAATAATGAATTGTTCCCCAGAGAGCCGGTGTATAGCTGAAAGCCGGTGTGCAGACGTTATTTGAAAATCATCTCCGAGGAGCCGAGGCTGAAAATAAGTAAGCCCGGACGGATGTCTACCGTTACAAAGAACACGTATGATAGTACGTTGCTAAGTGCTATTAGCGAAGAGCTAATAGAATTAGGGTGGTAACGCGGTTAAACCCGTCCCTACTTCATAGGGACGGGTTTTTTGTGTGCTTTAAAACATTCAAAGGAGTGATTGTAGATGAAGAAAGTAGATGTAAAAGAGTCAGCTGTAGGGAGAGAAACACGTATTCGTAAGCAGTGGAACGAGCAAAACATTTTCGAGCAATCAATTCAGAATCGAGAAGGCGCACAGTCTTTCGTATTTTATGAAGGACCACCAACGGCGAACGGTTTACCACACGTCGGACATGCACTTGGACGGACAATTAAAGATGTAGTAGCGAGATATAAAACGATGGCTGGTTATAAAGTGCTACGAAAAGCGGGATGGGATACACACGGTTTACCTGTAGAATTAGGTGTTGAGAAGCAACTCGGTATTTCTGGTAAACATGAAATTGAAGAGTATGGAATTGAGCCATTTATTCAGAAGTGTAAAGAGAGTGTATTCACATATGAGAAGCAGTGGCGTGAATTCACTGAAAGCATCGGTTATTGGGTAGATATGGATGATCCATACGTTACGCTAGAGAATCCATATATCGAAAGTGTATGGCATATTTTAGGGACGATTCATGAAAAAGGATTATTGTACAAAGGGCATAGAGTCTCACCATACTGCCCAAGTTGTCAAACTTCACTAAGTTCACATGAGGTTGCACAAGGGTATAAAACAGTAAAAGACTTAAGTGCAACAGTTAAGTTTCAAGTAAAAGATAGTGAAAATGAATATTTCCTAGGGTGGACAACGACACCTTGGACACTTCCAGCAAATGTTGCGCTCGCTGTACATCCAAATATGGAATACGTGAAAGCGAAACAAGAAGGTCATGTATACATTGTTGCGAAAGAACGTGTACAAGATGTATTAAAAGAAGACTATGAAGTATTATCTGTTCATAAAGGTGAAGAATTAGTAAACACATCTTATATGCCGCCATTTCCAATGAAAGAAGTTACAAATGGCTATCACGTTATCGCAGCAGATTTTGTCACGGCAGATAGTGGTACAGGACTCGTTCATATCGCTCCAGCATATGGGGAGGACGATTATAGAGTCGTTCAAAGTGAAGGATTGTCATTCTTGCATGTTGTAGATGAGAAAGGTGAATATACAGAAGCAGTACCATTTTTGAAAGGGAAATTTGTTAAAGATTGTGACGTGGATATCGTTCGTCATTTAGCGAAGGAAGGTTTACTGTATCATAAAGAAAAGTATGAACATAGCTATCCACATTGCTGGCGTTGTGATTCACCACTTCTTTATTATGCAGGAGAGAGTTGGTTAATCCGAACAACTGCAATTAAAGATACATTTTTGCAAAATAACGATTCTGTTACTTGGTATCCAGACCATATGAAACATGGACGCTTTGGTAAGTTTTTAGAAAATATGGTGGACTGGAATATTAGCCGAAATAGATATTGGGGAACACCATTAAACGTATGGGAATGTGAAAGTTGCGATCATCAATTCGCACCGAAAAGCATTGCTGATTTAAGAAAGCATAGTACAAAAGAAACACCGGAAGATTTGGAATTGCATAAGCCATATGTAGATGAAGTGCAAGTTTGCTGTGAAAAATGCGGAAGTACAATGAATCGTACACCAGAAGTAATTGATGTTTGGTTTGATAGTGGTTCCATGCCATTTGCGCAATATCATTATCCATTTGAAAATAAAGAGTTATTTGAAGAACAGTTTCCAGCGGATGTTATTGCAGAAGGCATTGATCAAACACGCGGATGGTTTTATAGTTTATTAGCAGTATCAGCACTATATACAGGAAAAGTACCTTATAAACGAGTGTTATCACTAGGACATGTATTAGACGAAGAAGGACAGAAAATGTCTAAAAGTAAAGGGAATGCACTAGATCCAGTTGATTTAGTAAATCAGTTTGGTGCAGATGCTTTAAGATGGGCGCTACTCGTTGACAGTGCACCGTGGAATGCGAAACGTTTTTCTGAAAGAACAGTACTGGAAGCAAAATCTAAGTTTGTAGATACATTAGTCAATGTGTATAGCTTCTATGTTTTATATGCAAATTTAGATGGGTATAATCCGAAAGAAACGTATGATGTAAAGCGGACGAAATTGGATGAATGGGTATTATCAAGATTGCATAGCACTACGAAAAAAGTGAGAACAGCACTTGATGATTATCAATTTACGAATGCAGCTCGTGAAATCGCGGCACTTGTAGATGAAGTAAGTAACTGGTATGTAAGACGATCACGTAATCGTTTCTGGGAGTCTGGTATGAATGCTGAAAAAGCAGCTGCGTATGAGACACTTCATGAAGTACTTGTAACAATTAGTAAATTAATTGCACCATTTACACCGTTTGTCGCTGAAGATATTCATTTGAATTTAACTGCAAGTAGCGTTCATTTAGAGGATTATCCAGTTGTAAATGAATCACTACTTCAGCCGAAATTAGAAGAGGAAATGGATGCAGTTTTACAGGTTGTTGAACTTGGAAGAAGTAATCGTAATCAGCATTCTTTAAAAGTAAAACAGCCGTTAGCAGAACTTGTATTACTAGCGCATAATGAAAATGATATGGATTGGGAATCTTATCGTGATATCGTCATGGATGAGCTAAATGTCAAAGCGTTTCATGTTGAACTCGATGAAACGAAATATACGTCCTATCAATTAAAGCTGAATTTTAAAACAGCTGGGCCGAAGCTTGGTAAAAATGTGAATGCAGTAAATACATGGCTAAAACAATTACCAAAAGAAGAAGTGCAACATTTTGTATCTACAGAAAGAGCAGTTTACGAAGCAGCACCAGGAGAAGAAGTAGTTGTAACAGCTGAAGATGTACTGGTAGAGAAAGTCGCAAAATCAGGATTTTCTAATACGACTAACGGACAATATACAGTTATGTTAGATACGAATGTAACGGAAGAATTGTTACAAGAAGGAGTAGCTCGTGAATTCATTCGAGCGGTTCAAGAATATCGTAAGCAGTTAAATTTACCGGTTAATTTACGAGTAGATGTTATTCTTGATACAGAGGAAGAACTACAACGAACATTAACGAACCATAAAGATTTATTGGAAGAAAATTTACTCGTTAAGCAATTTACATTTGATCACTTAACGAATGAAGACGATGAACTATCTTTAGGTGAAGCGAAAGTTCGAATTAAATTAAGCGCGGCTCATTAAAGAAAAAAGGAAGTTGGAATGATTCCAACTTCCTTTTTGTATGATGGAAATTTATCCGGCTAATTTCCTCATAATCCATTCGATAGGTCCTCTAGAAAATTTCTTTCCCCATAACACACTAATTAAAATGCTGAAAATGAAAAATCCACTAGCAAATAATAAAACGAATAGTAGTGATTGTTGTTCCATTTTATTTAATAGAATTAACGTCCCAATACCGATAAATACATGGCTGACATAATGAGTTAATGTTAATTGTCCTGTTTGTACAATGGAAGTGACAAACCAATTATTTCTATATTTTTCAGCGATGTTGAGGCAAATGATTAATATAGCAATAGCGGATCCTGTAGCAGATAAAATATATAATACATTTGGTAAGATGGGTCCTGTATTAAATAAAAATGTGGCAGCCTCTTTGCCGATATATGGAATAAAAAAGTGAGTAAGCCCTTTTGATAAAAGTTCTGACAATATTGTAATTGTAATACCCAGTAAGAGTAATCTTTCTCTAATTTTCTTATTATGAAGATCTAACCTGCCAATTATCATACCGATTAAGAAGAACGAGAACCAAGGGAAAATAGGGTGATAGCCATTAAAGAATAAATTGCGAAGAAAACCTTGTATTGTCCAGAAGTCTACATAGTTTATGAATGGAGTAGGTGCTCCCCAACCTTCGAAAGTATTGAAAGTAAGCTGAAGAGCTTGTGCGATTAATAAAATAATGATAGAAAGAAAAAGTAATAGTTTTTTGCGTACTGTAATGAGTAATGCAGCGACGAAAAGGTAAACACCGTAGTAGTGTATTATATCCCCAGTCCACTCTAGTCCATATAGTAGTAATCCTAAAATAAATAAGAATAGTGATCGTTTCCATATGGTCTTTCGGCTATTAGAAATTTTTATTTTTTCATTGCTAGCAACGGCTGACCTAGTCATTAAAGTGATACCGATGCCTGCAAGTATAACAAACAAAGCAGAAGCTCTACCTTCAAATAGTGACATGAGGGTTATTAAAAAAGGGGGACCATTTCCTTCTGCACCTGTTATCACCATGAAATTAACAAGTAGCATACCAAACATCGCCAAAGCTCTAGCGAAATCTAAGCCGATAATGCGCTTTTTTGTATTCACTTCAATCCCTTCTTTCAAAAATGCTATTTACAGCTTCAATCCAAATTTGTTTATAATCTATCTTTGCATCAATCATCATAAAATTCCCGATATTATCAAGCACTAATGCTAACATATGAGCTTTTGAAACTAGATTTTTATTTTCAATTAATTGAAGTTTATTTGCTTTTGTAAGGAGTACCTCAAATCCATGTAAATATTCTGTTTGCACAGTTAGTAATCGATCTTTGTACATATTGTTTCTTGAAGATAGTAAAACATATTCTTGTAACACAAGATTAAAATAAGGGTCGTTTCGCTGTTCATCAATTATTTTAAGGCCAATTGCAATACATTTTTCAATAAAATTTGTTTTCGTAAATTCTTCTGTATGAAAATACGAAGAGAACTGCATAGCTTTACATAATTCAGTAAAAATACATTCAATCAAGGCATCTTTAGACTTAAAGTAGTAATATATAGATGGTTTTGCGATACCAACCTTCTCACCAATCATCGTATAAGTTGTTTTAGCAATACCGTACGTAGCAAAAAGGCGATAACTTGCTTCCATTATTGAAGAGAGTGTTTCTTCACTTTTACTCATAATAGATCCTCCTAAAAAAGGTTATTTAAATCGTATCATTCATTAATAATTTTTTCAACCTACCGTTAGGTAAAAAGTCTATTTTTTTAAACAGTAATATGAAAAGTTTCAGGGATAAGGAATGACTTTAGAAATTTCTTTCTAAAGTATTGTTTTCACTTTACGCATAAATATTGAGAAAATTTCACTGACCCTAAATGGAAAGGTAATAGAATTGTTTATAGAGAATTACTCGTAGATTCAATTTTTATCCCCCCATGTTGTGGGGAATGATTGCCTAGTGGTAATGGGATAAGGTTGAGCTACTTTATTAGGGGGGAGTGGTTCTATGTTTAATAAAAAAATGGTGGCAATGGCAATGACTGTGCCATTAGTAATGGGGACGATTTCTACGGTTTCGGCGTTGGAAAAACAACAGCAAGTAAAGCTAGAAGCTTATTCGCCGCAGAAAAAAGCAACTGAATATTTAAAAGAAAATGCTGCACAGTATGGATTGAAAACAGACCTTTCAGACTTGCAATATATTTCTACAACAGAAACGTCAGTAGCTTCATATGTTAGATTCCAACAAGTTGTTAATGGTGCGCCTGTATTTTCAAAACAAATTACAGTTACACTTAACGGAGAGGGAAAGGGCGTACTTGCTGTTTCTGATTATCAATCCGTCAAAGGTGTGAAGGAAGTAACGACAAAAATTAGTGAAAAAGATGCAATACAAAAATCAATGGCGTATGTTGGAGAAGCAAGTGAGCAAAACTTATGGGCTCCTACAGAGAAAGAATTCGGATATATTGTTGAAGAGGGAATTGCTCGTCCAGTATATAAAGTTGTAGTCCATTCTAATAACCCGTTTGGTGCATGGGAAACATTTATTGATGCAGAAAATGGGAAGTTAATTAAAAAGGTTGATATAAACCGAAAAGCTGAAGGGACAGGAAAAGTATTTTTACCTAACCCAGTCGTATCTAGTGGTAGTAAAGTAGGCTTAAAAGATAATAACGATGCGGATTCAACAGCGTTAACGAATCAATTGAAGACTGTTACGTTAAAAGGTTTAGATGGGACAGGATTTTTAATTGGAGAGTATGTAACAATTTCTTCAAAAGCAAAAACAAAATCTACAAATTTACAATTTAACTATACACGTGCAAATGATAGCTTTGAAGATGTTATGTCGTATTATCATATCGATACATTACAGCGTTACATTCAAGGGTTAGGTTTTAAAAATATTAATAATCGCTCTATTAAAGTGAATGTGAATGGAACGACGGCGGATAACTCATTTTATTCTCCGACAACGAAAGCTTTAACTTTTGGTACTGGCGGAGTAGATGATGCAGAAGATGCTGGTATTATCGCACATGAATACGGACATTCAATTCAAGATAACCAAGTTCCTGGCTTTGGTAGTTCAGCAGAAGGCGGAGCGATGGGAGAAGGATTTGGTGACTTCTTAGGTGCTACGTATGAAGATGCAGTATCGACAACAGGCTACGGAAAAGCATGTGTTGGAGAATGGGATGCGGCTGCTTATTCTAGTTCAGATCCGACGTGCTTGCGCCGATTAGATACGAATAAAGTGTATCCGAAAGATGTTACAAATGAGGTACATGATGATGGGGAAATTTGGGCACAAGGTCAATATGAGATGGCACAAGCTTTTGGACGTGATGTAGCAACGAAAATTATTTTACAATCACACTGGTCATTAACACCAAACTCTAAATTCAGTGATGGAGCAAAAGCGATTAAGCAAGCGGATGCTCTTTTATATGGCGGACAACATGCTGCTGATATCGATCGTATTTGGGCAGCAAGAGGAATTAGTACGAATTAATATAAAAAGTCGTGGCGTTTATAAGCCACGACTTTTTAATTTGCTTAAGAACTGGTACTAGTAAAGTAAGCTATATGAATGCTAATGTAAATTCATCCGCATTCTAGTTGTTTTTTTCGTCTTTAAAAACAAAATGCTCTTTAAATTTTCTAGACTCAACTTTTTGACCGTTTCTCATAGAGCGGAAAGGGTGTTCTTGCCAAGTAATGATTACATCAACTTCATCTGCTTTTGTGGCAACTGGAAAATTAGTATGTTCAAATCCAGTTTTTCCACTTGCTAAGCGACTTTCCTTTCGTGAGAAAAGTTCATATTTCGTTTTCGTTTTTGGCTCGTTGCGGAATACTTCGACTTGTACGTTATATACTTCACTGTTACCAACATTTTTTACTGAAAATTGATATGTTTTAAATTCATCTTCTTTAGCTTGAAGCATATTTTTATCTATGTTCTTCGGTTCATCAATATTCACTTTCCATTGATCAGAGTTTTGGGAGATTGGTAAAGATTTTGGTGAATAGGCGTATGTTTCATTCACTGCAATTAGGCATAACAAAAGAAGAAAGAAACTAATCGCTTTTTTCATATAAACACCTCGCTATAAAATTTTTATTAATATGCGTAAATGAAATGGAAATTATGTAATAAAATGGAAAGAGGTGATAATTTGATTCAAATGAATTTGAAAAAACTTGAAGAAGTAGTAGGTGGTGAAGGGTTACAAGAATCGTTTCATCACATAGAGATACATGGTGTCTGCATAGATTCCAAAAGCATTAAAGAAGGAAATTTATTTGTTCCAATCATTAGGGTGAAAGATGGACATGATTATGTGAAAGAGGCATTCGATAATGGAGCTGTCGCTTCCTTATGGAAAAAGTCTTACGGCACTCCGCCAAAAGGGATGCCAATTATATTTGTAGATGACACTTTATTTGCTTTGCAACAATTGGCACAATTTTATCGAAAAGAGCTAAATGTAAAAGTAATTGGAATTACAGGTAGTAATGGTAAGACAACGGTAAAAGATATAATAAGCACGATTTTAAGTACAACTCATCGTGTGCATAAAACAAAGGGGAATTTTAATAGTCAAATCGGTTTACCATTAACAATTTTAGAGATGAAACGAGATACAGAGTTTTTAATTCTTGAAATGGGGATGAGTGAAAAAGGACAAATTCGAAACTTATCAATAATAGCACAGCCAGATGTAGTAATCATTACAATGATTGGCCATTCTCACTTAGAGACGCTTGGATCAAAAGAAGAAATTGCGAAGGCTAAATTAGAAATTATTGATGGATTAAAAGGTGAAGGATTATGTTTGTATAATGGAGATGAACCATTGCTTTTGAAAAATAAGAATCTATCGAGTATAAATTGTAAGGCATTTGGTGAAAAGTATACAAATGATTTGATTCCAACAAACGTGCAATTAGATGAATATGGTGTTCATTTTAAATTAAATGATTCAAAAATACAGTACGATGTTCCCTTACATGGAAAACATAATATTTTAAATACGATTGTCGGAATCGCCGTAGGTCAATTTTATAATGTCACTACAGAAAAAATACAGAAAGCATTGCGACAAGTAAATATTACTCATATGCGCTTTCAATTTTTAACTGCTAAAACAGGGTTTACAATTATTAACGATGCATGGAATGCCAGTCCCTCTTCAATGAAGGCTGCAATTGAAACGTTACAGATATTAAATGCCTATAAGAAAAAAATGATAGTAATTGGGGATATGCTGGAGTTAGGGGAGAATGCTGAAACATATCATAGAGAAATTGGTAAAATGTTAAATGAAGAGAGCATTCAATATGTATTCACTTATGGAGAGTTAGCTGAAATTGTAGCGGAAGAAGCGAGAAAGAAATATGATACAGGAAAAGTACAGTCATTTAATAGTAAAGCCAAGATAGCAGAGGAAGTATTAAAAGTTATAACGAAAAAGGATGTTGTATTACTAAAAGGCTCACGTGGAATGGCTTTAGAGGAGATTGTACAAAATTGGATATGAAAAATCAAAATATATTAAAAAAGGCTTGCGTTTTATAAAGTGAAGAGATAGAATACTCTGTAAATATAAAAAGTGAGGATCAGGAAAAGTACATGATGCAAAGGTCTACAGAGAGCAATCGGTTGCTGAGAAGATTGCGATACCGCATGATGGAAAGACACCTGTGAGTGTTGCTTTGAACGTGATAATTAGTAAAAGCAAACGGTACCTACCGTTATCAGGGCTAAGATGGTCATTATGACAATTTGGGTGGTACCGCGGAACAATCCGTCCCTATTTATAGGGGCGGATTTTTGTATTCTTTTAAAGGAGGTGAGTGACCGTGGATGATGACGATGACAACAATAATGTAAATAAATATAAAATTAATGGAGGGAAAAATAATGGGGTCAATAATGAAGCGTTCACTCACAAAAGAATGTACGGAGCAAGGTGGAAAGGTTGTATTACTTCAAGGATGGGTAAAAAAGATTCGTCATCTAGGTAATGTTAGTTTTTTATTAATAAGGGATCGATCGGGAGTTATGCAATGTGTATTAGAAAATGAATTAGCTGGATATAAGGTAGATGTGGAAAGTGTCGTTCAAGTCGTTGGTGAAATTGTAGAGACTTCGAAAACAGAGTTAGGGGTTGAAGTGCTTGCTCACGAAGTGAAAATATTAAATGGCGCAGAACCACTTCCGTTTGAAATAAATAAAAAGAAGTTACAAATTGGTTTAGATCAACTACTGAATGAGCGGGTATTATCATTAAGACATGAGCGAACCGCGGCGATATTTAAAGTGAAATCTACACTCGTTCAGAGCTTTAGTGAATTTCTTATAGAGAACGATTTCACACGTATATTTACTCCGAAAATTGTTTCACAAGGGGCAGAAGGAGGAGCGAATGTTTTTAAACTTCCATACTTTCAAAAAGAAGCTTATTTAGCACAATCACCACAGTTTTATAAACAGATGATGGTAGCTGGAGGGTTAGAACGTGTTTTTGAAGTTGCACCTGTTTACAGAGCGGAACATCATAATTCTTCCCGTCATTTGAATGAATATATATCGTTAGACGTAGAACTTGGATTTATTCATGATTTTTATGAAGTGATGCAATTAGAAACGGATGTTTTACGATATATGTTTCAACAAGTAGCAAAAAACTGTGAAAAAGAACTACAACTATTACAAATAGAAGTACCTGTTATTATAGAAATACCGAAAATTACATTGTTAGAAGCGCAAGAAATTTTGAAAAATAAATACCGGAAAGAGTCGCCAAGTGGGGATTTAGATACAGAAGGTGAAAAACTACTAGGGAAATATGTGAAGGAAACATATAAGAGTGAGTTAGTTTTCATTACACATTATCCGAAAGAAGCTAGGCCGATGTATACGATGCCGAATAATGAGAATCCGTCTATTACTGATTCGTTCGACTTACTATATAAAGGATTAGAAATAACATCAGGGGCACAACGAATTCATGATTATGAAAAGTTACTTGCTTCTTTTAATGAAAAGGGATTACATCCAGATACATTTCAATCTTATTTAAATACATTCCGATACGGTTGTCCCCCGCATGGTGGTTTTGGAATTGGATTAGAGAGAGTTGTATACAAACTATTAGAATTAACAAATGTACGAGAGGCGAGTGCTTTTCCAAGGGACTGTACAAGACTTATCCCTTAATAATAAGGGAAGGAAATGTATCCGTTGTGCTATTTTATAGTACAACGGATTTTTTAGTTCATAAAACTCAGCACTTTCTCACCAAATTTTAATGTAAGCTTAATTGTTCTCTCTTTTTTCACCTTTAGTATAAGCCTTAGAAACGAAAGAGATATACAAGGTGAAGGGAGAAATATTACATGCGTATTTTAGTTGTACCATCAGGATTTAAAGAAAGTTTAGGGGCGAAGGAAGCTGCTGATGTAATGAAAGAAGGGATTTTAAAAGTCATGCCGTTAGCTACTGTAGAGACTTTACCAATGGTGGATGGTGGGGAAGGTTTTACAGAGGCAATTATAAATATTACTGGTGGAAAAATGTATGAAGTAGAAGTAACGGGACCTGTAGGAGAACAGATACAATCTTATTTTGGTGTTTTTGAAACGAGAAATGGTGAGCGTACAGCTGTTATTGAAATGGCTGCTGCAGCAGGATTACGCCTTGTACCGAGAAATTTACGTGATCCTAGAAAAACGACTACTCATGGTGTTGGGCAGTTAATAGAATTAGCTTTAAATAAAGGGGTAGATCGTATATTAATAGGGTGTGGTGATTCAGGAACATCTGATGGCGGAGCTGGTATGGCTGAAGCGTTAGGTGTAAAGTTTTTAAATGAAGATGGAAAGGAAATACAAATTCAAGGTGGAACCTCTTTATTACAAGTTTCAAACATAGATACATCACAAGTAGATCCTAGATTAAGGCATGTTCAAATCGATGTTGCCTGTAATTGGTTTAATCAATTATGCGGCGAGCAGGGAGTAGCGCGAGTATTCGGTCCGCAAAAAGGTGCTAACGAAGCCCAAGTAATAGAACTAGAAAAAGCACTGGAGCGCTATGCTTCTGTTATAAAAAAAGATATAAGTATAGATGTACATCATACGCCAGGTAGTGGTGCATCTGGCGGACTTGGTGCTGGACTGCAAGCTTTAATTGGTGCAACGCTTCATCCGAGATACGATATTATTATGAAGTATATGGATTTAAATAAACTATTGCTAGCGTGTGATCTTGTATTTACTGCGGAAGGAAGTATAGATTTTCAAACACCACGTGGAAAAATTCCAGCTGAGGTGGCTAAATGCGCAAAAAAATATGGATTACCAGTAATCGCATTAGTTGGGACAGTCGGTAAAGGTGCACGTATTAATTACGATTATGGAATTGATGCATATACAAGTATATTACCAATGCCATCTTCATTAGAAAATGCATTTTCTAATGCGGAGAAATGGCTTCGTGATTGTACAGAGGGTACGATGCGTACAGTTTTAGTTGGTTATCAAATCGCTTCTCGGTTGAATAAAAGTGGGTACGTATCATGATTGAAAAAAATGTAGTGGAATTACATGTGAACAGTACTGATCATCCGAAAACTAAGCCATCTTGGATTCTGCCCATAGCACTTATATTAATAGTAGAAATAGTTCTTTTGCTTCCATCGTCATTAACGATGGAAGCGAAATGGAGTTTGTTTGGATTTTGCTGTGCAATTATATTATGGACAACAACAACGATAAATTCGGCCTATATCGCACTTGGATCTGTTCTATTTCTAATTATTTCAGGAACAGCAAAGCAAGATTTTTTATTTGATTCGTTAGCTTCAGATGTCATTTGGCTTATGATCGGTTCCTTTATTTTAGGAAGGGCACTTCAAGTTACCGGTTTAGCTGAGAAAATGACGTGCTTTGTTGTAAATCGTGCTCGGAATATTTTGGGCTTGTGCGGGATTTTGACAATGATTATTCAAATACTCGCTTTCTTTATTCCATCAACATCTGGACGCGCAGCGGTTGTATTACCTGTTTTTCAAGCTATATCAAAAGAAATTGGGAGTAGAAGAATTACGAAAGCATTAGCAATTTTAATGCCTACTGTTATTTTAGTTTCAACAAGTTCTACAATTATTGGTGCAGGTTCCCATTTAATTGCCCTAGATATGTTAAAGGAATTTAATAATAAGGATATTACATTTGTGGAGTGGTTAATATGGGGATTTCCATTTGGATTCATAATGAGCTTTATAAGTTGTCGTGTAATATTATTTTTATTTTTAGACAAAGAGGAAGTAAAAACAAAACTGAAACAGAAAAAAGTTAAGTTTGAATTATCGCGAAATGAAAAGTATACAATCAGTACTTTAATAGCAATGGTAGCTTTTTGGTTAACAGAGTCGTTTCACGGTTTGGAAATTGCAATTGTAACGATAATCGGAGTGTTTTTATTAACTTTGCCAAAACTGGGCGTGATGCAGTGGAAAGAAAGTTTAAAAGGTGTCTCATGGAACTTAATTTTATTTGTTGGAGCAGCAATTGCATTAGGGAAATCTTTAATGGAGAGTGGTGCAGCGCAATGGATTATGCAGAAGTTATTTTTAGTAACAGAACTAATTAATAAGCAATCCATTTTCATCGTGTTACTCGTAATTGTTATTCTTTCAGTCACATCACATTTATATATTACATCTCACACAACGAGAGTGGTAATTTTTATTCCGCCATTATTATACTTTGCAAGTAGTCTACAGCTAAACGAAGTCGCTGTACTATTTTTAGGCATTGTTGGCATGAATTATTGTTTAACCTTTCCAGTCAGTTCTAAAGCATTACTTTTATTTCAAGAAAGTGATAGAGAAACTTTTCAGCCGCAAGATTTATTAAAGTTAAGTAGCTATTTAAGTGTTATGTATATGTTTGTAATGGTTGTATTTTACTATGCATATTGGCAGTGGGTTGGATTGTCTCTCTAAAAATCAGGAATATAATTCATTCCTGATTTTTTTTATTAAGTCGAAAAGAATATTGGGTATTATTTCTTTTGGAGGAAAGTATTACTTGTTATACTGAAATGGTATGAAAAGATTATATAATGCGGGAGGCTTTTATGGGAGAAAGGATTTTAATTGTTGAGGATGAAGAAAAGATTGCGCGTGTCGTGCAGTTAGAATTAGAGTTTGAAGGATATGAAAGTGAGATTGCTAAAACAGGAACAGAGGCAATGGAAAAGTTTCAAGCTAGTAAATGGGATTTAATTTTACTTGATGTAATGCTTCCAAATATAAGTGGGTTAGAAGTACTTCGAAGGATACGTTTGAAAAATGCTGTAATACCTATTATTTTATTAACCGCTCGTGACTCAGTTGTTGATAAAGTAAGTGGCTTAGATCAAGGAGCAAGTGATTATCTTACAAAGCCATTTCAAATAGAAGAACTTTTAGCGAGAATTCGTGCATGTTTAAGAATTTCAAACGTAAGAAAAGAAGAGGAAAATAGTAGTTATCAAATTGCAGATTTATATTTAGATGAGAAAACACGAGAAGTGAAAAGAGAGAATCATTTAGTGGAATTAACACCACGTGAGTTTGATTTATTACTATTTTTAATGAAGCATGAAAATCAAGTGTTAAATCGAGAACAGATCGTAACGAATGTTTGGGGATTTGATTATTATGGTGATACAAATGTTGTCGATGTGTATATTCGATATTTACGTAAAAAAGTAGATTGTAATGTGGACGTACCACTTATTCACACTGTTAGAGGTGTTGGGTATGTCTTAAAGGTGTAGTATATGAAAATTAAAAATAAAATATATTTATTCTCTACAGTATGGTTACTACTTATTTTGTTACTTATTAATAGTTCTATATACTTTTTGTTTTATAAAGTTACAACGAACGGAGAGTTAGAACGATTAAAACGTGAGGCAGTACATATTATAGAAGGAATGAATGCGGAATCAGCAAAAGAAATAGACGCAGTAAATCTACTACAACCATACTTACCTTCAAACGGTATGATTAGAGTTATTAATGAAAATTCAAATGTAATGATTAGACAAGAAGTGGATAGTACAAAACCAATCCCAGCAGTAAATACGAAATTTGAAAGAAAAGAATCGGCGGGAATTTATGAGAAGAATGGTGGGAAATTCGCTTATATAAAAATGCCAATTATTTGGAATGATGGGAAAATCGTTTCGTTAGAAATGACAGAACGTTTAGATAGTTTGCAAGAGAATTTGAATATGTTAAAAAATGTATTAGTTATTGCTTCACTTTTCGTTTTAATTCCGTCTTTTTTTGCGGGCAGAATGTTAAGTAAACTAATTTTAAAACCTGTAAACTCTTTAATACAAACAATGGAGCATATACAAGATAGAGGGATATTCAAAAAGATATCGCTAGAGAAAAAATCAAAAGATGAATTGTACAAAATGGGAACGACATTTAATAAAATGATAGATTTATTACATCAAAACTTTGAAAAACAACAGCAGTTCGTTTCAGATGCTTCACATGAATTGAGAACACCGTTAACAGTTATTGAAAGTTATGCAAAATTATTAAAAAGATGGGGAATGAAAAAACAAGATGTTTTAGAAGAATCTGTAGAAGCGATATACTCAGAGGCAGTAAGAATGAAAGGCATGACAAATCAAATGTTACTGCTTGCCAACAGTAGTGCAGAGTGGAAGTTGGAAACGAAAGAATCAGATGTAGTTCGTTTATGCAAGTTGACTGCGGAACAACTAGAAAAAACATATAATCGGGATTTTCGTGTTATTACAGAGGAAGAAAAGATTGTTGTAAATATTGATGAACAAAAAATAAAACAAGTATTAGTAGTATTATTGGATAACGCAATGAAATACAGTAAAGATTCAATCGATTTGATAGTAGGAATACAAAAGGAAAGAGTCTTTTTTTCTATTCAAGATTACGGTATGGGAATTCCTAAGGAGGATATACAGAAAGTGTTTGATCGCTTTTTTCGAGTTGATAAAGCGAGGAGTAGGGAAACAGGAGGAACAGGTCTAGGATTGTCGATTGCGAAACAAATTATTGATGCTCATGAAGGGAATATACAACTGGAAAGTGAAGAGGGAAAATGGACGAAAGTTACCGTATATTTGCCTCGTTTTTTATAAAGAGATAGGAGCTTGAAAATGAAAAAGAAATGGAAGGTTGCATTGTTACTTTGTTTTGTGCTTGTAAGTGTAGCTTTTGTATCACAACGTATTGTTTCTAAGCAAGGAGAAAAAATATTATCCGAAAAACAAATTCAGAATATTGTGTCTGAACAGTATCCTGGAAAAATAAAAAATATGAAATTAGTAAACAAAGGGGAACAAGATGTATATAAGGTAAACCTTTTAAATGAAAAAGGCTCATATGAAATAATAGTAGATGCTCAAAGTGGTAACATAAAACGTGCAAAAGAAATATCATTAAAAAGTAATACAATAACGAAAGAAAAAGCGGAAGAAATGGCACTTCAGAAAGTACAGGGGATCATTAAACAAATTATATTAGAAAAAAGAAATGGGATAGAAGTGTTTGTTATAACGATAGAAACAAATGCTACTCAAAGTACAATAGTTGAGATTGAAAAAACAACTGGCAAAATTCAATTGTTACAGAAACAAACGACAAAAGTTACAGAGCAGCAAGCAAAAGAGATTGCAGTGCAGCAAGTACAAGGGAATGTGAAAGGGATAAGACTAGAGAAAAAGAACGAAAAAAATGTATATGTAATAGAGATAGAGAAAAGTGCAAATGAGAATGTAATGGTAGAAATTGAAGAAGCGACGGGTGCTTTTATTGGTACTTCACAAATACAAAAAGTCGTTACAGAAGAGCAGGCGAAAGAAGTTGCGTTACAAAAAGTACCAGGCGGATTAATCGAGAATGTAAGTGTAGTCAATATAAATGGTACGTCTACCTACCAAATTATAATAAAAAAACAAACAGAAACAGTTGATGTAAGAGTACATACAATAACAGGTGAAGTCATGTCTACTACAGCGGTAAATAATGCTATTCAGCAAAAGGAGTCATCTCAACAACAAGATGACGATGATCAAGAAGAAGGTACTGATGATCACGGTGATGATGATGACGAAGGATAATGAAAAATAAAAGAGTTTTCTCACCAAATTTTAATATATCCCTTGACAGTTACAAATATAACCGATATACTTCATATTAATTTCAAAAGAAAATATATTCTAAATATTTAAATGTGTTGAATAGGAGTAGTAAGGTCGTATATTTGTACAGAGAGCTATGGGTTGGTGTGACATAGTCAAATGACATCCTGAACTCGCCTAGGAGCAGTAAGGTGGAACGGAATCACATTCTTAGTAAATCTTAACGGTTAACCTTCGATATTAGGTTTGTAATCAAACGATTACTACTAAGGTGGATTCATAATGGAATCAATAAGGGTGGTACCGCGTTAAGTAAATGGCTTAGCGTCTCTTTATATAGAGACGTTGAGCCATTTTTTTATTTTATGGAAATAGAAATGGAGGGTTTATTCGGATTGGTTTATAAAATTTAATTATCTATATAGAGTAATTTAATTAGGAGGAAATAAGATGAAACAGACGGAGCAATGGACTTCGAAATTAGGTTTTATAATGGCTGCAGCAGGATCAGCAATTGGACTTGGCGCAATATGGAAGTTTCCTTATATCGCTGGGAAGAGTGGGGGAGGAGCATTCTTTTTAATCTTTATATTATTTACTATATTAATTGGACTACCATTACTTATAGCTGAATTTATGATTGGACGCAGTACGCAGAAACAAGCAGTTGGAGCATTTAAAAGTATCGCACCTAATACAGGATGGCACTGGATTGGACGCCTTGGCGTTGGAACATGTTTTATACTACTTTCGTTTTATAGTGTTGTAGGTGGATGGGTGTTAATTTATTTATTCAGAGGAGTAACAGGACAACTTATTACTCCGGGACAAAATTATGGAGCATTATTTACTGAAACAATTGGAAATCCCGCTTGGGCGATTATGGGACATTTCGCTTTTATGTTCATTACGATTTGGGTTGTATCAAAGGGTGTACAAAATGGAATTGAAAAAGCAAGTAAATATATGTTGCCAGCATTGTTCGTTTTATTTGTTGCTCTTATTATTCGTTCATTAACACTTGATAATGCAATACAAGGTGTGAAGTTTTTCTTACAACCAGACTTCTCAAAGATTACTTCAGAAAGTATTTTATTCGCGATGGGACAATCATTTTTTGCGATTAGTATCGGGATTTCGATTATGGTTACCTATAGCTCGTATTTAAATAAAAAAGAAAGTTTACCAAAATCAGCAGTTACAATTGTTGGATTGAATTTATTTGTTTCATTATTTGCAGGTCTTGCTATCTTTCCGGCCGTATTTTCATTAGGAATGGAGCCGACAGAAGGGCCTGGATTACTATTTATCGTATTACCATCTGTGTTTAGTCAAATTCCATTCGGTGGGTTGTTCTTAACAGTATTTCTTGCACTATTTACATTTGCAACATTAACATCGGCATTTTCTCTACTAGAGACAGTTGTTTCAGCATTAGCAAATGGTGAACAAGAAAAGAGAACGAAATTATCATGGATAATCGGTTTCGGCATTTTCTTAGTAGGTATACCATCCGCGTTATCATTTGGAATATGGAGTGATATTACGATTTTCGGAAAGAATATTTTTGATGCAGTAGACTTCTTATCTAGTAATATATTAATGCCACTTGGAGCACTATTTATTAGTATTTTCGTTTCATTCAAAATGGAAAAGAAGGTGCTAGAAGCAGAGTTTTTTGTAGGTGGAAATTATGGAAAGAAAGTATTTACTTGTTGGGCGTTTTTACTTCGATTTGTAGCGCCACTTGCAATAATCATCGTCTTTTTAAATGTAATAGGGATTATTTAATCTAGGATGTTATAATATTCAGTAAAAAAGAAGGTGATGATTATAAAGGCGAATTTGATGGGAACAGGGAAATACATGAACATTAGAGGGAAAAAGCTATACGTTGAAACGTATGGAAATCTTAAAAATAAACCAGTCCTATACTTGCATGGTGGACCAGGAGAAAGTTGCTATAATTTTTCATTTCATCAAGCGGAACGTTTAAAAGATTCTTTATATGTAATAATGATAGATCAAAGAGGTGTTTGTCGCTCAGAAGAAATTACTGAGGACGAAGCTTTTGGATTAAATGATTTGATTGAAGACTGTGAGGAACTAAAAAAAGTATTACAAATTGAGAAATGGTCTGTCATTGGACATTCTTTCGGTGGATATGTAGCATTGTTATATGCTTCGATATATCCAAGTTCAATAGAGAAAATCATATTTGAAGCGCCAACTTTCGATTTTGCATTAACAAGTAGAGCTTTGTTACAAAAGACAGGGCATTTATTAAAAAAGTATGGAAAAGAAGAAGTAGCAGAAGAGTCCATCGCTTATTCATCTAGCAATGCTACTTCAGAAGAGTTGCTAGATGCTTATATAAGACTAAGCAATGAATTAGAAGAAAATAGAATGGGGATTTACAATTATAAGGAAGATGTGACAGACGAGAGTTTGTATAGTGATGAAGAGTGGGAAGTATTTTCAAATCGCTCCAAAATTCATTTTGATAGATTAAAAGTAGAAGGAGCAGTTCATACTTCATTATTACAAAAAATAAAAGATATACAAAATCCAATGTTATTAATTGTAGGAAAACACGATGCAGTAACGTGTGAAAAACAAATTGAAATATTTAATAAAGATGCTCAAAATGGGGATTGTATTGTATTCGAAGAGAGTGGTCATACACCGCATTATGAGGAAGCAGATAGATTTGCAGAAACAGTCATGCATTTTTTGAAATGAAGAAAAGGGTGCTTCTATAAATGAGAAGCACCCTTTCTAAATTTCTGGATATGTGATTGTTATGTTTGGCCATTTACTTTGCCAATTCTTTTTAATAACTCTGTTTTTGTACATATGTATACGTTCTTTTGTTTCAAGAAAATGAGCTGTTGGCCTCACTTGTAAGGAAAGAACATCTTCAATACCACATGGGGCTGTTAATATGACGTTGTTTAGTTCGTCAAGCGTAACTCCTAAAGCGGTCGCTGTTTCAGGAAACCTAGAAATAGCATCAACGGAAGAAGAGTACGGTGGCATATTATTCACTACATGCATACGAGCTTGATTTTTTACCGACCAAGGTATAGAAGCATCCATATTTACCAGTGCTTTCTCTAGTGATTGCTCATATACCTCATCTGTATGTAATTGATCAAAATAAATGACATCAATATCTGGTGTAGCCGTTCGTATTTCGTAGTCATGTAAAGTATCCCAAACTTTAGAGCGAACAAATCCGGCGCAAATCCACCAATCTGGTAGCTCTAGTGATTTTGCCATTTGTAATATATCCATCATCCATTCGTCGTTTTCGATTAAGCGAATTATATCTTGCTCTGTTTGTATAGTCATTTGTTATCCCACCTACTATTTTTATAGAGGACTAATTCATCAGTTTAATAATCCATGTGATCCAGTAAGCACCTGGTATGAATAACAGTTGTGCTAATAACGTACCAAAAAGTCTAGAAATCATTAGCCAACCATACATTTTACTCATTGCTTCTGCACCTTCTTCTGATTGAAGAGCTCGCTCTGTTAAAAGAGCGATACGTGGATCGAGCAGCACTGTTAATAAAATAGTAGCAAAACCATTAATAAGGCCAGAAGCTGTAGTAGCTTTTGTTGCGTAAGCTGGAAGTAAAAAAGAAGCGTATAGGGCTGAAAGAACACCAGCTGTATAAATTGCAGTAGCAAACATGTTAATAAGCATAATACGTTTTGGAATACCACCGATACGCAGTCTATGAATCATTTCTAATTTTGGAAAGCGTACGTATTTTCTTGTGTACTTTAATTTTTGAATGTTATTTGTTTTCATCATTCGAATGAAAGAACCATCTGTTTCAAAGTTTTGAATGACGTATCCAAATAATTTGGTCAAAGTTGGATACAGTATAATTGCAAGTAAAGTACCGACAGAAGCGGATAATAGAACGAGCCGTATAGTATGTTCTAAATTAATGGAAGCGTCTCGTTTTGCCTCATCGACAATCCCGCCGATTAAAAAGGCTTGTAGCATGTTAGATGTTCTTGATATAAGTAACACCATGCCTACGACAGACAAAGCAACAGCAATTCTCTTTAAACGCACTCCAGCTAATCGAATACTATAAGAGCTTGTTTCAACCGCGTGAATAACAATTGTGAAAACCATTATAACAATTAAGGTTATTGACATTAGATTCACCAGTTTCTATTAAAATAATTATAACCTTTTTACTTTATCATATGTATTCCATTTTGTAACTGAACGTATGTGACATAGAAGAAGAAATTTCCGAAAAGATAAATAATGATAGTATAGTAAAAGGTAGGCATGAAAAAGCCTTCTATATAATATGCAAAGTAAATAGGAGCGGGGGATTAAATTTGTACACAACATTTCTATTTGACTTAGATGGAACCTTGACGGATCCGAAAGAAGGAATTATAAATTCAGTATTATATGCATTAAAAAAGGTTGGAATTGAAGAATTACATGTAAGCGAGTTAGATTCATTTATTGGTCCACCCATCCAGCAATCATTCGTAGAGAGATACAATATGAACGAAGGAGAAGTTGAACGAGCTGTTTTTTATTTCAGAGAGTATGTAAAGCAGCGTGGATTGTTAGAAAATAATGTTTACGAGGGTATTCCAAATCTCTTAAAACAATTAAAAGATACCGGAAATCATTTATTTATAGCAACTTCAAAACCTACTGTATTTGCAAAACAAGTACTAGATCATTTTCAACTAACGAATTATTTCGAAAGTATCATTGGAAGTAATTTAGATGGTACAAGAATAACGAAAGAAGAAATCATTGCTCATATTTTACAAACAAATGAAGAATTTAATAAAGAAGACATTGTTATGATTGGAGATAGAAAGCACGATATAATCGGTGCGAATCATAATAAGATTGCTTCAATTGGTGTTTTATACGGTTATGGTAGTAAAACAGAATTGACTGAATTTGGTGCAACTCATATAGTAAATGATGTAAAAGAACTACATCATTTTTGTGTAGACAATAGTTTGATAAAGCAGTAAATATAGAGACTAGCAATCCCTTTATAACGTATGACGATGAATTCGTTTATCCCGCGTTAACGGACAGTAAAACTCCCACCTCAAAATTCAGTTGGAGCAAAGAAGTTAGGTGGGAGATCAACTGTCCGTAAACGTCCGATTGGTTCAACTAATAATCAGTGGGGGATGTACAAACCCCCCACTGATTAAAGTTTCACTTTATGTTTAAAGGGATTTTTCATATGTAATCGAATACTTATAATTAGACATTTTTAGCATGAAAAATTTGTATGAATAAGAGGAGGGATGTCAGAAATAAAAGATTAGTAGAAGTTTATCAATAAAAGTTTGAATTTTCAGTTTAAAGGAGGGGTATGATTGGAGCTAGTTATTATATTATTAGCACTTAGTTTACTTATGTTTGTAGCATATAGAGGGTTTTCTGTTATTTTATTTGCACCGATATTTGCATTATTTGCGGTATTTTTAACAGAGCCTAGTTTTGTATTACCTTTCTTTTCGAATATCTTTATGGAGAAAATGGTAGGTTTTATTAAACTATATTTCCCTGTATTTTTACTTGGGGCAATATTTGGAAAAGTAGTAGAAATGTCAGGAATTGCAGACTCGATTGCAAAGACAATTATAGAGTTAGTTGGTGAAAAACGTACGATTTTAGCGATTGTATTAATGGGTGCTATTTTAACGTATAGTGGCGTTAGTGTGTACGTAGTAGTGTTTGCTGTATATCCGTTCGCAGCTAAGCTGTTTCGACAAGCGAATATTCCGAAGCGTTTAATCCCTGGAACGATTGTACTTGGAGCGGTCACATTTACAATGGATGCGCTACCTGGATCACCACAAATTCAAAACGTAATACCTACAACATTTTTTAAAACGGACATTTATGCTGCGCCGATACTGGGTATTGTAGGGGCAATTTTTGTACTGACGTTAGGATTACTATATTTAGAGAGTAGACGTAAGAAGGCGAAGGCAGCAGGAGAAGGGTATTTTGGTTTTAACGATGGGGATACTGAAATGGCAGCTTCTTTGCAAGTGCAAGTAGAACAAAAAGATATGCCATTACTGAAAAGCATTGAAATTACAAGAGTTCAGCAAGTGATTGCTTTTATACCACTTATTTTAGTAGGTGTAATGAATAAAGTTTTTACTATTATGATACCGAAGTGGTATCCGAATGGTTTTGATTTTTCTGCAATTGGCATGAAAGCATTTGGAAAAGTAGAATTAAGTGCAGTAGTTGGAATTTGGTCAGTAGAATTAGCACTTATTATAGGTATTGTAACAACGTTATTATTATATTGGAAACGAGTAGTAACAGGATTTCAAGCTGGATTGAATACAAGTATTGGTGGAGCGTTACTTGCAACGATGAATACAGGAGCTGAGTTTGGATTCGGTGGTGTCATTGCAGCACTTCCAGGATTCGCCATTATGAGAGATGGTATTTCTGCCACATTCACAAATCCTCTAGTGAATGGAGCAGTAACGACAAATATTTTAGCCGGTATTACAGGCTCTGCATCAGGAGGAATGGGAATTGTTTTAAGTGCGATGGGAGATAAGTTTATTGCAACGGCTAATCAATTTGATATTCCATTAGAAGTAATGCACCGTATCGTGTCAATGGCATCGGGAGGAATGGATACATTACCACATAACGGAGCTATTATTACTATTCTTACAGTAACAGGTTTAACACATAAACAGTCATATAAAGATATATTTGCTATTACAATTTTGAAAACGGTTGCTGTATTTTTAGTAATTGCATTCTATACTGCAACAGGAATTTATTAAGTCGATATTTTATAAACTAAAACATTAATTAGGGTAAGAAGGGGTGGGGTACTTGCAAGAAGTTGCTGAGTTTCGTATGCCGAAGTCCGTATTATATGGAAGAAATTCGCTAGAAAAGCTGGGGGAACAATCTAAGAAGTTGGGGAAAAGAGCGTTTATAGTTACGGATACAATTATGGAGAATTTAGGATATGTTGAGAGGTGTATGCAACAATTAAATACGAAAGGTATTACTGTTATTACATATAATAAAGTAAATGCTGAGCCTACAAATATACACGTGTTAGAAGCGTTAACTATTTGTAAAGAAGGAAAGTGTGATTTTATTATTGGTATTGGTGGTGGAAGTTGTATTGATGCGGCGAAAGCAGTTGCGGTGTTATATACAAATGGTGGAGAAGTGGAAGATTATGTCCAAAAAGATATGGAAATAGACAAAGATCCGCTACCACTAATTGCAATCCCAACAACTTCTGGTACTGGATCGGAAGTAACAAGTGTAGCAGTAATTACGAATAAACGAACAGATGTAAAAATGATGATGAAGCATCCAAATTTCACACCGCAAGTAGCGATTATTGACCCAATTTTAACGCGTTCGGTACCACCTCATATTACAGCAGCAACAGGGATAGATGCATTATGTCATGCAGTCGAAGCATATATTTCTAAAGTTTCACAATCGCTTACCGATGTACTTGCACTTTCCGCTATTGAAAGTATTATGAAATATTTACGTAGTGCATATGAAGATAGAGAGAATATGGAGGCAAGAGAAGCGATGATGATTGCTTCTTTACAAGCTGGAATCGCATTTTCAAATGCATCTGTTACGTTAGTTCATGGAATGTCAAGGCCGGTAGGAGCGTTATTTCATGTACCACATGGTATATCGAATGCAATACTATTACCTACAGTTTTAGAATATACAAAAGTTAGTGCAGTAAAAAGACTAGCGGATATTGGTCGTTGTTTAAATAAAGATTTGTATTCCTATTGTGATGAAGAAGTAGCCGACTACACGCTGGGAGAAATAAAAAAACTTTGTTTTGATCTTCGTATTCCAAATTTAAAAGAATACGGAATTGGTGAGGTTGAATTTGAAAAAGCTATTTCTAAAATGGCATCAGATGCAATTGAAAGTGGAAGTCCAGCAAATAATCCACGTGTGCCATCATATGATGAAATTAAACAGTTGTATCGAGAATGTTTTCATTATCAATATGAAGATTCTATAAAAACATTCGGTAATTAATTTCAGAATATTCTTATAAAATTTCCTTGGAAATAGTTAAAACAAGACTTTATATTATAAACGTAAAGTCTTGTTTTATTATGTATAATATACATAATAAAATGTTGTGATTATTTTTGAAAAACAGTATAAGGTGGGTGTTTGTGTAATGAAAACAATAGGTTTAATTGGTGGTATGAGTTGGGAATCAACTTCTGAATATTATCGAATCATAAATGAAGAAATAAAAGAGAGATTAGGAGGGTTACATTCAGCAAAATGTATGATTAATAGTGTGGACTTTGAAGAGATTGAGCGATTCCAGTCTAACGGAAATTGGAATGGAGCGGGAGAAGTATTAGGGAATGCAGCATATTCGTTACAGAGGGGAGGAGCAGATTTTATAATTATTTGCACAAATACAATGCATAAAGTAGTTGAGAAAATAAAGGAGAATATTCATATTCCAGTCTTACATATCGCTGATGCAACTGCGAAAGAAATTAAAAGGAAAGATATTCAAAGGGTTGGTTTGCTTGGAACTAAATATACAATGGAGCAAGATTTTTATAAGTTACGCATAGAAGAGAATCATATAAAAGTAATGGTTCCATCAGAAAAGGATAGAGATAAAATAAATGAAGTAATATATAAAGAATTGTGTTTAGGAAAGATAACATCCCAATCTAGAGAGTATTATAAAAGAGTTATAGAAGAGTTAGTAAAAGAAGGGGCACAAGGAATCATATTAGGTTGTACAGAAATAGGGTTATTAATAAAACAGGAAGACATATCCATTCCGGTATTTGACACAACTTATATACATGCAGTTGAAGCAGTTAATTTCGCTTTACAAAATAGATTATAATTATATTATGTAACCTAGTTCAAGTTTGTGGAAAACATTCAGAAAATATTTTATAATGTAAGTGGTTACAATTGAGGGGGAATGCGTATGTTTTCAGTTCAACCAATCGCATTTGTACATAATGAAAGAAAGGAAATAAAAGATGATGAGTGGGGAGAAGTAAGATCCTGTATTACTGTAACTGAAATGTATACAGAGGAAAGTATACAAGGGATTGAAGATTTTTCTCATATTGAAGTTGTTTTTTATTTTCATAAAGTAACTGATGAACAAATTCAATATTTTGCTAGACATCCTAGAAATAATAATGATTATCCTAAAGTAGGCATTTTTGCACAGCGCGGGAAAAATCGTCCGAATCGCATAGGAGCAACAATTGTAAAGGTGATCAAAAGAGAAGGTAAATCAATTATTGTTGAGGGGTTAGATGCTATTGATGGCACACCTATATTGGATATAAAGCCGATAATGAAAGAGTTTATGCCGAAAGAAGAAATTGTACAGCCTAAATGGGCAACGGATATAATGAGACAGTATTGGAAGGGGAATGGAGTAAAATGAGAATATATGAGGCAACAATTGCAGATTTAGATGGACTAGCATCAGTTTTTAATAACTATCGTATGTTTTATAGACAAGATTCCGATTTAGAAGGAGCAAAAGTATTTTTGCGAAGTCGAATCGAGAGAAAAGAATCCGTTATTTTTGTTGCAGTTGAAGACGGCAAATATATTGGCTTCACACAATTATATCCATCATTTTCTTCCATTTCGATGAAAGAATTATGGATTTTAAATGATTTATTTGTACAAGCAACTAAGCGCGGGGCAGGAACAGGTAAAAAATTATTAGAAGCTGCTAAAGAATTTGCATTAGAAAATGGTGCAAAAGGTGTAAAATTACAAACGGAGATTGATAATTTATCAGCACAGCGATTATATGCTGAAAATGGTTATTTGAGAGATAATCGTTATTTTCATTATGAATTAACGTTTTAAAAAAATATAAGATTAAAAGAGACGTTTTCATTGTGAAAACGTCTCTTTTAATTTGTATTATAGTTGATTTAAAATCCAATTTGTAGCATCTTCAAAGTTTTCTGCAATGTAGTTTGGTTCAATATGTGCCCATTTGTCTCGGTACGTATGTAAAGCATCATATCCAGCGCCTGTTCGAACTAATATCGTTGTCGCATGTACTGTTGCGCCTGCAACGATATCAGTCCAGCGATCACCAATTACAGCGCATTTTTTTAAATCAAGCCCATGTTTTTCAGCTGCTTGCAGCAGCATACCTGTACTTGGTTTACGGCATTCACAACCATCACCGTGTTTGTGAGGACATACGTAAATATCATCAAAGCCGAAACCTATTAATTCTTGTGCAAAATCAGCTACAGTTGCTATCCCATCCGCGATACCTGGCTGATTTGTGAAAGAGAAAATTTTTATATTTTGAGATTTTAGTTTTTGCAGAGCTGCTTTTGTAAAAGGAAATAATGTAAAAGATCCGGGGTAATGTATTGTAGTGTCACCACCAATTGTACCGTCACGATCAATAAAAATTGCTTCGATGTTTGTCATAGTTATAGTCCTTTCAATTAAAAAGTAGTTTAAAAATGTTTTACAAATCGATATCCATTTACTTCATATCCTAATTTTTTGTAAAAAGGATGTGCCTCTACTCTTTTTGTTCCACTGACTAGCCATGTGCCGATACAATTATGTGTCTTTGCTAATTGCTCCGCATAATCCATTAATATTTGTCCAATGCCTTTCCGTCGTATTGTAGAATCAACACTAATAATTGAAATCTCTCCATAACGAGTTACATCTTCTAAATTTTCACGTATACGAAACCCAAGTAATCCACATATGGTTTCTTCTTCCTCATAAACATATAAAAAATCAAACGGACTCATTTGTACGAATTGCAATCGGTTGTTCATATCTTCATAGGAAATAGAGGAACCCTTTAATTCTGTTGTTAAAGAACAAAGTGCATCTATATCGCCTATCGTAGCTTCACGAATTTGAAAAGACATATAATCCACTCCAATAAAATGTAATCAAACATTAAATATTCTGTTAAAAAGTATGTATTCCTGCAACGAAAATAAATATTTTATAATGATATATAGATAGTTATATGTTATTCTTTTCCTTGATTGTATTGGAAATGGAAAGAAGGGGAATGTATGTTAGAAGTGAATATCCGCTCTGCCGGATATGATATAGGAGAAAAGACAATTCATGATATTGCCTTTTCAATTGAAAAAGGTGAATTAGTTGCACTTATTGGTGCGAATGGTGCTGGGAAGAGTACGACGATTAAAACGATGCTCGGTTTACTTGTAAATATGACTGGTGAAATATCATTTGGTGAAAAGAAAAATCCTTATGCATACGTGCCGGAACACCCGACATATTATGATTATTTGACGCTTTGGGAACATATCGAACTATTAATGGCTGCTCGCGAGAATGAGGTAGGAAGCTGGGAAAGAAAAGCAGAAGAGTTATTACATATGTTTCGAATGGATAAACATAAACATGAGTATTTATCAAAGTTTTCAAAAGGTATGAAACAAAAATCGATGCTCATTTTGGCATTTTTAACTGAACCAGATTTTTATATCATTGATGAACCTTTTATCGGTTTAGATCCAGTAGCTACGAAAGAGTTTTTAAGTTATTTATATAAAGAAAAAGAACGTGGCGCAGGAATTTTACTTTGTACGCACGTATTAGATACAGCTGAAAGAATTTGTGAGAGATTTTTACTCATTTCACAAGGTACATTAGTCGCAGATGGACATTTAGAATCTATCCAAACGTTAGCGGAAATGCCAGGGAGTTCATTATTAGACTGTTTTGATGTAATCGTAAGGCGTGAACAGCATGATTAAACAACAATTTTATAAAAGATTGCGCCATGAACTGGGGCGTAAATGGAAGTCCATACGTTCTATAACTGATTGGACGGTTGCACTATATATTATTATTCCTGCACTTATATTTATAGGGATTTATTATCGTTCACTATGGATGGAAGAATTATCGATGGGAGAGACAGTTTATTTCGGATTAGGTCTACTCGCATTTTATGTGATTACATATTCTAGAGGAGTTCGCTCATTTTTTGAACAAGCGGATAGTTTATTTTTAATTTCTTATCCCACTCACATGCAAAAGTTAATCCAGTATGGCATGACATATACGTTCATTCGAATAGCGATAACGAATGTAGTGGTAGTAGTTGCTATGTTACCCGTGTTGATGAAAAGTATTGGAGTGGCGCAGGTACAAATCATATTATTTTGGCTATTCTTTACTGCATTTCGATTTATGTTATCGTTGTTAACGAGATTTATTCATATACGTGTGGGGAAACGATGGCTAATATGGATTGTAAAAAATGTGATATTTTCTATAAGTCTATCCTTTTTTGGATTGAGTCTGTTTCTTATTTATAAAAATTCCTTTTATTCTATACTATGTATCGGTCTAGCAGTTTTATTAATCATCGTATTAATAAAAGAAAAACTAAATTATAAAAATTGCTTTTTTAAAGAAGTTGAGAAAGAGAAAGAAGAAAGTATGCGCTGGACGAGTGGGATTATGCAAGTTGGTGGTCATGCGGCTAAACCGAGTAGTTCGAATAAAAAGCCGTGGATGTTTCCACGTTCTAAAAAGTTTTTAGGGAAGAAAAAAGATTCTCGTATTGTTGAATCCTTTTTAAAAGAATTTTTCCGTACAAGTAGTGCACGAATATTTTATATTCAAATTGTATGTATAAGTACTGTAAGTATTATCATGAGTCCGAGGTGGATTGTAGCTATTATTCTTGTATTTTCTTTAGTTGCAATTTCTCGTTATGCGCGCGATTATTGGAATGAATTTACGAAAAAAATGTTTCTTCATTTATATTGTGATGAAGGAAAATTACTACTGTTAAGATGGAAGGCAGATCGCTATTTATTACTTCCAGTACTGCTTTTGTATGGAATAGTTATACTTTCTCATTTTTATTTATTACCAGCTGTAATTGCCGGGATTATTTTTATAGTATGGATTGGTTGGATTGTATTTTTACCATAGAAAAAGAGCCGGAAAATGGCTCTTTTTTTAATCTGTTACACATTGATAAAGGAAATATACTAAAACGAGTATGCTTGCAGCGGAATACATGACATCTAAAGTCATCTGATTGCCTCCTCATTGTTGTTGTATTTATATTGTATGAAATCTTACAATTTCATATTCAAGTGAAAAATATGTGAACGTTAACAAAATTGTAAAGTGCAAAAATTACAATCATTTTGTATAATAGAAGGTACAACCGTTATATAAAACATAATGAGTGAAAGGGGAGGGAACATACATGCCAAATTGGTTTAGAAAAACCTTAGTCGCATTAATTACCGTATTTACATTTGGTTTAGTGACGCCTCCTTCCATATTGCTTGATAATGCCAAAGCTGCGGACAAGCCTACGAGCACAGCTGGGCAACAAAATTTGGAGAGTACGTCCTATACATATGAAGAAACGAATGACAGGTTAACCACTGATACTTTTATTACGTACGCAATGCAAGAAGCAGAGAAGCAGTCGATGCAAAAGTTTGGCACTAAAATTGGTCCAGTAATTGAAGATGAGTTTAAAGATGTAATATTACCGAAAATTGAAGAGGCAATTGCCGAGCTTGCAAGTGATGTGCCAGAGGAGTCATTGCAATCATTAGCAATTTCTCAAAGACCAGCTGGCGGAAATAATGAAAAGATTTTTCATGTGTATGACACGAAATCAGGAAATGACTTATTGCGATTTCATGTAAGAAGAGATCATCCACCGCAAGATGGTTATTATTTTAATTTCCACTATCACCGTTTTGATGATGGGTACTCAGGACACCATGAATTAGGGAATATTTATTGGAATACGAATGTACCGCCAAAGTGGCTTTCTTAAAAAGAACAAGAGAAAATCTTGTTCTTTTTTATGCTTATAGAAGGGTAAGGCAACTATATTGTTGAATAAAATAGGTTTAGGAAAAAAGAAGTAAGGGAGTATGGGAATGCAAAAATATATTGTTTTTGACTTTGATGGCACATTAGTAGATTCACAAAATATATTTGTACCAATTTATAATCAAATTGCTGAAAAGCACGGATATAAAACGGTAAGGGAAGAAGAAATTGAGTATTTGCGTAAATTAACGATGCCAGAGAGATGTAAACAACTTGATGTACCATTGTATAAACTACCGATATTAGCGCTGGAGTTTTATAAATTGTATCAACCCGCTATAAAAGATCTTATTTTGTTTCATGGGATGAAGGATGTATTAGATGAACTGCATAAAAAAGGATACGGAATTGCCGTTATATCTTCTAACTCAGAAGAGCATATTCGGGCATTTTTACACAATAATGATATAGAAAATATACAAGAGGTATATTGTTCTAAAAATTTGTTCGGTAAAGATAAAATGATAAAAAGATTTTTAAAATCGAAAAAAATAACAGAGAAAGATATGTTATACGTCGGTGACGAACAGCGAGACGTAGCAGCGTGTAAAAAGGCTGGGGTGAATGTAATATGGGTATCTTGGGGGTATGATGTTATTGAAACAGTGAAAAAAGATGCACCAGATTATATGGTCAATACACCAATGGAAATTGTACAAGTAGTACAAGGGGCGTATTCTTAATATGAATACACTTTGAGCAGGTATTCATCATATTGAATTTTGGGTAGCAAATTTGGAGGAATCCATTTCTTTTTACGATCCGAATGGGTTTATTGTAGAAGTAGCGTATACATCAAATGTAGAAATGCAAGGGGAATAAAAATGAAAACAATTACAGCGTGGCAAAACAATATACAAATAGTAAAAGATGCAGTTAATATTGAAGAAATCTCCAAAGGTTTCTCACCGGATAAGAAATATATAATTACGAGTGCGAATAACGAAAAATATTTATTACGGACAGGCGATATAAAAGAGTATGAAAGAAAGAAAATAGAGTTTCAAATTTTAAATGAAATGCAAAACCGTAGTGTGCAAGCACAAAAACCAATTGAAATGGGTTTGTTGGCAGAAGAAGGTGTATGCTATGGCATTTTTTCATATTTAGAAGGGGAAGATGCGAAGAAGCTATTGCCTACATATAAACAAAAAGAACAATATGATATTGGTATAGAAGCAGGAAAAGATTTAGCAAAAATGCATACATATGAAGCTCCTAAGGATATCCTTCCATGGTATGAAAGAGCAATGGAAAAACATCGAAAATATGTAGAGGCATATAAAACATGTGGAATAAAAATAAAAAATGATGATAAAATCATAAAGTTTATAGATGAAAATGAAATATATTTAAAGAACCGCCCAAATCGATTTCAACACGATGATTTTCATTTAGAAAATATAATTGTACGTGATGCGAAATATGTAGGTGTTGTTGATTTTAATGGCTATGATTGGGGTGACCCACTTCATGATTTCGTAAAAATTGCACTATTTGCAAGAGACATTAGTATTCCGTATTCAATCGGACAAATAGAAGGCTACTTTAATGGGGGAATACCAGAGGAGTTCTGGAACTTATATGCGGTGTACGTTGGCATGACAGTTTTCTCATCAGTTGTGTGGTCCTTACGAGCAGCACCGCATATGTTAGAGGATACGTTAGAACGCCTTACTATCGTTTTAGAGGATCATAAAAACTTTGAGTTATTAAAGCCAATCTGGTTTCAGCCAGAAAAGATTGCTATGAAATAGGAAAGGTAGGTGTGATTCACATCTACCTTTATTTTTTTACCATTCTTCATTTTGAAGCAGTTGTAATGCTAACTTTAAATCTACATCTTCCTGTATATGTTCCGGAGTCCAGGGGATATGTATATGCGGTTGTATACCAATTCCGGACATTCCTTCGCCTTTATCTATAATAGAGAGCCGTGAAGTAGGGTAGTAAAGTGCGAATGTATCAGCCCATTCCATTACCGCTAAATTAGAATAATCATTTAAACCAGCAGTAGGACGACCTATTACTTTTACTTTCAATGATTTTTTTGCAACTTTTACAAAAGAATCACCAGAACTTCCACATGTAACATCTGTTAATATAACTACTCTACAAGGTGATTTTCGTCCGTGTATTTTTAATGATTGAAGTTCTTTTGGTAACTCAGAAGTATCAAATGTAACGAATCCTTTTTTATAATTCCTTTTTAAATCTTGAATAAATATATCTGTGAATAATTTGGAAAGTTCGTCTAAAGAATCATAATCTTCCATTTCGATGTCTTTCATACGTAATTGATAGTTTCGTTCTGTATGATTTAATTGCATTGTATCTGAAGAATCTAAAAGGGAGATCTCTTTGTCTTCGAATAAGTAAGGAAGTAATTTAAAAAATGCATCATCACTTCCACCACGATTCAAACGCACATCAATAATTAAGTTCGGAAAAGAATTAAGCTCATTTTTGTGTGAGTCTAATAATTTATTAATCGCTTCAGTATTTGCGAAATCAGTCAAAGTAATTAAGAGTGTGTCTTTATTATGCTGTTTAAATGAATAAATAGGCGTGTATTCATTTTGTTTATACTTTTGTAAAGTAATGGTTTCGATTACGCCATCTTCATTTATAAGTGTACAAGTTGATGATTGTAATAAAACATAATCCCATTTTTCGCGTTCATATGTATTCTCATTTAAATATTTCTTATATTTTATTAATAGCTCAGGAATTTTCATATTATCTAATGCTAAAATTGACTGTCCTTTTTTCACTCTTACTTCATGTGAAGTGGATGTAATATATAGGCGGTCTTCGTATCTTTTCACCTGGAAGCCAATACTGTTAAGAGGTTGATTGTTAGAGTGCACTTTAAAAAACATATGATTATCTTTAAAATCTAGTAAGTAATCACCTACAATTTCAGTAAATTGTACTGGTGTTAGTTCTCCTTGTTTCTCTAGTTTCTCGACTGTCTGTAAATATGTAGTAGGATCGTCCCATCCTTTCTTATCTATACAACCTGAATAATCGTGATGAGTAATCGAAACAATTTCTTTGAAAATTTCTGTGTACACAGCTTTTCCTCCTAATAATTTAATTAGTTGAATAATAGAATTCTGTATCCTTTACGTATTATCCTTTTTTTTGCATAGAGAAAAGGGGAATAGAGGGAAGTGTTATCTTCCCTCTATTAAAATATTTATTTGATTTTCTTAAATACAAGCGGCTGCGTACTTAACATAGCTGGTACATGTAACTGAAGGGATGGGAATTCACCACTTACATTCATTTCATAAGCGAATAATAAACTCATTTTCATTTGGAATAAATCAACTTTTGCAGAGAAGATGTCGTAATGATGATGAGCTAATTGAATATCCATCCCCATAAATTGTACAAATAACGAATCATCTCGTTTGTATACTCGTAATGTTCCGTATGCAGGATGCTCGAAAATACCGGTATAATCTTCTAACTTGTGAGAAGGTGTAGTCCCTTTAATTTGTTCAGGAATGGATTCAGTTGCTTCTTTCATCATTTCCTTCATTTTTTCAGTATCTTCTACAGCACGTTTATGCCAATCAATGAATTCTAATTCAAGTAGTTCGTCATAAATTTGATTAGCGAGATAAGTAGGTAGTAATGTGTCTCCAGCATTCGTTAAAATAACAAGGCCTATGTTTTCTGTTGGTATGAATGAAACAAGTGCTGAAAACCCATCAATATTACCGCCATGATGAATTACCTTATTACCACGGTAAGCGCTAATAAACCAACCAAGACCATAACTATTTAATGGAGATTCCGGAAGTGATAAAACTGGTTGATCTGGAATGGAATTATGTGGTGTATACATTTGTTGTAATAATTCAGAGGAGATTAATTCATGATCTCCAAATTTCCCTTCGTTTAAGTGAAGAAGGACCCAATTTGCCATATCTTCAATTGTAGAATTAATACACCCGGCAGCGCCGACCGTATCGATGTTATGGAATGGAACTTCTTTTATTTTACCGTCATTTTCAACGTAAGGTAATGCATAATCATCTGTATTTTGTGAGTCTGTAACAGAGAAGTTTGTTTGATCCATATTTAAAGGCTCTAAAATATGTTCTGCAACATATTGTTCCCATGTTTGATTCGTAATGTTTTCTACAATATAACTAATTGTCGCATACATTAAGTTGTTATAAAGAAATGCTGTACGAAACGGAGCATCAAGTGGTAAATGTTTTATTTTTTCAACGAGATCTTTTCGAGATAAGGAAGAGCTATACCAAAGAGCCTCATGACGGCTTACACCAGTTCGATGAGAAGCTAAATCTCGTCCGGTAACTTGTGAGCTAGCAAGTAGTTCAGATAAAGAGAAGTTAGGTATATAAGACTGGATAGGAGTATCCCAATTAAACTTTTTTTGTTGTGCTAATAAGCTTAATGAAAGTGTGCCAAAAGCTTTCGTTGAGGAACCGATTGCGAACCGAGTACTCGGTGTAACAGTGTCTTTTGTCTCTAGATTTCGATAGCCAAATCCTTCTGAAATAATAACTTCACCGTCTTTTATAACAGCCACAGCAGCTCCAGGAACGTTTAAATCCTTCATCATTTTTTCAACCGTTGTTTGTAAAGAAGTCATAACAGGAGTTTCAATTTTAGACATACTTCTAACCTCCAAATATAAATTTTATCCTACCGCACTATACTTTCGGTAATAGAAAATGAAAACCTTTTTAATTATGGAAAGTTAATAATTTTGTAAGAATTATTGAAATGAAATTTTATTAATCAAGATTATTAAATTCACTGTTTTTCATGTTATGATAAATTTCATATAAGATTGAAAGAAGGTTTTACTACATATGAAACATGCTGAATATGAATACTTAAATTTATGCCGCCATGTAATGGAGCATGGTACGAAGAAAGAAGATCGTACAGGGACAGGCACTGTATCTGTATTTGGATATCAAATGCGTTTTGATCTAAGTAAAGGTTTTCCTTTATTAACGACAAAGAGAGTGCCATTTCGCCTTGTAGCAAGTGAACTGCTTTGGTTTATGAAAGGTGATACAAATATTCGTTATTTATTGCAGCATAATAATAATATTTGGAATGAATGGGCATTTAAGAGCTGGGTAGAAAGCGATGAGTATACTGGTCCTGATATGACTGATTTCGGTCTTCGCTCACAACAAGATGAAGAATTTAAAGTGCAATACGATGAGCAAATGGAATTGTTTAAAAAGAACGTTTTAGAAGATGATGATTTCTCAAATAAATTTGGTTATTTAGGAGACGTATACGGTAAGCAGTGGCGTGCTTGGAAAACGACAGCTGGTGAGACACTTGATCAATTAAAAGATGTAATTGAAATGATCAAAAAAACGCCGGACTCACGTCGTTTAATTGTTTCTGCTTGGAATCCTGAAGATGTACCAAGTATGGCATTACCACCTTGTCATACGTTATTCCAATTTTATGTAGCAGATGGCAAACTTTCTTGTCAGCTATATCAAAGAAGTGGTGACATATTCCTTGGAATTCCATTTAACATTGCAAGTTATTCACTGCTAACACATTTAATTGCACATGAATGTGATCTTGAAGTGGGAGAATTTGTTCATACAATTGGAGATGCACACATTTATACGAATCATTTTGAACAAGTAGAAAAGCAATTGGCACGTGAACCACGTCCATTCCCGAAACTTACATTAAATCCAGATGTGAAATCTGTATTCGATTTTGAAATGGAAGATTTAACAATTGAAGGATATGATCCACACCCAGCAATTAAAGCACCGGTTGCAGTATAATTGTAGAGGAGATGAAAAAATGATTGTTTCATTTATGGTCGCAATGGACGAGAATAGAGTAATTGGCAAAGATAATAATTTACCTTGGCGTTTACCAAGTGAATTGCAGTATGTAAAGAAAACAACGATGGGCCATTCACTTATTATGGGCAGAAAGAACTACGAAGCGATTGGTAGACCACTGCCTGGAAGACGTAATATTATTGTAACTCGTAATGAAGGGTATCATGTTGAAGGTTGTGAAGTAGCACATTCTGTAGAAGAAGTGTTTGAACTATGCAAAAATGAAGAGGAGATTTTTATTTTTGGTGGAGCGCAAATTTATGATCTCTTTTTACCTTACGTAGACAAGTTATATATAACAAAAATCCACTACGCATTTGAAGGTGATACATTCTTTCCAGAAATGGATATGACAAATTGGAAAGAAGTTTTTGTTGAAAAAGGTTTAACGGATGAAAAGAATCCGTATACGTACTATTATCATGTATATGAGAAACAACAATAATAATAAGGATTGATGTGAAATTCACATCAATCTTTTTATTTGTATTCGTTAATATAAGTTTATAGATGATATTCAATAGTGCTATAATGAAATCTAGCATGTAAAAATGCTAAAATTTTCAAAAGTATTCATATAGAAAGAGGAGGAGAATTGATTGAGAAAGATATGGGGGATTCTTTTTCTTTGCTTAACGTTCATGTTAGTTGGATGCGGTAAAGAAGAAAAACCACAAGAAGCGTTTGATACATATACAAAAGCATGGAATAAACAAAAATTTGCAGAAATGTATGATCAATTATCAGAAAAGGCAAAAAAAGATATTTCGAAGAAAGAGTTCACTGAGAAATATGAAAAAATTTATTCTGGCATTGAAGTGAAAAACTTAAAAGTAGAAGCAGGAGAAGTAAAAGAAGATAAAAAAGATGAAGGTCCTGTTCCTTTTAAAGTAAGTATGGATACAGTCGGTGGTAAAATCAATTTTGCCCATGAAGCAAAAATGGTGAAAGAAAAAGATGGAGATAAAGAATCTTGGAAAATAGATTGGACTCCTGATTTTATATTCCCAGGTATGACAAAAGATAGTAAAGTGCGTATGCAAACGACAGAGCCAAAACGTGGTGAAATATACGATCGTAATGGAAAAGGTCTTGCAACGAATGGGAAAGCTTCTGAAATTGGAATAGTTCCAGAAAAATTAGACGATACTGCTCCGCAAACGAAAGAGACAGTAGCGAAGTTATTAAATATGTCTGTAGAAGAAATTGATCAAAAACTAGCTGCTAAATGGGTAAAACCAGGGTATCTCGTACCAATTGGAATTTTGCCTGAGGGGGCAACGCAAAATACGTACATTGATTTACCAGGTGTTTCAACAAAACCTGTAAATGTTCGTACATATCCGTTAGGGGAAGCGGCAGCTCATCTGACTGGTTATATTGGAAAGGTAAATGCTGAAGATTTAAAAACGCTACAAAAGAAAGGCTATCAAGCTGATGATCCAGTTGGTAAAGCCGGTTTAGAGCAAGTATTAGAGGAAAAGCTACGCGGTAAAAAAGGTGGCCGTGTCTTTGTAGAAGATGCGCAAGGAAAAGAAATTAAAAATTTAGCAAAAACAGATGCTGTTGATGGAGAAAATGTAACTTTAACTATTGATAGTGCTGTTCAAGAAAAAACGTATAATGAAATGAAGGGCGAAGCTGGTTCAAGTGCAGCAATTAATCCGAAAAGTGGAGAAACAATTGCACTAGTAAGTAGTCCAGCATATGATCCTAATATAATTGCACGAGGGACATCGAAGGCACAACGCGAAGCATGGAATAATGATCCGAAAAAACCGATGACGAATCGATTTACACAATTATCAGTTCCAGGATCTGTATTTAAGCCTATTACAGCTGCAATTGGTCTTGAAACGAAAACGATTGATCCAAAAGAAGAGTTGAAAATTGAAGGATTAAAATGGACAAAAGATTCTTCTTGGGGTAATTATTATGTAACACGTGTGAAAGATGCAAATCCGATTGATTTGGATAAGGCGATGAAATACTCGGATAATATTTATTTCGCACAAGAAGCTTTGAAAATCGGAAAAGACAAGTTTATGAGTGAAGCGAAAAAATTCGGATTCGATGAGAAATTACCAATTGAATATGGATTCCCAGCTTCTAAAATCGCAAATGATGGTATTAAAAATGATATTCAAATGGCAGATACAGGATATGGACAAGGACAAGTATTAATGACTCCTCTTCATTTAGCTTTAACGTATGCGCCAATTGTAAATGATGGAACGATTCCATCACCGTATATTATTAAAACAGATAAACAACCAAAAGCTTGGAAAGAAAATGTAATTTCTAAAGGAAATCAGGATATATTAAAAACTGCTATGACGAAAGTAATTAATGATCCAGACGGTACAGGGAAAATTGCTAAAATTGATGGAATGACTCTTGCTGGAAAAACAGGGACAGCGGAATTAAAAGTATCGAAAGAGGCCGAAGGAAAAGAACTAGGCTGGTTCGCTGCATTTGATTTGAATTCACCAGATATGGTCATTACAATGATGATTGAAGATGTAAAAGGTAGAGGCGGAAGTAATATTCCAGCTGAAAAAGTGAAACATGTGTTTCAAAAATAGAAAATGATGAAGACTATCTCCATGGAATGTGGAGGTAGTTTTTTGTTTCACCAAAACGTATTGAAAAGATAGTGTTTATTAACTTACGAAAAAAAAGCAGCTATTTTTTATTGACATTGAACATGACTTTTTGTATTATACTTACATAAGGTAAGTTATTTACTTTCGAAATATAAATCTCAAATTAAAGATAAAATGTGTAAAAGGGAGAGAATACAATGACAAAAGTACTATTTATTACAGCAAATCCAAATTCAGCAGAAGGTTCTTTCGGAGTGGCAGTAGGGGAAGCTTTCATCGAGGCTTATAAAAACGAACATCCACAAGACGAAGTTGTAACAATTGATTTATTCAACACTACAGTCCCAGTAATCGATGCAGATGTATTCGCTGCTTGGGGTAAATTTGCAGCAGGTGAAGGTTTTGAAACTTTAACTGAAGTTCAACAACAAAAAGTTGCAGCAATGAACACAAACTTAGAAACATTTATGCATGCAGATCGTTATGTATTCGTAACTCCAATGTGGAACTTTAGCTATCCACCAGTAGTAAAAGCATACTTAGATAACTTAGCAATCGCAGGTAAAACATTCAAGTATACTGAAAATGGTCCAGTTGGCTTATTAGAAGGCAAAAAAGCACTTCATATTCAAGCAACAGGTGGCGTTTATTCTGAAGGAGCATACGCAGCTGTAGACTTCGGCCGCAATCACTTAAAAACAGTATTAGGATTCATCGGTGTAAATGAAACTGAATACATTGCAGTTGAAGGTATGAATGCAAACCCTGAAAAAGCACCAGAAATTAAAGAAGCAGCAATTGCTAATGCTCGTGAATTAGCAAAACGTTTCTAATATAGAATACTTAAAAATGTCCAAGCACTTGCTGTTTGGACATTTTTTCTTCTTTTTCCTTCGTTTGTCTAGTATAATGAAGGTCGGAATGATAATAGGTGGGGGTTCTGTATGATTCAAACGTTTTTTAAAATCTTTTATTTAATTTTAATCGTAATTGCGATTACACCGAGAATGTGGCGTCTGAAAAGACAAGTAAATACGATGTCGCCACAAGAAAAAGATAATGTTGTGTATAAAACGACAAATTGGTTTGGTAAGAAAATGGTACGTGTAGCTGGTGGGGCAATTGAAGTAAATGGTCTGGAAAATGTTCCAAAAGATAAGCCGGTACTAGTTGTAAGTAATCATCAGAGTAATATGGATATTCCTGTTTTACTAGGTTACTTAAATAAACCAATTGGATTTGTTTCAAAAGCAGAGATTAAGAAGTTTCCAGTTGTACCAACTTGGATGGAACTTATGAATTGTGTATTTATGGTTCGTAATGATCGTCGTCAATCTCTTCAAGCGATTAAAGATGGAATTGAGCTGTTAAAGAACGGGCATTCTATCGTAATCTTCCCAGAAGGGACGAGAAGTAAGGGTGGCGAAATTGGAGAGTTTAAGGCTGGGAGTTTTCACCTTGCAGTAAAGTCAGGTGTAGCAATCTTACCTGTAACGTTAGATGGGACATATAAAATGTTTGAAGCGAATGGAAACCGTATGAAACCAGCTCATGCAACAGTAACAATTTCTAAGCCGATTACACCTGAAGAGTATGCGAATATGGATATTAAAGAATTAACGAAGCATACACAGGATGTTATCGCATCACAATTACATAAGTAATAAAAAAGGTTTCAGCTTAATATAAGCTGAAACCTTTTTTATGCTGTAGGTAAGACATAAAAGAGTACGCAGAAGAACATCATCGCACTACCACCTAAAACGAAAAGATGCCAAATGGCATGATTGAAAGGTAACTTTTCCCAAAGGAAGAATATAGCCCCTACAGAATATAAAATTCCACCTGCTAAAAGTAGTGAAAAACCATGTCCAGTTAGATTTTCATAAAGTGGTTTAATAGCAACGATTATGAGCCATCCCATTATGATATAGCATAATGTTGATGCCTTAATAAAGCGACGTACAAAGAAAATTTTGAAGATGATACCTCCGAGTGCTAGTGTCCATATAATAGCGAGTAACGTCCAGCCTAATGGTCCGCGAAGCGTAATAAGTAAAAAAGGAGTATATGTGCCAGCGATTAATAAATAAATGGCTGAGTGATCTAGTATAGTAAATAATTTTTCTACTTTTGGATGATGAATGCTATGTAACAAGGTCGAAAACAAGTACAGTAAAAACATGCTTACACCATAAACCGTAAATGCAACTACAGCAGATGCGGTACCATGCTTAGAGGCATGAATAATTAATATAATTAAGGCAGGGATGCTTAAAATGGCACCGATACCATGTGTAATTGCATTTGCAATTTCTTCTTTCACAAAATGCGTCATTCGTGTCATTTTTTCAGTCATAATGCAAATCCTTTCTACTATCATAAAATAATATGTCATTTCCCTTACCATATCATACACAAGGGCAATAGAAAATGAAATTTGTATAATTGATTATATTTTTGAATTTTTTTGACAAAAGGCAATGGATTTGTTGACGTTTTCAAACTTTTTTGACAAAATAAAATTATGCAATAGTAGGACAAGGAATCTACTAATAAAGGGGATGGAGAAATGTTTTCAAATATTGGCTTTCCAGGATTAATTTTAATTTTAGTAGCTGTACTCATTTTGTTTGGGCCGAAAAAATTGCCAGAAATCGGAAAGGCTTTAGGGGAAACGTTAAAAGAATTCAAAAAATCAACGAAAGAATTGACTGATGATGCATTTCAAGAGAAGGAAAAGAAAGAAAAAATGTAATGAATTTTCCTCGAAATGGATAAATAAAGTGTGGTGAACGAGATGGAAGATCGGGAAATGAGCGTAGTAGAACATATTGTTGAGCTTCGCAAACGAGTAATATATACAGTACTATCCTTTGTCCTATTTTTAATTATCGGATTTACTTTTACGAAGGATATTTATTTTTGGCTAGTAAAAGATTTACCAATGAAATTAACTGTTCTCGGTCCAAGTGATGTATTATGGATTTTTTTCTCGATTGCTACAGTATTTGCTATCGTTTGTACAATTCCTTTTGCTGCTATACAAATTTGGTTATTTGTAAAACCGGGTTTACATCCAAATGAACAAAAAATGACAGTAATGTATATACCGGTATTGTCTATATTATTTATTGCAGGTTTATGTTTTGGATATTTCGTTGTAATGCCGTTTTTATTTCATTTTTTAACTACGATAGGTAATGAAATGTTTAATACGATGTTTACGACAGAAAAGTATTTTCATTTTGTTCTTAATTTAACAGTTCCATTTGCTGTAATTTTTGAATTACCTGTAGTTGTCATGTTTTTAACGAGTATTGGACTGTTAACGGCGGAAT
This sequence comes from Bacillus sp. BB51/4, assembly GCF_008368845.1. Lineage (NCBI taxonomy): Bacteria > Bacillati > Bacillota > Bacilli > Caryophanales > Bacillaceae > Bacillus > Bacillus sp. BB51/4. Next base: position 353,127 of record NZ_QOSC01000013.1, read on the forward strand.
TGCTAATAAAAATAAGAAGGTATGCTTACGTAGCATTGATTATCATTGCATCGTGTATATCACCGCCGGATTTTTTATCACATAGTTTAGTAGCGGTACCACTTATTTGTATTTATGAAATTAGTATCGCTTTATCAAAGATTGTCAGTAAGCGGAAAAAGAAAAGAGAAGAAGAAATACAGTCGAAAAGTGCCTCGTTATAAAGGCACTTTTTTTATTTATTTGTTATACTTTAGACATAAACGTATACAATATATAGAAGAAAAAAATTATAGAATCTCCAAAATTTAGACAAACTTTGCGCTTTGCTAAGTTTATACTAAAATTATTAAGCAATATACGGATAACGGGATTCCTGTCTGATCGATATTTAGGACGGAGGATAAATAGAGTGTAAATCTTCTAACCAAAAGGACTACAGGGATTGACTAAGGATACTTTTGTATTCATAGAAGTCTCCACTTTAAACAACGTGTTATAGCGTAAAGTAGAGGAAGTTCAAAAATCCAATGAAAAAGAGGATTGATATTGTGATTACGAAAAGTTTTTATTTCACTCATTCAACAGGGGATTGTATTAAAATATTCGAAATCCCTGTCCTACAGGCACAGCATCCATTATCGTTTCTAATTCAGTCTCGTCTTCAATTATTTATTGCAAAAATTCAAAAACAAAAGCACCCAAGATTTTCGTATTCTTTCCGTGAATATTTGCAAAATTGTTTGAAGTGGAATGATTATTTAAATGTATATAAAACAAATACCCTTGAAAAAAATGCATGATACAGAGTATGGACAGGGTTAGTAAACTCTGTCTTTTTCATTTTAGATATAAAAATATAATTAATTTGGTGAAATTTGTTCGAAATTGTTGAAAGCACAGGGAATGCTAGTATAATAACAAGGAGAGCGTATTGGAAAGGGAAGAATATAATATGCAAAAAATTAAAATTGTAACAGATTCAACTGCAGATTTAACGCAGGATGTAATCGAAAAGTATGGCATTCATGTGCTACCATTATCAATCTCTGTAAATGGACAAACGTATTTAGATCGCGTTGATTTACAACCTGATGAATTTATTGAAGAAATGATCAAATCAGAGGAATTACCAAAAACATCACAACCGGCAATGGGTACATTTGTAGAAATGTATGACAAGTTAGGTGAAGATGGAAGTGAAGTACTTTCCATTCATATGACAAGTGGAATGAGTGGTACTGTGGCAACTGCCAATAGTGCTGCATCAATGACCGACACAAAAGTAACAGTTGTTGATTCTCAATTTATTACACATGCTTTAGCATATCAAGTAATAGAAGCTGCAAAAATGGCAAATGAAGGACGCTCACTAGAAGAAATTTTAAAACGTGTAGATGAAGTGAGAAAGAATACTCGTTTATATGTAGTAGTAGATACATTAGAAAATTTAGTGAAGGGTGGGCGTATCGGTAAAGGAAAAGCGTTTATCGGTTCGCTACTTAATATAAAGCCAATTGCTAGCCTTGAAGATGGTGTTTATAACCCTGTAACGAAAGTGCGTAGCCAAGGTCAAATTGTAAAAACGTTAGCTAAGTTATTTGAGGAAGATACAGCTGGAAAAGTTGTAAAAGCTGTTGCAATTCCGCATGCGAAAGCAATTCCTTTAGCTGAAAATGTAAAAGCGGCTGTTGAAAAAGTGAGTGGATTTGCTCAATCAGAAATTTTCTTTACAACGCCTATTATTAGTACTCATACAGGTCCAGGTGCAATTGGATTTATGTATTTAGCAGAGTAATAAAAAGCTACTTGAAATGAATTTTCAAGTAGCTTTTTTTTATGTGAATAGAAAGTAAGAAATAAGAAGGGTTATACAGGCACTCCCGCTAATGATATAGCGAGTCTGTAAATATTCATTCATAGAAAACACCCACTGATTAAAGTTTTACTTTATGATTTTCTATAGTATATGTTGGATATAGAAAATAAGTAGTTACGTTATACGTGTAATGTTTCAATTTTTTCATTTACTTGCTTACCGTTTGTTGCGTTATTATAAGTAAAGGTTTGGCCTAAAAAGAGTACATGCAGTTGTTCCCACGGTAACATACGTAAATTCCAATTATTTCGAAGCCTTGTTACTGTCTCGCGGGGTGTTTCATCGGCGAGGGCAAAAGCTCCGTAATGCATCGGTATAAAGTGTGTAGCGTTTAAATCTAAATAAGCTTGCACTGCCTCTTCAGGTGAAACATGAGATGCTTTCATAAACCACTCTGGTTCATAAGCGCCAATTGGCATAAGGGCAATATCAATTGAAAAGCGTCTGCCAATTTCTTTGAAACCTTGGAAATAGCCACTGTCACCACAAAAATAAACGGTTTCTTTCGTTGGTTCATTATTAATAATCCATCCACCCCAATGTGATGTATTCATATCAAATAAGGATCTTCTCGTCCAGTGCTGAGCAGGTACGAAGTGAAAGGAAACATCATTAATGATTGTATTTTCCCACCAATTATACTCTTCTACACGAGTAAATTTTTTGCGAGTAAATAGTTTTTTCAGTCCAATAGGTACAAGGTATAAAACATCATCATTTAGCTGGCGAAGCGATGAAAAATCTAAATGATCATAATGACCGTGTGAAATGAGGACAATATCAATTTTAGGTAGTTCTTGTATAGAAAGACCAGGTTCAGTAAGTCTTGGAACTAATTTTAATTTAGTAGCCCATACTGGATCTGTTAATATATTCAGCCCATTCGTTTGGATAAGGAATGTGGAATGACCAATCCAAGTTACAGACGTCTTTTCAAAGTTGTTTTGTAGGAATTTACTTTGTTTAACAGGTGATTGTTCTACTAAAAAAGAAAAATCCTTTTTATTTTGTTTTCGTTCTTTTCGCCAACGTATAAAGGAACGAATTGATTTTTTTGTACTCACATTATCCATGTTTTCATAACGTTTTGTCATGAACATCACCTCATTTAAAATCGTTGTAATTGTATTGTACCGAAATGTTGTTAAGGAATACAGTGTATAACATGGATGAATGTTTAAGGAATTGTTAAAAAATAGGGGGATGCGTTTACAAAAGTAACAATAAAATTAGTTTTGCAACTTCTATTTAGAGAAATAATAGTAAAAAAATAAATTTTGTCTAGTAATTGGCTTGAAATAAAGAAGTAACATACGTAAATTCGTACGATTTCGTGAACAAATGTAGTAAACAATTTTCTCGTAGTGTTAACTTTTGTTATGATAAACATAACCTATTTAAATTTAGGATAGAGAAAAGAGGTTTATAAATGAAGCGTTATCAAAAAATAATTGGTCTTATGGTTGTATTTTGTCTCTTTGTACTTGCTGGATGTAGTGGATCGGGTTCAAAGCTTCGTAAACCATTGAATTGGGATTTAGAAACTTTCCAATTTACAAATCAAGATGGAAAGTCATTTGGTACAAAAGATTTAAAAGGGAAAGTTTGGGTTGCAGATTTTATGTTCACAAATTGTCAAACAGTTTGTCCACCAATGACTGCAAATATGGCCAAGCTGCAAAAGATGGCAAAAGAAGAGAAGATAGACGTTCAGTTTGTTTCATTTAGTGTAGATCCAGACCTTGATAAGCCGGAAAATCTGAAAGCTTTTATTCAAAAGTTTACAGAGGATACTAGTAACTGGAATTTATTAACGGGATATTCGTTAGAAGATATTACGAAGTTTTCAAAAGATAATTTCCAATCACTTGTAGATAAGCCGGAGAATGGTCAGGTCATGCATGGTACATCATTTTATTTAATTGATCAAAACGGAAAAGTAATGAAAAAGTATAGTGGCATTAGTAATACGCCATACGAAGACATTATACGTGATATGAAGCGATTAGTGGATTGAAAATAAGGGTGCATAGCACCCTTATTTTTTTGCATTAGTCTATGGATAAAATGTCATGTTGTTGTGGAAGTTTTGGTGCCCGAATTTCTAACACGCCGTTTTGATACGAAGCTTTCGCTGCTTTTTTATTAATTGAGTACGGTAATTTAATCAATCTTGATGCTTCTGAAATGGAACGTTCTCGGCGATAATAGTTATGAGATGTTTCTTCATCTGCTTCTTCTAGTATCTCTTCTTTTACAGAGACCTTTAAGTATTCAGTTTGTATTTCAATTTGAATTTGTTCTTTTTGGATACCCGGCAGTTCAGCTGTAACTACAAGCTCTTCACCAACTTCATATAAATCTACAGGGAATGTTAATAAACGGTTTCCTTTTTGGAAAAAATGATTTAAATCAGCGATTACATTGCGAAGTGGTGTTTGCTCGAAGAAATCATCAATTTGCTTTAAATAATTGCGAACCGGTGGGCGAGAAGAGTCTTTTTTTTCTTCACTCATGGTATTCCCTCCTAGAAATCAATTTGCAATATCATATGACAAAAGCGGAGAAAGGTGATTGCCTAGTTTTCATGTTTTCATAAAAAATTGTTAAAAATGTGAAATGGAGTGATTTTTTTATAGTTTTTGGTCGCCATATTCAATTGATTATGCTAGTATAAATAGGGTTGATATAGTAGTATATAGACAGAATGAAAACTGAAAGAGGGTAAGAAGTATGTGTGGTTTTGTAGGATGTTTATGTGAAAACCCTAGAGAGTTTTCAGAAACAGAAAAACATCAATTTGAAAATATGAACACGATGATTTTCCACCGCGGTCCAGATGACGAAGGATATTTTCGTGATGAACATGTACAATTTGGCTTCCGCCGTTTAAGCATCATTGACTTAGAGGCAGGACATCAGCCGCTAACTTATGAAAATGATCGATATGTAATTATTTTTAATGGTGAAATTTACAACTATGTAGAATTACGTGAAATGTTACTTGAAAAAGGTGCAACGTTTGCAACACAATCTGATACAGAAGTTATCATTGCATTGTATGCACATATGAAAGAAAAATGTGTAGACTATCTTCGTGGTATGTTTGCATTTATGATTTGGGATCGTGAAGAGAAGAAACTTTTCGGTGCACGTGACCACTTCGGTATTAAACCTTTATACGTCGCACAACAAGGTGATACTACATTCTTCGCATCTGAGAAGAAAAGTATTATGCATGTGATGGAAGATAAAGGCGTTAATCCAACGTCACTACAACATTACTTTACGTACCAATATGGTCCAGAGCCAGAAACATTAACAATTGATGTTAATAAAATCGAGCCTGGTCATTATTTCGTAAAAGAAATCGGTAAAGAGATGGAAATCCATCGCTACTGGAAACCTTATTTCAATGCTTCAAGCGCAACGAAAGAGGAGCATATCCAAGCAATTCGTGATGTGTTATATGATTCAGTAAAAGTGCATATGCGCAGTGATGTACCAGTAGGTTCATTCTTATCTGGTGGTATTGATTCATCTATTATCGCTTCTATCGCAAGAGAAATGAATCCAAATCTTTTAACATTCTCTATTGGTTTTGAACAACGTGGTTTCAGTGAAGTTGATGTTGCAAAAGAAACTGCTGAGAAATTAGGCGTTAAAAACCATAACGTATTCATTTCAGCGAAAGAGTTTATGGATGAGTTCCCAAAAATCATTTGGCATATGGATGATCCTTTAGCAGATCCAGCAGCTGTACCATTGTACTTCGTTGCAAAAGAAGCACGTAAGCATGTAACAGTTGTTCTTTCAGGTGAAGGTGCAGACGAGCTATTTGGTGGTTATAACATTTATCGTGAGCCAAACTCACTAAAAATGTTCTCTTACATTCCTAGCCCAGGTAAGAGCGTTCTAAAAGCATTAAGTGGTGCTCTTAAAGAAGGATTTAAAGGAAAGAGCTTCCTAGAGCGTGGATGTACGCCAATTGAAGAGCGTTACTATGGAAACGCGAAAATCTTCCGTGAAGAAGAGAAAGTTGAATTAATGAAGTATTACAATGAAAGTGTTAACTATATGGATATCACGAAACCATTGTATAACGAGATTAAAGATTATGATGATGTAAGCAAAATGCAGTACATTGACATGTTCACATGGTTACGCGGTGACATTTTATTAAAAGCTGATAAAATGACAATGGCAAACTCATTAGAACTTCGTGTACCGTTCTTAGATAAAGAAGTATTTGATGTTGCATCTAAAATTCCAACTGAATTTAAGATTGCTAACGGAACTACGAAAGCTATTTTACGTGAAGCGGCACGCGGAATCGTTCCAGATCACGTATTAGATCGTAAAAAACTTGGATTCCCAGTACCAATTCGTCACTGGTTAAAAGACGAAATGCATGATTGGGCTATCAATATTATAAACGAGAGTAAAACAGAGCATTTAATCGACAAACAGTATGTATTAAACTTACTGGAAGCACATTGTGCAGATAAAGGCGATTATAGCCGTAAAATTTGGACTGTACTTGCGTTTATGGTATGGCACCAAATTTATGTTGAGCATAAATACGATACGAATAAGTTCCATGAAGAAACAAAACGTGCGTATAGCTTAGTTTAATTAGAAAAACCTTAAGATCGCATACGGTCTTAAGGTTTTTTTCATAAATAGGAAGTATTATTGATACAATAATAGTAAAAGGATGGACAATATATGATTACGTTTGAGAAAGTTACTGTAGAAAATGAAAGCGTTGTTAAAGAAATGTTTAAATCGCATAGTTTAGGTGAGAAAAAGGTAAAGTACTGTGTGAAAGTTGATGATACATATATTGGTGTAATAGATTATAGTGTTCAAGAGGAACGAGCTGTTTTATCACAGCTAATTATTCATTTTGATTACCAAGGTTACGGTTATGGTGCAAATACGTATTTTACATTTGAAGAAATGATGAAACAAAGAAATGTGAAAGAAATAAAAGTGCTACAAGAGGAATTAACAGAAAAGGCGAAGTCTTTCATAGAGAGTTTTGGTTTTACTTCAGAAGATGAAGAGTATGTAAAGAAAATATAACGATGATTACTTATGCGATAAAATAAATATAAGGCAGGTGGATGTATGACGATGACTTCTGGTCTTGTATTAATTGGAGGGTGCTTTATAGTAGCAGAATTATGTCATATACTCATTCGGAAAAGAATGAGTAAGAAAAAAAAGCCGTATGAATTACAATACGTCCCTGTCTTTTTCATTATGTTTTGTATGCTAAGTACATTACAAAATCTAATGAACTTTCCACCACTTGTGAATGTTTTTTTAAAGTTCGGTTTACTTTATAGTGGTGCTGGAATAACACTTTTATTTATTTTATTTTGCATACGTTATGTTCACTATCAATCGTATATATTTATTTTAAATTGGTTAAAGCAAGATGATAGAAACCGCCTTACATAAGGCGGTTTTTTTATTTGTAATTGTAACAGAACTTGTACATTTCACATAAAATAGGACGAGTAGCAATGCAAACATATTACAAGAAAGGGGCGGGCAATAAAATGAAACTTGTTATAGACGCAGGGCACGGTGGATATGATTCTGGTGCTGTTGGTAATGGTTTAGTAGAAAAAAACTTAACACTTCAAATTGCTAGACGCGTTCGAGACATTTTAACGGTAAATTACCCAATTACAATTAAAATGACACGTGATAGTGATGTGTTTATTTCTTTATCGGAACGTGCTAATATTGCCAATGCTTTTGGTGCGGATTATTTTATTTCATTTCATATTAATAGCGGCGGGGGTACAGGTTTTGAAAGCTATATTTATAATGCGTTATCCAACAGCAGCACTGCATATGCAAAGCAACAAAAGATGCATACAGCAGTAAATCCTGTATTAACAAAATACGGTCTTCGTGATCGAGGAGCAAAAAAAGAAAATTATGCGGTATTAAGAGAAACCGCAATGGATGCAATTTTAACTGAGACTGCCTTTATTGATACAACGTTTGATGCAAATTTATTAAAAAATCCACAATTTATTGAAGATCTAAGTCAAGCGTATGCGAATGGAATAGCGGCTATTTTTGGAGTAGCTCCAAATCCACAACCTCCTAACCCACAACCGACACCTCAAACGAAGGGAATCGCTTATATCCTTGGGAAAAATGTAAATTTAAGAAATGGTCCATCAACTTCTTCCTCAGTTATTCGTCAATTAAATTCTCCAGAATCTTACGTTGTATATCAGGAAAGTAACGGATGGTTAGATTTGGGGAATGGACAATGGGTGTATAATGATCCTTCTTACATTAATTTTGTAAAGACAAGTAATAGTGATGGAAGTCCGATTGGGGTTGCATATATACAAGGGATGAATGTAAATTTAAGAAGTGGTCCATCAACTACATCTGCAGTTATCCGCCAATTAAATTCTCCAGAATCTTATTTAGTATATATAAATGAAAATGGTTGGTTAAACCTTGGTGGAAATCAGTGGGTATATAATGATCCATCGTATATTAAATATACTCAATATTAGGAATTAAAATGATAATGCAATATGGATGCGTATCTTTGTTATGTATAACAAGGGTACGCATTTTAATAACAACATTTATTTTCATACTTATGCACTATGTTTTAAAAAGAAACATTAGAAAAGCGGATAGAATCTAAATAGTATATATTAAAAAAGTTTTCTGATATACATTGACAATATATGTAGGATACATTAATCTTTAATTGTTAATGATAATCGATTTCATCTAGGGAGGACATATGATACATACTAAAAAACTAATTATGTTCTGCATTATGATACTCATGGTTGTAATTGCAGGATGTAGTAAAGAAGAGAAAAAGGAAAATGATATATCAGCGAAAGCAAAAGATTCATATACGGTAAAGCATGCAATGGGCGAAACGACAGTAAATGGTACACCAAAAAGAGTTGTTGTTTTAACGAATGAGGGTGCTGAGGCACTTTTAACTGTTGGAGTAACGCCAGTTGGAACGACAAAACCACGAGCTGGGGATGAATGGTATCCTCATTTAGCGAATGAGTTAAAAGATACGAAAGTAGTAGGAACTGAGCGTGACATTAATTTAGAGGCAGTAATGAAGCTTCAGCCGGATTTAATTATTGGTAATAAAATGCGTCACGAAAAAATATACGAGCAGTTAAAAGAAATCGCGCCAACAGTATATGCTGAAACATTGCGCGGTGATTGGAAAGAAAACTTTACGCTTTATACAAAAGCTGTAAATAAAGAAAAAGAAGGGCAAAATGCTCTTAATGATTATAAAAAGCGTATTGCAGGAATAAAAGAACAATTAGGTGATAAAATTAACTCTAAAGTTTCAATTATTCGCTTCGTCCCAGGTGATGTTCGTATTTATCAAAAAAATTCATTCTCAGGCGTTGTATTAAATGATATTGGATTTAAACGACCACCACTACAAGATAAAGATGAATTTGCGATAAAAGGAATTACAAAAGAACAAATTCCAAATATGGACGGGGACTACTTATTCTATTTCACATCTGATAAAGATGCGGATAAGAATAATGAAGGAAACACGTTAGCGAAAGAATGGACAGAAGATCCGCTCTTTAAGCAGTTACAGGCTTCTAAAGATAATAAAGTATTCGAAGTAGATGAAGTGATTTGGAATACAGCAGGTGGTATTGTAGCTGCAAACCTTATGTTAGATGATATTGAAAAATATTTTCTAAAGTAAATGAATGGTCGAGTACATCACTTTAAATGGGTGATGTACTTTTTTATTTGTGAAAATACAGAAAATTCCTTCTTTTGAGTGTGGATAAGTTGTACAATTAAACCAATTATGGAATAAAGGAGTGGGAATGAATGAAAGCTACTCATAAAGATTGGATTTTGTTTAACGGAAGAATTGTAAATACGAAGGAAGAACAGCCGATGATTCCATTAGAGGAGAGAGGCTTTCAATTTGGTGATGGTATATACGAGGTATTTAGACTATATGATGGGAAGCCACATTTATTAGATTTACATTTAGAACGATTCTTTAATTCTATGGAAGAAATAAAACTAATTCCACCGTTTACTAAGGAAGAGTTAGTGGAAGAGTTGCATCAAATGATTGAAAAAAATCGATTTCAAGAAGACGGGAATGTATATTTGCAAATATCAAGAGGTGCTCAAGCACGTAATCATGTATATGAGTCAAATATGCAACCAACATATTTTGCAAATATTGTTTCATTTCCAAGACCAATTGCTGCTATGGAACGAGGAATAAAAGTTACTGTAGAAGAGGATATACGGTGGAAGTTCTGTCATATAAAATCTTTAAATCTGCTCCCTAATATTATGATTAAAAATAAAATAAACGAACAAGGCTATCAAGAAGCGATATTAGTACGAGATGGAATTGTAACTGAAGGGTGTCATTCGAATTTCTTTATGGTGAAAAATAATAGATTGATTACACATCCTACTGATAATTTCATTCTACACGGCATTACACGTCACTACGTTATTACATTAGCGAAAGAGTTACATATTGAAGTAGAAGAACGAGAATTTTCGCTACAAGAAGTATATGAGGCTGAGGAGTGTTTCTTTACAGCGACACCACTTGAAATATTCCCAGTCGTTCAAATTGGTGATGAACAGTTTGGAACCGGCGAAAGAGGACCAATTACAAAAAAACTCCAAGTTGCGTATGAAGAAAGTATTAGTTTGTTTAAAGTTACGAATTAATATTGAGGAAAAAAGCTGGTACTCCCCCAGCTTTTTTTCATGATATAATTCAAGCATAGGACAAGTTTTGAAAACGCTGTAAAAAGGGGATTTAATGTATGAATTATGAAGATTTTAAAGAAGTAATTCACGGTAGAAGAAGTGTTAGAAAGTTTACAGAACAAGAAGTATCCACTAGTGATATAAAAGAAATTATTGATTGTGCTCGTTATGCACCGAGTGATACGAACTCACAAACGTGGGAATTCTTGGTCATTATGAACCGAGAGAAAATTAAAGAAATTGAACAAATGACATGGGATGCATTACATAAACTTGCGGCAAAAGCGGCAGAAAACGGAGAAGAGAAAGCAGGGAAATTACTTACACGTTCTTTCGGACCATATGCAACAGCTTTCTCGGAGGCGCCAGTATTAATCGTATGTTTGGCCACACCATATGAATCAAAGTTTCGTGAAAAGATTTTTGATCCAATTGCTTTTGTTCCAGATTCAGTTTGGGAAGAAGAAGGAATTAAGAGTAGCTGTTTAGCGGCACAAAACTTAATGTTGGCTGCACATGCGAAGGGGCTTGGTACTTGCCCGATGACAGGGCCGGTATTGTTAGCTCAAGATGAACTACGACAATATTTACAAATTGAGCCTGAAAAACAAATAAATATGGTTATTTCACTCGGTTTTCCAAAAGATAAGCCTAAGAAACTTCCAAGAAAAGAAGTAGATGAGATTACAACATTTGTTTTTTAAAGCCTAAAATAAAAAGACATTGAATGAACAATGTCTTTTTATTTTGGACAGGTATGTAATTCATCTGTTGGGCTAAAATGATAGAGAAGAGGGAATTACTATTTATTTCATAAAAAAAATTAATGTTCTATTAAGGAAAATATGATACATTAATCGTGAGCAAGATTCTATTTGTTCATGAAAGTTTTAAAATTAGTTTTAAAATTTAAAAGTTATTTTTGTATAATAAATTATAATGAAATGACAGGGGGGATGAATTTTGAAAAAATTCATAATCACTGGATTGTCTGTATTGTTATTAGCCGGTTGCGGTGCTCCGCAGGAAAAAGAGGATGCGCAATCAAAGCAGGAAGAAAAAGTTGTAAATGCAAGTAATGAGAATATAGTTGTATTTCCTGAAGGAGCAGTGCCAGTTGGAGAAGGAAAAGTAAAAGTCATTACACCAGACGGTACTTCTGAAAATGGTAATATACCGGCTGTATTCATCAAAAAGGATACTTTAATTCAGCAAGTTGAATTAGAGCTTTCTAATTTTCAAAACGATAAAGAAACATTTATATTTGTAGATCAAGTATATGCAGATAAACATCAAGTCACTAGTACAACACAGACAACAGTACAATTAAAAGAAAAGACGCTTGAGACAGGTAATCATACGGTTACTGCAGTTCAGTATGAAAACAATGACCCGAAAGGAAAGGTTATTAGTTTTAATCAAGCAACATTTGAGACAAAGCCTGCGTCTTAAGAAGAATAAAAAGTACATTACTCAAAAAAGTAGTGTGCTTTTTTATTTGGACTAGAGTGTGCAAGAGTGAATAACTTGTTTCGTTTTCTAATACGATTAAATAGGAAGAAATCACTTGTTACTACTATGACAGAGAAAGAGGTTGAAGATGTGAATCGGTGTATTCGTATCGTCTTGATTAGTATAATGATGGCAGTAATTTGGTTTACGATACAAGAGGTGATTCAAATTACGTTTAATTACCAAATTCATGACTTAGTAATAGGATCTAGTTGTTTTACCATTGAGTATCTATTATATCCCTCATTAATGGGCAGTAAGACCTCGCCTTAAACTCGGTATATGTGAGGAGATTAGGTGGGAGATCAACTGTCCGATTGGTTTAACTAATAATCATTGGAGATGAACAAACTCTCCAATGATTAAAGTTTCACTTTATGATAAACTCGAATTAAGGTAAGTTTTACAAGAAAAATGTAGGTATTTCATTTGAAATGTCGAATAGTACATACGATGTCGTAATAACAAATTTTCTATTGTTTACTGTGAAACAGAAGAAGGAGAGATAGTAGTTATGAAACGAGCTCTTATTAATATTGATTATACATATGATTTTGTAGCGGAAAAAGGTGCTTTAACTTGCGGAAAACCAGGTCAAGAAATTGAGAAGGAAATTGTACATATAACGACGCAATATATTGAAAATGGAGATTACGTTGTCTTTGCGATTGATAAACATGAAAAAAATGATGTATATCATCCAGAATCAAAGTTATTCCCGCCTCATAATATAGCTGGCACAAATGGAAGAGATTTGTTTGGTGAATTACAAGAGGTATACGAAACATATAAAAATGCAGAGAATGTATATTATATGGATAAAACACGATATAGTGCATTTGCAGGAACAGGTTTAGAGATGAAGTTACGAGAAAGAGGAATAGAAGAAGTACATCTTGTAGGTGTTTGTACTGATATTTGTGTTCTTCACACAGCAGTAGATGCTTATAATAAAGGATTTAAAATTGTAGTTTATGAAAAGGCGGTTGCATCTTTTAATGCGCAAGGACATGAATTTGCACTTGGACATTTTAAGTCATGCTTACATGCAGAAGTGAAGTGAAAAAAGAGGCCTTTAAAAAAGGTCTCTTTTTTCGTTTAAATTGTGACGACGTTTTGCTTGATTAGTTTTTTTATAAATGGACTAATTTTTTCTGGTAATCCATTTAAATCAAAAAATTGTACATGCAATGATTCAAACCCATCAGCTTTTAACGTACCACCTGTAATGTTTTTGCAAAGGTATGCGATTGTTATAGGGTAAAATTCATCTCCGTTCGGTAATTTCACAAAAAATTCTTTTCCGGAAAATACATGTATTAACTGCAAAGTTCCTATTTCAATCCCTGTTTCTTCAAGAACTTCACGTCTTCCGGCTTCTTCTGTTGATTCGCCAAGTTCAACAAATCCACCGGGAACACCCCAAACACCATTTCGCCTTTGTTGTAGTAATATTTGTCCTTGTTCATTGAAAACAGCTACAGCAACGCCAGCTAGATTGAGTGGTCTTGATCCAATAACTTCTCTTAGTTCTTCGATATAGCCCATTGTTAGTTAACCTCCGCGAGTCAAAATATTTTCAAATGAACTATTCGGCGTTGTGTTAATATTCCCCTTTTTGTTTAGGTAAGTATTGAGGTCTTAACATAAAGTCATTTATAAAAAATTCTATTGTTATCTCCCTTTAGATAATAAAAAAGGATATATTTATAGAAGAAAGTGTAACAAGTTTTAAGGAAATCAAAAGGTATGACAATAAATTAGTTTTTCATAAAATTTTCATTAGTTAAGGGTGTGTATGGATGAGTTTATTAACGTATACTGAAGAATTTTTTAATTATGTAAGAGAGTTTTTACTTTTAAGATTTTTACTATTTGCTTTAGTACTAATCATTATCTCTTTTGTAATTAACCGCATTATTGATTGGTTTTTTAGGAAATCAAGCTTTTTTGATGAAGAGGTAGAGCAAACAATTCAAAGTGTGATTCGATCTATTTTTAGATATATCATCATCATCAGTCTAATCATATATTTAATTAGCCAATTTGTAGATATAAAAAGTATCATTGCAGGTGCAGGGATAGCGGGTGTTGTTATCGGTTTTGCTGCACAACAGATGTTAAAAGATGTTATATTAGGCTTTGCGAGATTAGCGGACAAAGAGTTTCGTGTTGGCGATTTTGTTACTTTTAACGGAACAAATTCAGGAACGATTGAGGAAATTAGTATTCGTTTTATGCAAATTCGTGAATGGTCAGGAAAACTTCTTACGATACCACACGGAGAGATTAGGACGATACAAAATTTTAATAAAGGATGGATGCGCGTAATTGAACGGATTACGGTAAGTTATCAGGAAGATCCTATAAGAGTTAAGGAGTTGTTAGAAGAAGTTTGTGTTAATTGTAATGAAAAATTGGCTTCGAGTCTTTATAAAGTAGAGGATGAAGCTGTTGAATCGTTTAAATATGTTGGTGTCACAGATTTAAACCCGAATCTTAAATATGTTGGATATGAATTTTGTATTACAGGTTTAATAAAGCCAGAAGATTATTTTGAAACTTCTAGACAAGTAAGGTTTGAATTAATGTCTATGTTCCATAAGAATCAAGTGCAAATGCCAGCAGCAAATATGGTCGTTACTACTGAAAGTTTACAGCATAACCATGGTGGACAATCTTTATCGGACAGCTAAAGAAGAACAAGAACAGTTTGTTAACAAAATTCTGTTTTTAATATTGGATAGAAAAACAATAATAAAATGATTAATTTAAAGAAAGAACTGAAGGAATTCGGTTCTTTCTTTATTTGTAGAATTTAGAAATTTCTTAATGTTATAATGGTAGTTGGTGATGAAAATGAACTTTGAAGAAAAAGAGATGCATCGTTTAGAAGCATTAAAAGCAATTGCTGAATTATTAAATGAAGCAACAGACTTACAGGACATGTTAGAAAAAGTGTTACATACATTGTTACAAGTTATGAATTTACAAACAGGGTGGATATTCTTTATCGATGAAAGTGGAAAGCACCGTATGCTTGTAGATGAAAACTTACCACCGGCTCTTACATGGAAAGAGAAGAAGCCGATGTGTGAAGGAGATTGCTGGTGTGTAGAGCGTTTTGTGAATGGGAGATTAGAAAAAGCAACAAATATTATTGAATGTAAGCGGATAGAGGATGCGATTGAATGTAATTGGGGAGAGACCGAAGATGTTACGCATCATGCGACAATTCCCCTTAGGTCTGGATCGGAGAAGTTTGGTCTATTAAATGTGGCCTCACCTCAAAAAACACATTTTTCAGAGGAAGAATTAGCATTACTAGAATCAATTGCATTTCAAATAGGAACGACAATACAACGTATTCAGTTAGTAGAGAAAGAACGTAAATACGTAGTGGTAGCTGAAAGAAATCGACTTGCACGTGATTTACATGATTCAGTAAAACAATTGTTATTTTCTATTATGCTAACAGCAAAAGGTACTTTAAATATGACGCAAGATAGAGACTTGCAAGAGATGTTGAGCTATATTGGAGAATTATCACAGGAAGCATTACAAGAAATGACACTTTTAATTTGGCAATTAAGACCGGAAGGATTAGAGAAAGGTTTAGCAGAAGCAATTAAAAATTACGGAAAGTTGTTAGGGATTCAGGTGGAAGTTCGAATTGATGGTATGGTTTCAATTGGAGATGAAATAGAAGAAGTTTTATGGCGTATTAGTCAAGAAGCAATACATAATTGTAAAAAACATGCTTCATGTGAAAAGGTAAATGTTCTTTTAAAAATAGAAAATAACCAGTTGTATTTTTACATAGAGGATAACGGAATAGGATTTATACAAGATCACGTAAGAGAGTCAGCGCTCGGTTTAAAAAGTATGAAGGAACGTATTCAGTTAATGAGGGGATCATTTCAAATAAAAACTGAGCTGAAAAAGGGTACAAAAATTGAAATTCAATTGCCGGTTTAAAGGGGAGAAGAAGATTGAAGATTAAATTACTACTAGTTGAGGATCATCATATCGTTCGAAGAGGACTTGTATTCTTTTTAAAAACGAGAGAAGAATTTGAAATAGTTGGGGAAGCAGAAAATGGTGAAGAGGCATTAATATTCATTCAAACGGAAAGACCAGATGTAGTATTGATGGATCTATCAATGCCGAAGATGGATGGTATAGAAGCAACAAAACGGATAAAACAATATGATGAAACAATAAAGATACTTATATTAAGCAGTTTTTCAGAGCAAGATTATGTTTTACCAGCACTGGAAGCTGGAGCAGATGGTTATCAATTAAAAGAAGTACAACCAGAGCAACTTGTTGCTTCTATCATTGCAGTACATGAAGGAAATGCGAATTTTCATCCGAAAGTAACACCAGCACTATTCGGACGGTCAGCAGTCAAGAAAGAAAAAGAAAAAGAAAAACCTTTTTCCATGTTAACGAAAAGAGAGCAAGAAGTACTTCGTGAAATTGCGAAAGGGCGAAGTAATAAAGAAATTGCAGCAGAGCTTCATATTACAGAACAGACTGTGAAAACACACGTTTCAAATGTTTTAGCTAAATTGGAAGTAGATGATCGTACGCAAGCTGCATTATATGCGGTGAAGCACGGGGGAAATAATAAGTATGAATAATTATGTCCCTTGTTACGACAGAATACATAGGAGTATTTAAAATTTATCCCGCTATTTGCGGGCTTATAATTAGTGGTAGATGTACAATACTCTCACTGATTAAAGTTTCAATTTATAGTAGTGCTAAATAAAGGTTTTTCTTCTTTCTATAATTAGGTACAATAAAACTACGATGGAAGGGGAAGATATGCTATGCCAGGTACAAGAAGTGGGATTGGAAAAATTCAAGCTTCGTTAAACGGTTTATCACCGAAATTGCGAAGTATTGCCGAACATATATTGAAACATCCACAAGATGTTGTACATAAATCTATTACAGAATTAGCTGAAGTTACGAATAGTTCTGAAGCTACGATATTCCGCTTATGTAAGCATCTCGGTTTTCAAGGGTTTCAAGATTTAAAGATTACATTAGCTCGTGAAATTGTACATACTCCTATGCAAAATATTCATGAAGAAGTATCGGCAGAAGATAGTATGGTCACTGTTGCTAAAAAAGTTTTTCATTCGCATATTACAGGACTGCAAGATACATTGCATTTGTTAAATGATACAGCGCTAGAGCAAGCCGTAAAGGTATTGCAAGATGCAAGTCGTATTGAGTTTTATGGAAATGGTGGTTCTGGTATTATTGCGATGGATGCATATCATAAATTTATGAGAACGGGTATTTCTTGTATTGCTCATACAGATTCACATTTTCAAATTATGGGTGCGGGTTTACTTACTAAAGAAGCAGTGGTAATTGCAATTTCTCATTCTGGTAGCAATAAAGGGTTACTGGAAGCGTTAGAAGTAGCAAAAGCAAGAGGAGCTCACATTATTGCAATTACGAGCTATCAGAAATCAGCATTAAGTCAACTTGCTGATATTACTTTGTATACTTCAACACGTGAGACGGAATTCCGCACAGAAGCAAGTTCATCAAGATTAGCACAGTTAAGTTTATTAGATACTTTGTACGTTGGGTTATCGTTACAACGCCAAGAAGAGACGTTGCAAAATTTACAAAGTATACGTGAAACAATTTCGATGAAACGAATATAAAAAGTCCTTCAATTGAAGGGCTTTTTATATTGGCCAATAGTTTTTTGTGAAAATTTGATGATTATAATTTCCTGTTTTAAAAAATCTTTATTAATTGAGTTTTTTACTCCCGCGTAGAGTTCTAATAAACTATACATAGATGCAATTTCGGTTTTCCCTTCAAATAAACATTTGGTTAATAATTCAAATATTGTTCAATATTTAACAATAGGCTTTTAAAATTACATGTTATGATGAACGTGTAATGATGATTGAACATTTAAATTTGGCATAATAATTAGCCAAACCAGTGAAGACAGAAGTTGTGAGATGAACTCATTAAAATTCTAAAACACTAAAGGGGAGATCACATATGAAAGCAGTAGTGGTAAATAAAAATAGTAAAGCAAACATTGAAGTTATTGAAAAGAAATTACGTCCGTTACACTCAGGTGAAGCGCTAGTAGATGTAGAGTATTGTGGGGTTTGTCATACTGATTTACACGTTGCAAATCATGATTTTGGAAACACAGATGGCCGTATTCTTGGTCATGAGGGTGTAGGTATTGTTACGAAAATTGCTGATGATGTAACTTCACTAAAGGTAGGTGACCGTGTAAGTATTGCATGGATGTTCCAATCTTGTGGACGTTGTGAATATTGCGTAACAGGTAGAGAAACATTTTGCCGTGAAGTTAAGAACGCTGGTTATTCAGTAGATGGTGGTATGGCAGAACAATGTATTGTTACAGCTGATTATGCGGTGAAAGTACCAGAAGGATTAGATCCTGCTCAAGCATCATCAATCACATGTGCGGGCGTAACTACATATAAAGCAATAAAAGTATCAGACATTAAACCTGGTCAACCTATCGTCATCTATGGTTGTGGTGGATTAGGTAACCTAGCTATCCAATATGCTAAAAACGTATTTGGTGCAAAGGTAATTGCAGTAGATATTAATGACGATAAATTAGCGTTAGCAAAAGAGGTTGGTGCGGATATGACTATCAATCCAATTTCTCAAGGCCCTGCTGATAAGATTGTTCAAGATGAGTTTGGTGGTGCTTATGCTGCTGTAGTAACAGCCGTTTCTAAAGTAGCATTCAACTCAGCAGTTGATGCAGTACGTGCTTGTGGTAAAGTCGTTGCAGTAGGTTTACCGGTAGAAACTATGGATTTAAACATTCCGCGACTTGTACTAGATGGAATTGAAGTAGTTGGTTCTCTAGTCGGTACTCGTAAAGACTTAGAAGAGGCATTCATGTTCGGTGCAGAAGGAAAAGTAGTGCCGGTTGTTCAAACTTGTTCTCTAGATAAAGTACAAAATGTATTCGAAGAAATGGAACAAGGTAGAATTCAAGGACGTATGGTAATCGATTTTAAACAGCATAATTGTGATTGCAAATAATTCATTTTAAATATAAAAAGCATGAGTCTAGCTAAAGACATGTAAAAAAGTTAGACAGCAGAAAGAAGATGATCCCTGCATTCAACAGGAATCATCTTCTTTGCATTCCACTACTATCAATGTCGACTAACGAGAAAGGATTAAAGGTTCACTTTATCTACAAACGAAAAAGAATCTTTACTTTTAACAAATTTTTTATGATTTGGAACGGTTTGAATTGCTACAACTTGCGAATCTCTTGCTTTCAGTGCATCTTGAATCCCGATTGTCATAAGCTTAATAAATAGAATCGTAATAAAGAATGAAACGAGAGTATAAAAAATAATCCACCATGAAAGATTCATTTCATTACGATTTAATCCAATAAGGCCTGCCCAATCATTCGATAGAGAAACAGGTTTGAGTACTCCGTCATAGAGTTCACGCATTTGTATCCCACCAATTACAATATCAAGCAACGCTAAATGGATAACGAGTATGAGAGTTTGGACGATATGTTCCATAAATAAAACAAATAAGCGGTCAAGTAATAAGACTCGTAAGTGTTTTTTGATAATATGAAAACGGCTAGCACCCAATAATTGTGAACTTAAAATATAATCTTGTTTCATAAATTCATCAACCTCTGAGGATATATATAAAGAAAGTGTAGGCAGAGCGACGAAAATAAGTACGAGTACTTGATAAAACGCAAATGAAATATTTGGATCTAATCTATCAGCATTTGATATGATTACAATATTAACGGGCGTGATGAGTATAAATGCGATAAATAAAGTAGGAATATAGTAAAAAACTTCTGAGCATGCCTGGAAAAATCTCTTGAATTTTGGAGCATATAAACTTAAGAGGATTCCTATACATGTTCCGAATAAAATTCGAAAGAAGCTAATTGCCACAGCTAATAAGATAGTGAATTTTGCTCCTTCTATAATTTGTAAGAAAACAGACTCTCCAAAACGATCAGATCCAAAAGGTGGTATTAACGATGGTGGAAAGGGAGCCTTTCCAAGTAATTCGTTATTGTCATTGTAAAGTAACTGAGGAGGTTTTGGGATGTTATCTTTAAAGAACCAACTATAAATAAAACTAGCTGAAACAAGTATGAATAAATAAGTAAAGCCGATTAAAAAGCGTTTTGATTTCCAAATAGATTTCATAAAGCTACTCCTTTCAATTGTTTTTGCCATCTATTCATCATGAGAGAGATTATTTGAAAAATGGTATAAAACGGTAAAATAATCATGACAAGTATAATAAATGCAGCGGGAGGTGAAATAAACGCCTTCTTAAATAAAAATTGAATAATACCTTGCATATTAAAAACAAATTCTAAAATGAATAAGTTAGAAAGTAAGAAAACAAAAATCGTTTTTAAATGGTAGAAGAAGTGGATAGATATATTTTTGAATAAATGAATGCGTAGTATATAACTTGATGAAAGACCTTTTCCATATGCAACCTCTACATAATGTTTTCCATGTTCTTCTTGTATGTATAACACCATCATCCGAAACATTTGTAATGTAGGTAAGACCGCTAAAGATAAAATAGGGAGTAAATAAGCGCGATTTTCATTAAAAGAAATAATGGTGAAAGGAGCTTCCCCAAATTTCTTAAGTACCCAAATGAAAAATATTTGCAAACAAATCATCATCATCATATCAGGGACAGCTTCTAATATGAACACAATTCGGTTTATCCATTTTTTTATATAATCTTTTGCTAAAAAATAAAAAAATGCCATGCTAGATGAGATAAAGAGCGCAAGCAAAAAGGCCACAAATAATACAATAAACGAATATAGGTAAGGTTCTAAAACAGTTGGAAATAATGGTGTTGTTTTTAAATGACCAAACTTTGGGTCTGATCCTATAACCAACAATGATTCAGGTGAGAAAACCTGTTTTAACATAGTAACGATCTGGTTAAAAAAATAAATTGGTTGAAAGGTGAATCCTTGTTGAGTGATAAATAAATAAGGTAAATTTAATAATAGTAACAGTGATAAAAGAATTGATGAAAGCTTAATTGTGAATTGAGATATTTTATGTAACATTAAATCCCTCCGACATCTTTTTACAACATTATACAATAAAGTCTAAAATATTGTTTTATTTTTCTGAAAAATATAAATGTTATTAGGTTTTATAGTATGGAACATATATTTACAAGTTAATAAAGTGATAGTAGGATCCGCACTCTAAGACTATTAAGATAAAAGGACGAGTGAACTTAATACAATAAAAACGAGCAAAGTGCACAAAATTTCCATTGCGGAGGTAGTTGCTGTACAACTCCTTTTTCATGCAAATGAGTAGAACGTAAGGAAGGACTATGTATGTGTTGTTAATGAAAGAAAAAGAGAGTGTGTTGCGTAACGAATATATCGCAACTTTACCGCGGGGAAAATCTAAATTTAGTATGTAAGTGAAATGGAATGAGGGGGATAAATTTTTTATCGTGAAAAAAATTTTCTTTTTAAAACTTGATTAATGAAAAAATATTTTATATACTAATTCATGTAAACGGTTTACTAGATCATATTTTGCTAGAAACGAAGGGAAGATTCGCATGGAAACAAGGGGGAGAGTAATCGGGATTGATATCGGTACCACAAGTACAAAAACGGTTGTGTTTACAGAAAAAGGAAAAGTCGTTGCGTCACATGCAGTTGATTATCCAATTATTCAACCAAAGGTCGGATGGGCTGAGCAAGATCCTGATGTAATATGTGCTGCTGTATATAAAACTGTAAGCGTTGCCATCGGAAAGGGTAACGTGTTACCAGAGGATATTTCTTCAATCGGTATTAGTACAGCAATGCACGCATTAATTGCAGTAGATAAAAACGGTGCACCATTAACGCGTTCTATCATTTGGGCAGATAATAGAAGTACGAAACAATCGGAAAAATTATTACAACATATGAATGGGCATGACATTTATAGACGAACAGGCACACCAATTCATCCGATGTCGCCGCTTTCTAAATTATTGTGGATGAAAGAGGAAGAGCCAGAATTATATGCGAGCGCTTCTAAATTTATTTCCATAAAAGAGTATGTTATTTATCAATTGTTTTCACGTTACGTAGTGGATTATTCAATAGCATCTGCTACTGGGTTATTTAATTTAGAAACATTAAACTGGGATGAAGATGTTTTAACGATGTTACATATGTCATCAGAACAATTATCAACACCTGTGCCAACTACATATATTTTATCGGGTATGAAACCTGAATTAGCACAAAAGATGGGCATTCGTGAAGATACTCCAGTTGTTATTGGTGCAAGTGATGGTGTTCTTGCGAATGTAGGCGTTGGGGCAATATCGCCTGGATCAGCTGCAATTACGATTGGAACAAGTGGTGCGGTTCGAACAATTTCATCAAGTGTTAATACAGATGAAAAAGGAAGAACGTTTTGTTATGCATTAACAGACGAGCACTGGGTGATAGGCGGACCAACGAATAACGGCGGAATATTACTGAGATGGTTACGTGATGAATTTGGTAGCCCAGAACAAGAAGTTGCAAGGAAGCTTGGCATTGATCCATATGATTTATTAATTAAATATGCGGAAAGTGTACCAGCTGGAGCAGGTGGATTGCTATTTTTACCGTTTCTATCTGGAGAACGTGCACCTTACTGGAATGCAAATGCGCGTGGTACATTCTTTGGAATAAACCTTCAGCATAAACGAGAACATTTTATACGAGCAGTCATGGAAGGTGTGTGTATGAGCGTATATTCTGTGGCACTCGCAATTAGAGATTGTACAGGTCCACTTACTGAAATACGCGTTTCAGGAGGGTTTGCGAAATCTGCATTTTGGAGACAAATGCTATCCGATATGATGGGAAAAGAATTGCTTGTTCCTGAAAGTCATGAAGCATCTGCGCTTGGGGCAGCGGCAGTTGCTTTATATGCTGTAGGAAAAATTGATTCTCTTGAAGAGGTAAAGGATTGGATTGATATTGTACATCACCATGTACCGAATAAAGAAAATACGGCTATATATTTAGAAATGTTTTATATGTATGAACGACTTTACAATCGCTTGAAAGAAGAATTTGATTGTATAGCTGCTTTCCAACGTAAACAATAGGGGGATTGGGAGAAATGGTAGTTGGGATCGTACTAGCGGCAGTTGTCATACTACTTTTACTTATTACGGTAGTAAAATGGCATCCATTTGTCGCGTTAATTTTAACAGCAATTGGTGTAGGGCTAGCAATGGGAATGCCATTGATTGGAACTTCACCAAAAGATCCAGGGATTATCGATTCTATTAAACTAGGGCTTGGTAATACGTTAGGGTTTTTAGCGATAGTATTAGCATTAGGAACGATGCTTGGAAAAATGATGGCCGAATCTGGCGGTGCTGAACGAATTGCTAACACATTAATTGATCGTTTTGGGAAGAAACGTGTTCACTGGGCAATGATGTTCGTTGCATTTTTAGTAGGGATTCCAGTGTTTTTCCAAGTTGGATTTGTACTGTTAATTCCATTAGTATTTACAATTGCGGTAGAAACAGGGGTATCACTTATTACAATCGGTATACCACTAGTAGCAGGTTTATCTGTTGTACACGGACTCGTTCCGCCACATCCAGCAGCGATGGCAGCAGTAGGTATTTTTAAAGCAGATGTAGGGAAGACAATTTTATATGCTTTAATCGTCGGACTTCCAACTGCAATCATTTCAGGTCCGCTTTACGGGAAATGGATTGGTGCTCGTATACATAAAGAAGTACCATTAGATATAGCGGAGCAATTTATTGAAAGAGATAAGAAGAAGGAGCTTCCTAGTTTCGGAAATACATTGTTTACAATTTTACTTCCAGTATTTCTAATGCTAGGTGCATCGATTGCGGAAGTCGCGCTAAACAAAACAAGTCAACTTGCACAAGTATTGCACTTTATTGGAGATCCAATCGTTGCATTATTAATTGCAACGATATATTCTTTCTTTAGTCTTGGTTATGCAAAAGGTTTCTCAAAAGATAAAGTATTACAATTTACAAATGATTGCTTAGGGCCTATTGCGAACATACTGTTAGTTATCGGTGCAGGCGGCGCGTTTAATAAAGTATTATTAGATTCTGGAATTGGAACGACAATCGCAGAAATGGCGAAAGAATCTCATATTTCACCGATATTATTAGGTTGGGGAATTGCGGCACTTATCCGAATCGCAACTGGATCGGCAACGGTTTCTATGATGACAGCAGCTGGAATTGTAGCACCGATTGCAGCAAGTACACCAGGTGTAAACGTTGAACTATTAGCACTTGCAACAGGTGCAGGATCATTAATTTTATCACATGTAAATGATTCTGGATTTTGGATGATTAAAGAGTATTTCGGAATGACTGTGAAGGAAACATTATTAACATGGACTGCAATGGAGACAATATTATCTGTTGTAGCACTTGGACTCATTTCGTTATTAAATATATTTGTATAGAATGGGAGATTGATTAATATGAAACTAGGTTTAATTGGATTAGGAAAAATGGGATTCCCATTAGCGGAACATTTATATGAAGACAAACATGAAGTTGTTGTATATGACGTAAATAAAGAGCTTGTTGAAAAGGCTGGGGCTTTAGGAATTACTGCTCGTCATACATTAAAAGAAATGATTGCTGAATTAGAAGCCCCTCGTACAATTTGGGTAATGGTACCTGCGGGAGAAGTTGTTGAGTCAGTATTAAAAGATGTATATCCATTATTAGAAGAAGGCGATATCGTTATTGAAGGCGGAAATTCATTCTATAAAGATACGTTACGCCGTGCTGAAGAAGCGAAAAGCTTTGGTTTACATTACGTTGATATCGGTACATCAGGTGGTGTAGAAGGAGCTAGATACGGCGCTTGCTTAATGGTTGGTGGAGAAAAAGAAATTTATGATCAATTAGAACCTTTATTTAAAGATTTAGCAGTAGAGAATGGGTATTCTTATGCAGGCCGCGTCGGAAGTGGTCATTTCTTAAAGATGGTTCATAACGGTATTGAATACGGAATGATGCAGGCAATTGCTGAAGGATTTGAAGTGTTAGATAAAAGTGATTTTGATTTCAATTATGAAGATGTTGCAAAAGTATGGGCAAACGGATCGGTTATCCGTGGTTGGTTAATGGACTTAACTGAAAAGGCATTTGCAGATGATCCAAAACTAGATGGTATTAAAGGTGTGATGAACTCTTCAGGAGAAGGGAAATGGACTGTGGAAACAGCACTTGAACTTCAAGCGGCAGCACCAGTAATCGCAATGTCATTATTTATGCGCTACCGTTCTCAAGAAGATGATACATTCCACGGAAAAGTAGTTTCAGCTCTTCGTAATCAGTTCGGTGGACATGAAGTTGTGAAAAAATAGGAAATGATTTTCGAAAAGAAACTTGTGCAAAGGCGCAAGTTTCTTTTTTATAGTGTAAGACATCTCTACTTTAAAAACACCGTCAATCACTGTTTATTTGTACTGATTGTATCAAATATATAGTGAAGCATGAAAGATGTCCTAACATAAAAGTAAGAATAAATAAAATGAAGTTGTCATAAATAGTAAAAGGATGATTATGTCATCAATGTAGCTATGAAATGGTGTTACATATGAAAAGAGCGTGTTAATAAAATATGAGGTGGTTAAATGGGAAATGAGCAAGTGAAGAATGCAGGGGAAGAAAAAAAGTTATGTCTTTGTATGATTGTTAAAAACGAGTCTAGAATTATGGAAAGATGTTTAAATGCTACAAAATCAATTGTAGATTTTGTTTCTATTTGTGATACGGGATCAACAGATCATACACCTGAAATTATTGAAAATTGGTGTAAAGAAAATGAAATCCCTGGAACAGTTCATCATGAACCATTTAAAAACTTTGGTTATAACAGAAGTTTAGCAGTGTCATTGGCACAAAAAACATATCCAGAAGCAGATTATTTATTAATATTAGATGCGGATATGATATTAGAAGTTGATCCTGATTTTGATAAGACTAGTTTAACGGAAGACCATTATCTTACATTGCAATATGATATTCATATTAAGTATTGGCTTACACGCCTTCTGAAAGCTTCTTTACCATGGAAATCTGTTGGTGTTACTCATGAGTATTGGGATATAGATCGTTCCAAAGTTGGTGCGGATTACAATACGAGGGTAGCTAGGCTAGAGACACTTGTCGTTAACGATCCAGGAGATGGTGGGAGTAAAGCTGATAAATTTGAGAGAGATGAGAGGTTGTTGTTACAAGGATTAAATGATCCAGAAACAACGCCAGATTTGCATATAAGATATTTATTTTATTTAGCCCAAACTTATTTTCATTTAAGTCAATTTGAAGATTCGATTAAATGGTATAAAAAACGGGTGGAAGCAGGTGGATGGGTTGAAGAGGTGTTCTATTCGTTATTGCGAATAGGATTTTGTTATGAACAATTAGCAAACCGTTCAGCAAATAAACAATATGAAGTAACAGAAGCTGATGAAATAGAAAATGCAAAGAATCAAGAAGAGCAAAATACAGCATTAGCTATTCTTTATTTTCAAAGAGCGTGGGAATATAGACCAACTCGGGCTGAACCATTATACCAACTTGCAAGAATGTATCGATTAAAATCTCAAAATAATATTGCTTTGATGTATGCCCTGCAAGGGAAGGAAATTCCTTTTCCGAAAAATGATCTTCTATTTGTAGATTATCATGTGTATGATTACTTATTTGACTATGAGATTTCTATAAGTGCTTTTTATATACCGCATAAAAAACATTTAGGTGCAGTATCACAAAAATATTTGGAATCGAAAAAAGAAGAGTTACCGTTGCATATAGCAAATATGGTAGAAAGTAATGCGAAATTTTATTAAATACATTTTCGGTTAAAGGAGTAGTGGAGTAATCATGGAATTAATACGATGGGCGCTAGAATTAGGGGAATCTGTGCATGGAAATACGTATGAAGAATTGATGCCACTACTAGATTATTATTATGATCGCGATCATTTAAAAGCGTATTGTATCGCAAATCTTCTTATAGA
Organism: Bacillus sp. BB51/4; assembly: GCF_008368845.1. Lineage (NCBI taxonomy): Bacteria > Bacillati > Bacillota > Bacilli > Caryophanales > Bacillaceae > Bacillus > Bacillus sp. BB51/4. The sequence continues at coordinate 380,442 of NZ_QOSC01000013.1, forward strand.
CATGGACGTAGCAGAAGAGCATCGGGAAAAAATCGAATTAAGAAGGTGCATTGCTGCTTATTATGCTGGAATGTATAAAGTAGCAAAAAAACATGCAAATGAGCTTTTACTGAAATATCCGGATGTGGATTTATATAAAAATAATTTAAGACTAATGGAAGCATATTTGAATAAAGAATATGATTATTGTCTTTTTATATGCCCAAAGACGTATGGTAGTTTTATAGATGTCGCGCGAGCTTTGAAATGGCGATTGGAGCAAGAGGGAAATACAGCAATTATATCAGAAACAATACTAGAAAATGTGAAAAATACAATTGTGTTTGGAGCACATACGTATGCGCATAACCCGAATCTACTACCGAAAAATGCAATTATTTATAATTTAGAACAGCTATATGAAGGAAGCCCTTATGCACATCCATTTTATTTAATATTATTAAAAGATAAGGAGATTTGGGATTATAGTAAACAAAATATAGAATGGTTAAAACAAAAAGGGATAGGAAAAGAAATAAAACATGTAGGAATGAACTATGCTCCAACTTTGGAAATAAAAAAAGATGCATTTGATGATGAGATCACTGAAGACATTGATATACTGTTTATAGGTGCTCTTAATTCGAGGCGGCAAGCTATTTTAGATCAATTAAAAGCAGTTGCTCCAAATTTAAATATAGTTTTTAAAAATAATGCGTGGGGAATTGCTAGAAATGAATTGATTGCTAGGTCTAAAATTATATTAAATATTCATTTTTACTTGTCAGGTATTCTTGAAACACCTCGGGTATCTTATGCAGTGGCAAATAAAAAGTTTATTATTTCGGAAAATAGTAATCCAGAGGACGAGATGGAGTGGCCAGGAATTGTGTTTACTTCGTACGAAAAAATAATAGAAAATATTTTGAAATATATATCTTTACCAGAAGAACGTAATAAATTAGCAGAACAAGCGTATACCCATTTTGAAGCGAATGGAAGCAGAGGTATACTGAGTCATAATGGTGGAGAATCGTAATTGTGAAGAACTCATACTTTCGTATGAGTTCTTTTTTTGCCTATCATACTATTTTATCAAGCTAGTTCCCTCTTTATATTGTGTTTTGTATAGAAATTTCTGATAATATATAAGTATAACTTGAAAACAAAGGGGAGAAATAATTATGAAACTAGTCGTTATTAATGGTACACCAAGAAAATTCGGTAGAACGCGTGTGGTGGCAAAATATATTGCCGATCAATTTGAAGGGGAGCTATACGATTTAGCAGCAGAGGAACTGCCTTTATATAATGGGGAAGAATCACAACGTGAATTAGAAGCGGTAAAAAAATTAAAGGCGTTAGTGAAAACTGCAGACGGTGTAGTACTATGTACACCTGAATATCATAATGCAATGAGTGGTGCGTTGAAAAATTCGTTAGATTACTTAAGTAGTAGTGAATTTGTTCATAAACCCGTCGCATTACTTGCAGTTGCAGGAGGCGGTAAAGGTGGAATTAACGCATTAAACAGTATGCGTACTGTTGCTAGAGGGGTATACGCAAATGCCATCCCAAAACAAGTTGTGCTTGATGGACTTCATGTACAAGACGGTGAACTGGGAGAAGATGCAAAACCATTAATTCATGATTTAGTTAAAGAATTAAAAGCATATATGAGCGTATATAAAGAGGTGAAAAAACAACTAGGAGTGGAGTCATAAATCAATCGTATAAAAAGTACTTCTGCCTTCCTATCTTTTTCTATATAATAAAAAGAAAGGGAGTGCAAATTTATTTATGAACAAATGGATCTTGCTTATAATCTTATTATTACCACCACTATACATTCTTTATATGACGTTTCGAATGAAAAATGTTGCTCGTGAAAAATTGAGTAATCACTCTCCGTACGTTCTTATATTAGGCGCAAAGTTATTTGGAGATAGACCGTCTTTATCACTTCAAAACCGTTTGGATGTAGCGTTGGAATATTTATATTCCCACCCTGAAGCGAAAGTAATTGTTTCAGGTGGTCAAGGGGAAGATGAAGATATACCGGAAGCTCATAGTATGAGAAACTATTTAATGGTACATGGTATAGATGAGAGTCGTATTTTAATAGAAGATCAATCTACAAATACGTATGAGAATGTCAAGTTTAGTATGGATTTATATGATGTGAAGCATGCGGTAGTTGTAAGTAATACGTATCATTTATATAGAACTAAAATAATTGCAAAGCGTTTAGGCATGAAGATGGAGGCATTAGCTGCTGAAACACCAATGCGTTCTAAGAAAAAAATGTATGTACGTGAATATGCTGCAATAATGAAAACGATATTGTTCGACCGTTAGAGCTCAAATTTGAGCTCTTTTTTAATTATAAAGCGTATCATTTGAAATGAATGCCGTATTCCATCAAAATAAAGGAAACAACATTAAAGGAGTTGTATTTGTGATTCAATTTAATCATGTGTCAAAAGCGTATGAAGATGGCATGAAAGCAGTGGATTCATTGCATTTAGAAATTAAAAAGGGAGAATTTTTTGTTCTCATTGGTCCGAGTGGTTGCGGGAAAACAACGACAATGAAAATGATTAACCGTTTAATTGAAACGACTGAAGGATCTATTTTAATCGATGGAAAAGATATTCAACAATATAATATAAACGAATTACGCTGGGATATAGGCTATGTGTTGCAACAAATTGCTTTGTTCCCGCATATGACAATTGCAGAAAATATTGCAGTGGTTCCTGAAATGAGAAAATGGAGCAAAGAAAAAATAAAAGCTCGTGTCGATGAGTTGCTACAGATGGTCGGGCTAGATCCAGACGTATATCGCGATCGCATGCCTGATGAATTGTCAGGAGGGCAAAAGCAGCGCGTTGGTGTCGTAAGGGCATTAGCCGCAAACCCGAAAATCGTTCTTATGGATGAACCGTTTAGTGCGTTAGATCCATTAAGTAGGGAACAGCTTCAGAAGGATATTGTACAATTGCAAAAGAAGATTCAAAAAACAATTGTATTCGTAACACATGATATGCAAGAAGCATTATCACTTGGAGATCGTATTTGTATTATGAAAGAAGGAAAAGTAGTTCAATTAGATACACCAGAAGGTATTATACATAATCCGAAAAATGAGTTTGTAGAAGAGTTCATTGGAAATCGTGGACAACCTTGGTATGAGGGGAAAAGTATAGATGATGTATTGCCACTTGATGAAAGTATACGGGTAGAAGGGGATGCATTATCATTGCATTCTTCTTTACAAGAAGCATTAGTTCGTGTACGAGCTGACGAAGTCGTTCCAGTTGAAGAAAATGGTCAATATGTTGGAGTTTTAACAAGTCGTCATATTGTTAATTACATTGTTGAACAAATGAAGGAAAGAGGCTAAACAGTGACTGATTTTATACAAACGTTCCAAGAGCGAAAAATAGAATTACTAACTGCATTAAGTGAGCATTTACAAATATCGCTTATTTCACTATTTTTTGCAGTAATTATTGCGGTGCCACTTGGCATTTTATTAACGAGAAAACAACGAATGGCTGAATTTATAATAGGAACTTCTGCGGTTATGCAGACAGTGCCATCACTTGCATTACTCGGACTTTTAATTCCGTTAGTAGGAATTGGAAAACTCCCAGCCATTATTGCATTAGTTGTGTATGCACTATTACCTATTTTACGAAACACATATACAGGAATAAGGGAGTTAGATGAATCTTTAATCGAAGCAGCGAGAGCTATGGGGATGAATAGCTGGAGAAGACTGTGGAAGGTAGAGCTTCCTCTTGCATTACCAATTATTATGGCCGGTATTCGTACGGCGATGGTATTAATTGTTGGAACAGCTACATTAGCAGCTCTTATAGGTGCTGGTGGGCTCGGAAAACTCATATTACTTGGTATCGATCGAAATGATCATGCGCTTATCATTTTAGGGGCCGTACCAGCCGCGTTACTCGCTTTATTCTTTGATGTAGTACTTCGAGTGCTTGAGAGTCCAAAACGCTCTTCTAAGCGTATTATATTGACGATATGTATTACTTGTATAATGATTGCTTCTCCCTTTCTTTGGAACACACAAAAGAAAGATATTGTTATTGCCGGAAAACTTGGATCAGAACCTGAAATTTTAATTCAAATGTATAAGCAGCTTATTGAACAGGATACCGATTTACACGTAGAATTAAAACCAGGTCTTGGAAAAACAGCATTTGTATTTGAAGCATTGAAATCAGGAGAAGTAGATATATACCCTGAGTTTTCGGGAACAGCTTTATCTACTTTTGTGAAAGAAGAGCCAAAAAGCACAAATCGGGATGAAGTATATGAGCAGGCTCGCATTGGAATGGAAAAGAAATATAATATGGTTATGTTGAAGCCGATGGAGTATAACAATACATATGCACTAGCTATGCCGAAAAAAATAGCAGATCAAAATAATATAAATACAATTTCTGATTTAGGAAAAATGGCACAGGATGCTAAAGTAGGATTCACATTAGAATTTGCTGATCGTGAAGACGGTTATAAAGGAATGCAAAAATTATATAACTATAAGTTTTTAAATGTGAAAACGATGGAACCGAAACTACGTTATAGTGCAATTCAATCAGGGGATGTTAACGTAATCGATGCATATTCAACTGATAGTGAACTTGAGCAGTATGGACTGAAAGTGCTAAAAGATGATAAAGGGTTATTCCCACCGTACCAAGGTGCACCATTATTAAGAAAAGAGACGTTACAGAAATATCCTGAACTTGAAAAAGTATTAAATACATTATCTGGGAAGATTACAGATGAAGAAATGCGAAAAATGAATTATGAAGTAAATGTGAATGGAAAAAGTAGTGAAGAAGTAGCGAAACAATTTTTACAAAAAGAGAATTTACTTCGTTAATTTTACAAGAAATATACAAATTTATATGTATGAAATGACCGTTCATTACAAAATGAACGGTTTTTTTGTGCATACTTATACATTTTTTCAAAAAAGTATTCCATTTTTCTTCATTTTCTTTTAGAATAAGTAATGTTTTCCTGAAAAAATATAAGAGAAACGTCTATTAGAGAAAAAGGTGACTTTAATAGTTGAACGAACATAACACCTAGAATGACAGATGGGGTGGTACAAATAGAAAAGAAGTTAGGTTTTTTTCCATTAATTGCATTAGTAGTCGGAACGATGGTTGGTGGCGGTGTTTTTAGTTTACCGCATGATTTAGCAGTAGGAGCAAATAGCGGCTCTATAATAATTGGTTGGTGTATTACAGCGATGGGAATGATTCCACTCGCGCTCGTATATCAAACGTTAGCAAGACAAAAACCGGAGCTTGAGGGCGGAATTTATAGTTATGCACGTGCTGGTTTCGGAGAGTATATCGGATTTAACAGTGCTTGGGGATATTGGCTAGCAGGAATTTTAGGAAACGTTGCAACAATCATGTTACTGTTTAGTACATTAGGTTATTTCTTCCCCATTTTTAAAGGTGGAAATAATGTTGCGTCTATCGTTGGTGCATCACTTTTATTATGGACGCTTCATTTTCTAATTTTATTTGGAATTCGCGAAGCATCTATTATGAATGTTATTGCAACGATAGGGAAATTAGTTCCAATCGTATTATTTATTGTTGTAATGGTAACAGCGTTTCGCTGGGATACATTTACACATGATTTTTGGGGAGAAGGAACTATATCAGTTTCCTCTATACTTGGTCAGGTGAAAAATACAATGCTTGTAACTCTTTGGGTTTTCATTGGGGTTGAAGGAGCGGTTGTATTATCTGGTAGAGCGAAAAATAGCCGAGATGTTGGTAAAGCGACAGTACTTGGACTTATTTTAGTAATGTCTATTTATATTTTAATTTCTGTCTTGTCTATGGGAGCGATGACAAGAGGAGAGCTTTCCGTGTTAGAAACCCCGTCAATGGGACATGTATTAGAACATGTTGTTGGGACATGGGGCGCCGTTGCGATTAACATCGGGTTAGTTGCTTCACTTGTAGGTACATTAATAGGCTGGTTTTTACTTGTTTCTGAAATTTCCCACGTAGCAGGAAAAGATGGCGTGTTTCCGAAAGTGTTTACGAAAACAAATAAAAAACAAACGCCACATATGGCATTATGGATCTCAAATGGCGTTGCCCAAATTATATTTATAATCGTTCTGTTTTCAGAATCAACATATCAAATTATGTATTTTATTGCTTCAACATCAATTTTAGTACCATATTTATTATCAGCGTTATTCCAATTTAAATTAGTTATTACAAACGAACTAAAAGATGCAAAAGTAAAAAACGGTTCGTTAGCTTTAATTGCTTCTACTTATTCTGTATGGCTTCTATATGCAGCAGGTTTGAAAAATTTATTACTTGTTTCAATCGTGTATGGAATTGGGATTATTGTTTACATGTATGCAAGAAAAGAAAAAGGAAATCGTTGTTTTAAAGGTATTGAGAGATATGTAATGTGGGCAATTGTTATCGCAGCTATCACATCACTTTATATGTTATTAACTGGAAATATAAAAATGTAAAAGTCCTTTTAAATAAAGGGCTTTTTTCTTTGTCTAGAGAATATTTAATACATAAGATATTCAGGAGGGATGAAAATGGAAGAAAAAGAACAGTTAACCAGAATTGTTGATTTAGCGAGTGAAGTAAGGAAAGTATTAGTGCAAGAATCCTTTTTTAATCATCATCCTGAACTACGAGGAGTGATTGAAAATTTAGCGAGTGCTGTAGAGAATTTGGCGGAATTACAGCAAAATACAGATGAAAACGCTGAAGATCGATTACGATATGTACTTGCTAAAATGAAAATTGCTCATAATGCCATTTTACAAGAGAAAAAAACATTTCCATCTCATTAATATACGTTTTAATTTTGAACCTGGCGGATAACGTCAGGTTTTTTGTTTCTAGTTTTTCGTTTCTTTCATACACTAAGAATAGTATGAAAAAAAGAAGGTGACGAAGGTGAGATTACATAAAGCTCTTCAGCCAAGTTTTATAAAAAGAATGTACTATATGAGGTTTATCGGAAAGTTTACAAAAGCAGAGAGAGAGAAGAATGGAGAGAACTTCTTTGTACAATGCCTATCGCCAATACCATTCACGTTACAAGAGCAATTGAAAAATGAACCATACGTATTTGAAGGTTTATGTAGCAATAAAAAGAATGAAAAAGTCTTTTCGGAATTAAAGAAAAGAAAATTAGAAAAGCAATTGGTTATGTTTCGTCTCTATTATGAAAGAGGACATATATACGTGGAGTTAATTTGTGCAGAAGAACCACGAGAAATGGCCAATGGCTATAAAATGATTCCAGTACCTAAAGTTTCCGAATATAAAAAAGGAGAGTCTTTAGAAAGAAAACTTGGAAATGGCTATTTGTCATTTCTAATGCCAAAATATCCGAAAGACTTTGAGCCTCCCGAATTATTGTGGCACGATGGAAGGTTATATGGAAATATATCTTTAAAGTCATCATCAATTAGTTCAATCGCATATTTTGAACAGCAGCGGGAATGTAAGTATATAGACTTAAATGACTGGATGAAGTATGTGGAAATAGCGGTAGAAGATCAATTGTATTTTGTAAGCAATCACATGTATGAGCAATTAAAAAAACGAATGACTGAAGAAGGTAAGCATGTAGAAGTAGAGGAAATAAAAGTGCACAAGGATGAATGGGAATGGGATGAGCGTGAATCCGTCTTTTTACAGTATGTAAAAAGTTTTGTACGTAACAAAGGGCTATATTTGGATGAAACGGACATTTATAATTTCCATATAAGTGCGAAAACAAATATGTTGACGATTCTAGGTGGTATACCAGGCGCTGGGAAATCTCGATTTGTGCAAGCTTATGCAGAAGCACTTGGATTACAGTATGGGGAAGAATTGGTTTGGATTCCGATTTCACCATCGTATCAAGAACCACATGATTTACTTGGTTACCTTCACCCAAATGGTACTTTTATTGAAAGTGAAACAAAATTAGTTAGGGCGTTAATGAAGGCAAAAGAAAATCAAAATCAACTATATATAATCGTTTTTGATGAAATGAATATGTCACATATTGAGCATTGGTTTACTCCATTTCTATCTGTTCTTCAACTTGAAAAGCAAAACCGTATTCTAAATTTGTATGAAGGTGTACAAGAAAAAGAAAATCCAATTCCATCAACAATTGAAATTGGTGAAAATATTATATTTGTAGGTACAGTAAATTTTGATGAAACAACGAAAGAACTCTCAGATCGATTATTAGATCGGACGAATTTAATAACGTTACAAAAGATTCCGTTTTGTGAGATGTGTATGGAACAAGAGAAAATTGTATTACAACCACCTCTGAAAGTAACTGCAGGAGAATTTCGTATAAGCTGGGTCAGGAATAAAGCGATGATTGAGGTGTTTTCTGAAGAAGAGTTAGAACTATTAGATAAGTTACATGTTGTATTGTCATCACATGATATGTCAAAGGGAATTTCATTTCGATGTGCAAACGCAATCGCTACTTACTTGCAAAATATACCGTTCCAAAATAATCATTCCTATATGATCAGTAGAGAAGAGGGATTTGATTTACAAATCAAGCAACGTGTATTGACGAAAATAAGAGGTACTGAAATGATGGTTGGGTCTTTACTTTCTGAAGACGTAAAAAGGGGGGCGACATTACTACCTCTTTTGCAATCGCCACTTGCAAACAGAGTATCTACATTTGAACACTCTTTAGCATATATAAGAGAAAAGCGTAGAGAACTGGAGCTGTATGGCTATGCAAAATGAAGGGCGATATGAAACAGAAATCGTTGATACGAAAGAAACACTCCCTTTTGTATTAAAGTTAATCATTGGAACTGAGGCAAAGGGGGAATATATTTTATTAAATCGTCTTTGTACATCTACTACAGCATTAGTTCAATGTATTTATAAAGTACAAGAATTAAAACCAATTAGATTGCATTACCATTATGAAAGTCCAATGAATATTACTTTTATATGGAATAAAGTATATGAGGGACAGAAAAATATAAAAGAATCAAAATATGAAATAAATGAAAAAAAACAAAAAGTATTAATATATGAACATGGAAAAACGGAATTCTTTTATCCGTGGCGTTGTGGATTATATCATTTTGAAGTGAATATAGAAGATAGAACGTATTATGGCGCATTTCAAATCGTTCCCAAAAATTTTTTTGATGATCAATTTGAAATGATTCAAAACTATGTAAAGTCAATTTTGAATGAGTTGATTTTAGATAGAGGTTATTATAAAAAGACTTTCTCTGCACTTAGTGATATTGAAGATTCTTCTTATTTAGTGTTACTTAGAAAGTTGCCGCAAAAAATGAAAAAGATAAAGCAAATTTTTAAGAAAATAGAATCGAGTTCAAAATTTATACATGAATATAAATGGGAAGAAAAAGAGCGGAAAGCAACGAGAAAAGGAGCCATAGTGACGGAAAGAAAACCGTATGCAAAATATTATAATCGTAAGTTTATAGAACAAAAAAATAGTAAGGAAAATGCATTTCTTAAATTTAAAGCGATGCAATTTTATTTCTATTTACTTGAAGCTGAAAGTTTTTTGAGCCAAACAATTGAAATATTAGAAAGAGCAAAAAGAAAGAAATCAGAAGAATTTCAAGCTGTAAAAACGATTATACAAACAATTGAGCGTAATGGATCAGTGACCGATAGAGAGAAACAAAAGTATAAAAATATTCATTTACTAAAAGAGGCGGATTTGCGAAAAAGCTCTATGAAGATACAAGAATATAAAATATTAGCGCACTTTGTACATGAAAGTGTACAATACTTTCAAACTTTAATGCATTCTCCATTTTGGAGAGAAGTTTCCGAAACAGGTAACATGTACTCACATAATTTACCGATACCACATCAACAACTACTGCAGCATTTAGATGTACTTCCACAATATACAGAACAATCTCCATCTTTATTATTTGTTTATAAACCAACATTTTTAGTGTATGAATATTACGCTTTTTTTATCGTTATTTCCATGTTAGAGCAAATTGGTTTTGAGGCTAGAAATTCCATTCGTGAACAAATTCAAGAACATTTTTATGTAGATGGATTACAGGATGGAACGACAGTAGTTTTACACCGAGATGATATTAGAGTACATGTCGCATTTAATGATTTAATTGAAACTCATCCCCTTATTGCATTAAGTAAAGGGAGTAATTTTTATAATGGAGAAGATACGAAGAAGCCAGACATTCGCTTAGACTGTTATGTAAAGGAAGAAGGGAAATACGTATATCAATCTTCTATTATTATTGAAGTGAAGTATAGCCCAATGTACAACATTTTTCAGCACGTTGGAAATACGAAGGCAACTGAGCAAATGTATAAGTACTGGTCTATAAAATATGTAGAAGAACAGGATGGAAAGAGAGTCTATTATCGAAGGGCCATTTATGAAGTTATTTGTGTATATCCAGGAAGTCATATGCATAGTAAAAAAATTGAGTCTGGATGTGGTGTGTTTTTGCAATTATATCCATATAAAACGAAACAAGGGGAAGAGAAATTAGCCGGAAAACATGGAATGGTACAAATTTTTGAGAAGTGGTTAAAAAGCATGAAGAAGTAAAAAAATCCTTTTTTATAAAGGATTTTTTTAGATTAAGAAGAAATATATGCTGTATGGAAGACAACTTTATACGATTTGAATTTGAAAGTAATATAAGTATGTTGTTAGAAGAACGGTACATGAGGGATAAAAGACGATTAAGATGGAATTTAATTCGTTTTACAGAATATAATAAGTCATAAATATTTTTAGTTGCATACGAAGATTTGTTCTTATATGATAGATAGTGAAAGCGTTATCAAAAACAGAGCGGCGATGGGAAAGGCGGGTAAATATGTTCCAGCGTGTTCAAACAAAAGAAGAACATTTTTGGTTCGAGCAACTATGGGGAGATTTTTGTGAAGAAAGAAACTTAATGTTCGTAGAACGTAATTTAAATCCATCACGATTTTTATTAATAGAAGATGAACATCATATTGGTACAGTAGAATGTATTAAGTATACGGAACCAGAGCAATCGAATTCTGAGTTTTTCTATCCGTTTTCTAAAAATGATTTAGTGAAAGATTTGAAAAATGTGTATGAAATAGGCAAGTTGAGTATTGCGAAAACGTCTCGTGGGAGAGGACACTTCAAAAGACTAACAGCTATTTTATTTATGCATGCATTAGAAACGAAAGCGGAATGGTATATTGCAGCAGTGACAAAAAGAATGTATATGTATTTATTAACACTCGGTTTCCCAATTGAACCGGTAGATAAGCCATTTCAGTTTCATGATACTTTACAAGGTGTACCAGTGCGAATTCATGCCCGAAAAGGGGCTACGCATTTGTATTCTTTAAAAGAATTTCGAGATGTGATTCAAGGGAATGCTCATGCACAGGCATTAATCGCAGAATACAGTAAAAATATTATGTTAACAAAATAAAGCGAAATGAATATATATAATAAAGAGAATGCTATTTTAATATGAAGTCATTCTTCATGAAAAAAGACCCTTATTATTTTAATAAGGGTCTAAAAATTATAATCCAAATATACTAAAAATCATTTTGCGGCGCTTCGGCTTCTTTTCTCGTTCATATGTTGGTTTTGAATCGGGAGTAATATATATTGGTTCTTCTTTCTTCAGGGAAGCTTCTAGCTTTTGAATTCGCTCTAACATTTCCTCCATTTCACGGCGATGTTGTAAAAGTTGGTACGTAACAACATCATTTGCCTTATCTTGCATTTGTTCTTCCATTCGATCTAGCCTTCTCGTAATAGTGTTTAATTGAGCTGCTAATTGCTCAAATTCATGTGATGATTTGTCTTGAACAATTGTATTTACTTGAGTTTTTAATTCTTCAACATCATTTGATGATGTTTTTTGAGTAGGGTGAGAGTTTTGAGACTGCTCTATTTGTGAAAGATGGAATTCTAACATTTGATCTAAATCTTCTTGTGTGAAAATAAAGTGACCATATTTATTTTTTTCTATCGTAAGATTTAATTGTTGTGCAATCCGGACAACAGCCTTTGGGCTAACACCTAATTTTTTTGCGATAAATGGTGTTTTATATTCCAAAATAATCCCTCCTATATATATCCTGTTGAATGATTTCGATCTATGAAGGAAGTTCCCTTCTAGTGTGACAAAAGAAGTGTGGAATCGGCAAAGAAAGTGTTTTTTCACGAAATGAAGCTGTGAAGAATATATCGTTTATATAAAATGTTTTATCTTAAGATTTAGAACTATTTGACTAAGGGAAATGAATTAGATTATCATAATGATAAATATCTTTTTTATGTATGCATATAATATATAAAAAGGTGGTTGCTAATGTAGAATTTTTTTAGAGTATTAGAATGCTTACTTCACTTGAATAAAATTAAGTAGGAGGTGGCTTCCTTGCTTACAATGTAAGTAAGGAGAAGTATTTGGACATATATAGTATAAGTATAGTGATTGTTTTAATTGCCTTAACGGCATTTTTCGTCGCAGCAGAATTTGCAATTGTTAAAGTGCGAAGTTCACGAATTGACTATTTAATTGCAGAAGGAAATAATCGCGCAACATCTGTCAAAACAGTCATTACAAACTTAGACGAATATTTATCTGCTTGTCAGCTAGGAATAACAGTTACAGCTCTGGGGATTGGGTGGTTTGGTAAACCGGCGTTAAAGCAAATGTTTGACACGCTTTTTGTAAATTTGAACATTTCTACTCAACTAGCAGACATTTTTGCTGTAATTTTAGTGTTTTTGTTTATTACATTTTTACATGTTGTAATAGGGGAATTGGCCCCAAAAACATTCGCGATTCAAAAAGCTGAACAAGTGAGTTTGTTTGTTGCTAAACCGTTAATTTTCTTTTATCGTATGGCGTTTCCATTTATTTGGATCCTAAATGGATCAGCCCGAATTATTACGAAGTTGTTAGGGCTGAAACCACCGAAAGGGCACGATGAGGTTCATTCAGAAGAAGAATTACGGTTGTTAGTTTCAGAAAGTTACAAAAATGGAGAGATTAATCAATCTGAATATAAATATGTAAATAAAATTTTTGAATTTGATGATCGTATAGCGAAAGAAATAATGGTACCCCGAACTGAGATGCATATTATAAGTAAAGAAATGCCTGCTGAAGAAGCCTTGCAAAAAATGTCTCGGGAAAAATATACGAGATATCCAGTTGTAGATGGGGACAAAGATCACGTAATAGGCTTTGTAAACTTTAAAGATATTTTCACAGATTTTGTGCAGCATAATGCAGTAAGTAATAAGAAAGTAGAGCAATATATTAGGCCAATCATTTTAGTTATCGACTCTATCCCAATACACGACTTATTTTTAAAAATGCAAAAAGAAAGAACGCATATTGCTATATTGATAGATGAATACGGTGGTACGTCTGGACTTGTTACAGTTGAAGACATTTTAGAAGAAATAGTGGGAGATATTCAAGATGAGTTTGATACGGATGAACAGCCAGAAATTCAACAAGTTAGTGAAACGAAAACAATACTAGAGGGAAAAGTGCTTGTTAGTGAAGTGAATACGTTATTAGGTTTAACAATTGATGATAATGGTGTTGATACAATCGGTGGTTGGATTTTAACGAAGAATATAGAAATTGCTGAAGAGGATTTCATTGAAATTGAAAATTATAAGTTTTGTGTAAAAGAATTAGATGGACACTATATAAAGAGATTAGAAGTTACAAAAACTGTAGAATCAATTGTTATTTTAGAAGATGAAAAACAAATTCCATTTCAAGAACAAATTAGTTCGTAGACTCTGCTATATGGCAGGGTTTTTTTGAGCATAATGTTTTTGGCAGAATAAGGGCTATGATACAATGGCATAAGTCAGACCTTTCACTAGGTGAAATATTGTTGTATACATATATTTGGAAGGGGAAGAGTTATGAAAAAGCATTTATATATAAATGGAGATTGGAAGTCTGTAAACACTTATAAACCATTATACGCACCATATTCTGAAGAAACGTTAGCGGAAATTGCACAAGGAACCGAAGAAGATGTACAAGAGGCTGTTACTGCTGCAAAAAATGCAATGAAAAAAATGAATACATTATCTGCATATGATCGTGCGACTATTTTAGAGAAGGTTGCACAAAAAATGGATGAAAGAAGAGAAGAATTTGCAGAGATTATTGCAAAAGAGGCTGCAAAACCAATTCGTGCTGCGAGGGGAGAAGTAGATCGTACCGTTCAGACATACAAATTTGCAGCGGAAGAAGCGAAGCGTATATACGGCGAGACACTGCCACTTGATGCAGCACCTGGTGCAGATGGGCGTATTGCATACACAATACGAAAACCGATAGGGGTTATAGGAGCTATTACACCATTTAATTTCCCATTAAATTTAGTGGCACATAAAGTCGGCCCTGCAATTGCTGCCGGAAATACAGTTGTGCTAAAACCAGCTGATCAAACGCCATTATCGTCTTACGCATTAGTTGAATTATTTGAAGAGGCAGGATTGCCAAAAGGAGCTTTAAATATTATTTCTGGTCCCGGTTCAACTGTAGGTGAGGCGATAGTTACAAATGATGATGTTGCTTCCATTACTTTTACGGGAAGTCCGAAAGTTGGAATTGGAATTAAGGCAAAGGCTGGGTTAAAGCGAGTTACGTTGGAACTGGGATCAAATGCTGCTGTTATTATTGATGAAGATGTAGAATTAACAGATGAAGTAATTGAACGTGTAAAATGGGGAGCATTTGTAAACAATGGACAAGTTTGTATTTCGGTACAACGTGTTTTTGTACATGAAAAGAGAATGGATGAATTTCTTTCAAAGCTAAAGAAAGCGATGGAAACAGTTGTTGTAGGTGATCCATTGCTGGAAGAAACGGACGTATCGGCTTTAATTTCGAAAAAAGATGTAGAGCGAATAGAAATGTGGGTGCAAGAAGCTATTAAGGAAGGTGCAACTGTTTTATACGGTGGTAAGAAACGTGATGCAAGGATTTTTGAACCAACTGTATTAACAAATGTTCCAGAGTATGTATCTGTTCAGTGCCAAGAAGTATTTGGTCCACTCATGACAGTAAATACATTTAAAGAATTTGATGAGGCAATTGAGCAAGTAAATCATTCACGTTACGGTCTACAAGCAGGTGTGTTTACAAATAATTTGTTTAAAGCAATGCGTGCAATTGATGAGCTAGAGGTTGGTGGTGTCATGATTAATGATATTCCAACGTTTAGGGTAGATCATATGCCTTACGGTGGTGTTAAGGAAAGTGGTACGGGGCGTGAAGGAATTAAATATGCAATAGAAGAAATGACAGAAATGAAATTAGTGTGTATTAAAAAATAAAGTAGATCGAGCTTAAACATCCTAATAAAAAACGAGTAGGAAATGTTTACGATTCCATACTCGTTTTTTTATTGTTTGTTTTACGTTTCTCGGAACGATTTAATTTAACCAAGTGTACCTTTTACTTCATTTCTTGTTTGAAAATAGCATCTTCTACATAAATTTGTTCTTTGTCAACAGCAGTGCTATGAGATAATACTAAACCGATTGGTGTTTCTATGCCTTTATTTTGAACAATTGTAAAAGGAACATTTTTTTCATTTGCTAATTTAATGTATTTTGATAAATGTGGGTAAGCAATGCCACCATTTAGGAATATTTGTAATGATTGAGAAGAGCGCATGCTACTAGCTACTTCAGAATATACATTACTTTGCATTACTTGACCGATAGTTAAAGCGATTTCTACACGCTCACGTAATGTAGTTAAATACATATTACGTTCTTCTGGTTTGTTCTGCTTTTGGCCGTAAATGCCTTCTTGGAGATAATCTTCCACATTTTTATTTACCATATTTTTCACACCTTTCATTTTCTATTGTACGAAAGAATGAAGCAGGATGCAAAAAAAAGTCGCATTGAATGTAAAAAACTTTGAATGAAAGGAAGGGAAATGGAATGTATCAATCTAAACAATTAATAAAGACATTAAAAAATTTTATCAACACATATTAACAAAATGTGACAATAATCTATTAACTAATCGCATTTTTTGTGTTAATATTCAAAATATAAAGGGTGTTCGTCGCATGGAAATGGAGGGAATGGGGGTTTTTCCAATCGATAAGGATATTAAAGAAGTATTTTGTTCGCACTTGAAAAACAACAGGCACCAATTCGTTGAGAACTGGAAAAACAAAATGATAATTTCCGATAAAGATCCATTTAAACTAGAAGCAGTTCAAAATGGAGAGGATTTATTAGAGTTAATTATCGAACTTACTATGGAAGAAAAAGATATAGATTATCTTCAGCCATTATGCGAGAAAATTGCTATTGAACGTGCAGGGGCAGATGCGAATATTGGAGACTTTGTCTATAATGCAAATGTGGGAAGAAATGAACTTTTCGAAGCGATGTGTGAATTAGATGTTAGCGCACGTGAATTGAAACCGATTATGGCCCAAATACATACTTGTTTTGATAAATTAATTTATTATACTGTTTTAAAATACTCGGAAATTATATCAAAAAATTTAGAGGAAAAACAGCAATATATTAACGAAACACATAAAGAAAGGCTGACGATTTTAGGGCAAATGTCAGCAAGTTTTGTACATGAATTCCGTAACCCACTCACTTCAATTATGGGATTTGTTAAATTATTAAAGGCAGACCATCCAAGTTTATCTTATTTAGATATTATTTCTCATGAATTAGACCAATTAAATTTTCGTATTTCGCAATTTTTACTCGTATCGAAAAAAGAAATGTGGAATGAATCAGAACAATTTTGGCTTAATGATTTGTTTCAAGATATTATACAGTTCTTATATCCGAGTTTGGTCAATGCAAATGTTTCGATTGAAAAGAATTTACCGTATCCAATTCCACTTGTTGGCTATCGGAGTGAAGTGAGACAAGTATTTTTAAATATATTAATGAACTCAATTGACGCTCTAGAATCAATGAAAGAAGAACGGAAAATTATCATTGATGTATTTGAAGAAGATCAATCGATTCGAATTGTGATAAAAAATAATGGGCCAATGATTCCAGCTGAAAGTGTAGAAATGATTTTCGAACCATTTGTAACTACTAAAAAGTTAGGAACTGGTATTGGATTATTTGTATGTAAACAAATTGTAGAAAAACATAATGGGTCTATCATGTGCCGTTCAGATAACGAATGGACAGAATTTCAAATTGTATTTCAAAAATAAACAGTCTACACCAAATGAATGGTGTAGACTGTTTTAATTCGTAAGTATAACGGCTTCTAATTTAGGATCTTTAGTTGAATAACCTAAAAGTGAAATTGTATATATGATGTTCGGTTCGACTTTGAAATTCGGTATAGTTAGTAAGACGCTGGGATTATCGGCGAGTGAAACTTCAATATCTGCTGTACCAGGACTAACTTCCAAAAAATCTGTTATTTGTTTAAAGAGTACATTTTCAAATAAATGATCTCCACCTTTTAAATCTACATTTACAACAGGGGTATCTGGAGAAAAATGTGCAAAGCGTATTTTTGCTTGACCAGCTGGTAAATGTGTATTATCAAGCATAGGTTGTAATTGTAGATGATTATCACTATTTATTGCGGAAAAAGTATAAGTGTGATTCCCCATTATTGGTACTAAAGCTGAAAAGATGGGAGTTTCATTTCCAACAGGGACAATATCTATACGGTATTTACCTTGCACTAATGTTAAATAGGGACTAAATTGTTTAAATGAAATATTTTTAATAACTTTTTGCCCGTTTACTAAAATGTCAACCGCAGGTGTATTTGAAGCAGAGTGAAAAAAACGTATGTGTGACGGTAAAGCAGCTTCTTGTGAATCTCTTTTTTCATACGCCTGTACCAGTTTCGTAAGCGCATCGTAATATTTCATATATAGTTCTACATATTTTTTCGGATTTTTAAATTGATAGTAACGAGCGAGCTGTTCGTAACGTGCAGCTTCTTGTCCATATTTTTCGATTTCAGATTGAGACATGAATATTCCTCCTTTGTCATCATTAAAACTATATGCTTAACAAGAAAGAGGTTATGCGAAAAAATTGTTTTTTGAAGGAGAAAAGTTGAAAATTAATAAAGAGTATTGCTTATGGATAAGTGTTTTTTAGGCGAAAGAGCCTTATAATTTTCTAGAGTATACAGCAATATATCATCTATGTTGGATGATGATGTACCGATTACAATGTATATTTCGAAATAAAAAACCTTAAGAGCGTATGAAGTAACATATCGAAAACATGTCCAAAAATCCTTAGGAAACTAGGGATTTTTTTAATAATGGGCAAATACACATACAAAGTGATAATTGTCCTACATAAATTATAAAGGAAAGGTAGTTTAAATATAAGGAAAGGAATAAAATATTGGGATGGGGATATCCAAAAAGGAATTGTGAATGGAGTTATGGAAGGTTTTGTGCTTTACGATGTAGGATGAATCTTGAATTTGTAACATTATTTTTTCTATTTACGTTAGCAAGTGGCAGTATTAACCGATAAAAGAGCGTCGTGCCGAACTGATTAATGTGGTTAATCGGTTCTTTTTTTATTGTATAAAACGGAGGAGAATGTATGTGAAATATAGGTTTCTATAAAAATAATTGCTATGCATTTAGTAGGATTAATTGTCGATATTTGTTTGAAAATATGCAATATAAAGTAGGAGAATAGGAAGGAGTTTAAAGGGAGTTTCGTCGAAGTTTACACAATGTCGGCAATTGAGGGAAGCTGATATTATGTTAAGAAAATATGTAGTGAAGCGTTTATTTTATATAAAGGAGGGTTATTGGAGCGTATAGATAAGGGTTGGTCTTCATTTTAAGTTCTGAATTTTCTGTTTTCGAAATTAATATTTAGCACTCATTTGTATATTTTATAATAGTTTTTTGATAAAATCACTGCTTTCGCAGAGGGTTCTTTTTTATGAAAGAAACGTCAATTTTCTTCATATATATATACAAATTGGAGAAATGGGGGAGCGCTATGCGCGATTACTTAATTAAACCACTTGTTGGTCAGCCGTATCCAATGATTTCACATGGAAAAGGTGTGTATTTGTATGATCAAAACGGAAATAAATATTTTGATGGCTCGTCAGGGGCAATTACGGCAGGTATTGGGCATGGCGTAAAGGAGATTGCAGATGTTATAAAAAAGCAAGCAGAGGAGATTGCTTTCGTTTATAGATCACAGTTCACGAGTGAACCAGCTGAAAAATTAGCGAAGAAATTAAGCGATTTAAGTGTAGGAGATTTGAACTGGAGCTTTTTTGTGAATAGTGGTACGGAAGCAAATGAAACAGCTATGAAAATTGCAATCCAGCATTTTCAAGAGCGAGGTATTCAAGGGAAGCATAAAATTTTGTCACGATGGATGAGTTATCACGGTATTACGATGGGAGCCTTATCAATGTCTGGGCATCCACTGCGCAGACAACGTTTCGTGTCAATTTTAGAAGATTATCCAACTATTCCAGCTCCATATTGTTTTAGATGTCCGGTGCAAAAGGTATATCCAACTTGTCAGCTTGCTTGTGCGACTGAACTAGAAAGATCAATTGAAAGAATTGGTGCAGAACATATCGCAGCTTTTATCGCTGAACCAATTATCGGAGCAGCTGGAGGAGCAGTCGTTCCGCCGAAAGAATATTATAAAGTCATTAAAGATATTTGTAGTCATTACGATATTTTATTTATTGCTGATGAAGTAATGACAGGGCTTGGTCGTACTGGCGCATGGTTTGCGATGGAGCATTGGGGTGTAGAACCGGATATTATGACTCTTGGTAAAGGTTTAGGAGCTGGATATACACCGATGGCAGCGACGATTGTAAGTGACCGTGTTATGGAGCCAATTTTACGTGGATCGCGTTCTGTAATGAGTGGGCATACGTTAAGTGCAAATCCATTATCTGCAGCAACAGCTCTAGCTGTTATTGAATATATGGAGAAACATAATCTACCTGAAAAAACAGCAGAAAAGGGAGAGTATTTAATAAAAGGACTACAGAAAGTTCAGCAACAATCGACAATCATTGCTGATGTGCGCGGAAAAGGGTTGCTGATTGGAGTAGAATTGCAACCGTTTACAAAAGCGTCGGAACTTATTTCGGTTGCAGCTAAAAATGGTCTTCTATTATACCAAGCTGTGTCAGGGCAAGCAGGAAAAGAAGATAGTGCACTGCTTGTAGCACCGCCGATGACAACTACATATTCCGAGTTAGATGAATTACTTTCAATTTTTGCAAAAAGTGTAGAAGAAATGATGCAAAAAGGAGGGCATAGTATCGCATGACAACTATTACGAATACATTCGATAAATTAAAAGAGATAGAGGAAGTAATTTCTTTGTTCCACGATGATATGACATTAATGTTTGGAGGATTTGGGGGGATTGGATCCCCTCCATCTTTAATACAGGCGATTTTAGAAAAAGGAGTTACAAATTTAAATTTAATAGGAAATGACACGGGATTTCCTGATGTAGGAATTGGTCGTCTTGTTACGAATGAAAGAGTAAAATCATTAATTACTTCACATATTGGTTCAAATCCAAATGCAGGAAGACAGCTAAACGAAGGAAGGTTACAAATCGAGTTTTCTCCTCAAGGAACATTAGCAGAGCGTATTCGCGCTGGTGGTGTAGGACTTGGAGGTGTATTAGTTGATGTAGGTGTTGATACGATTGTAGAAGAGGGAAAACGTACAGTTGAAATGAATGGCAAGACATATTTAGTTGAAACAGCATTAACTGCTGAGGTTGCAATTGTATATGCGAAAAAAGCGGATCCGTTTGGTAATCTTGTGTTTGATAAAAGTGCTCGTAATATGAATCCTCACGTAGCTATGGCAGGGGATATAACGATTGTAGAAGCAGAAGAAATCGTTCCACTTGGAAGTTTAGATCCAGAAGAAATTGTTGTCCCAGGAGTATTTGTAAATTATATCGTACCGTCGGAAGGAGTGAATTGGAAATGGGTATGGGCGTAGAAGTGAGAGATAAGATTGCTAGGCGCGCGGCGAAAGAAATACAAAATGGTATGATTGTAAATTTAGGTATTGGTATACCATCGCTTGTACCGAATCATCTTCCTGACGATATAAATGTTATGTTTCATGCGGAAAATGGAATTGTAGGTATGGGACCTACGCCAAGAAAAGGGAATGAAGACGAAAATTTATGTAACGCAGCAGGTTTACCGACTTCTCTTATTACAGGAGCGAGTTATTTTGATAGTTGCACAGCGTTTGGGATGATTCGAAAAGGTTTATTAGACATAACGATCCTTGGTTCATTACAAGTAAGTGAGAATGGTGATTTAGCGAACTGGATTGTACCAGGAAAACGCGTTCCAGGTATTGGGGGAGCGATGGATTTGGCACAAAAAGCGAAGCGGGTCGTTGTTGTGATGAATCATGTCGATAAATACGGAAATGCAAAGATTGTTTCGGAGTGTACATTACCATTAACTTCAAAGAAATGTGTAGATTTAATTATTACGGATATGGCAGTTATGGAAGTGACGCAGGGTGGACTCATTTTACAAGAATTAATGAGTCCATACACAGTGGAAGATATAAAACAACATACAGAAGCTGATTTTAAAATTGGCTCTAACTTACTAGTAATCGAATGAGGGGAGATGTAATATATGGAGCAATTAAAAAAGAAAATTTGTGATTATATCGAGAGTCATGAAGAGGAAAGTGTAAAATTTTTAAAACGATTAATTCAAGAAAAAAGCGTATCTGGTGATGAAAGTGGTGCGCAGGCGATTGTGATTGAAAAATTACGTGAGCTAGGTTTAGATCTTGATATTTGGGAACCTTCATTTTCTAAAATGAAAGATCATCCTTATTTTGTATCACCGCGTACAAGTTTTTCAGATAGCCCGAACATAGTGGCAACTTTAAAAGGAAGTGGCGACGGGAAATCTATGATATTAAATGGACATATTGATGTCGTACCAGAAGGAGATGTGAATCAGTGGGACCATCACCCTTATAGTGGTGAGCAAATAGGGAATCGTATATATGGTCGTGGAACAACGGATATGAAAGGCGGCAATGTCGCACTGATGCTTGCGATGGAAGCCATTATTGAATCTGGTATCGAATTAAAAGGAGATATTTATTTTCAAAGTGTAATAGAAGAAGAGAGCGGCGGGGCAGGAACATTAGCGACTATATTACGAGGATATAAAGCAGATGGTGTCATTATTCCAGAACCGACAAATATGAAGTTTTTCCCGAAACAACAAGGGTCCATGTGGTTTCGTCTACATGTGAAAGGCAAAGCAGCACACGGTGGTACACGTTATGAAGGAGTAAGTGCAATTGAAAAAAGTATGTTTGTTGTAGATCATTTGAGAAAATTGGAGGAGAAGAGAAATACCCGAATTACAGACCCGTTATTTAAAGGAATCCCGATTCCAATTCCAATTAATATTGGGAAAATTGAAGGAGGGAGCTGGCCAAGTTCTGTTCCTGATTCATTAAATTTAGAAGGAAGATGTGGTATTGCGCCGAATGAGACTATAGAGGCAGCAAAAGAAGAGTTTGAGAATTGGATCGCTGAATTAAATGATGTGGACAATTGGTTTGTTGAAAATCCTGTAGAAGTAGAGTGGTTTGGAGCGAGATGGGTTCCTGGTGAACTAGAAGAAAATCATGAGTTAATTACGACACTAGAGCATAACTTTGTTGAAATCGAAGGGAACAAACCAATTATTGAAGCATCTCCGTGGGGGACTGATGGAGGTTTATTTACACAAATCGCTAACGTACCAACGATAGTATTTGGTCCAGGAGAGACGAAAGTAGCACATTATCCAAACGAATATATAGAAGTTGATAAAATGATAGCTGCCGCAAAAATAATTGCATGTACATTACTAGATTGGTGTGAGGTGAAAAAATGAAATACTATGAATCTTTTAGAGAACAGACGAATGGCTATACAGTTGAAGGTGTTTTAGACTATTTTAATAAACGTATTCGAGTAGACCACTACACAGGAAATATTGAGAGGATTATCCAAACAATTGACGAATTAGCAGAGAAGCATTCTTTCACTAAATGTATTATTAAAGGAAAGGGAGAGCATGTTTCTACATGGCTCTCTTTCGGTTTTTTATTGGAAGCAACAATACCGCATTATTTTCAAGGTCACGATGCATACTTCTTCGTGAAATTTATTAGTGATGAAAGACGAAATAGTATTCATTGGGCTGAGGAAGATACCATTTTAAGCGGTGTTAAAGCAAAAGAAGTAAAGGAAAAAATAGTCCCAGAGAAATTTTTATTAAGAAAAGCGACAGAAGTGGATGCGGAAGAATTAGCAGCTGTCTTTGGAAAAGTATTTGAAGTTTATCCGACGCCTTTAAACGAAGCGAGTTATGTAAAACAAACGATGAAGGAAGACGATACAATATACTATGTGTACGAATTCGAGGGGAAAATAATTAGTACAGCATCTGCAGAAATGAATATAAAAGAAGGAAATGCAGAATTAACAAATTGTGCTACTTTACCCGAATATCGTAAGCATGGGTTTATGAAAAGTTTACTAATTAAGTTAGAAGAAGAACTGCAAGAAAAATCGATTTTCTGCTCCTATACAATTGCTCGATCGCTTTCTTTCGGAATGAATGCGGCCTTTCATCAGTTAGGTTATACGTATACAGGAAGACTGGCGAACAATTGCTACATTTTCGATAAGCTGGAAGATATGAATATATGGGTGAAAGATTTGTCTAAATAGTACGGTATAAAAAATAGAACGGAATCGTCATGCTTATAATCGCATATAGGTATGCCGGAAATTCGGCGTGTGATTGCTGGATTTTCGGCAAAAGGGGGGATGACATTGCTAGCAGTTTCGACACAAGAAGTCATTGAAGCGATTTTGGGCAGTATTGATGAGGCTATACACGCAGTAGATGAAAATGGTATTACAATTTTTTATAATACTGTAGCTGCAAAACACGATGGGTCAAAAATTGAAAAAGTGTTAGGAAAACATTTGTTAGAAGCGTTTCCTTCTTTATCTAGGGAAACGAGTACGTTAATGAAAGTGTTAGATACAAAAAAACCAATTGTTCATCAAGTTCAGCATTATCAAAATTTAAATGGGGAAGACATTTGTACAGTAAATACGACGTTACCTATTTTTATAGATGGAAATATTGCTGGAGCTGTTGAAATTGCAAAGGACTATTCTACAGTTCAAAAACTTACGGATACAATTGTAGATTTGCAGTCAAAAATAAAGCGGTCATCTAGAAAAAAAGCAATTAAAAAGCATGTTGCATTTGAGACGATCGTGACGGATGATGCTAGATTTAAACAGACGAAAGAATTAGCACAAAAAGTAGCGCCAACTGATGCAAATGTTTTAATATATGGGGAAACAGGAACAGGGAAAGAGTTATTTGTACAAGCGATTCATGAAGCTTCTAAACGGAAGAACAAGCCATTTATTGCACAAAACTGCGCAGCTTTGCCAGAGTCGTTATTAGAAAGTTTATTATTCGGAACGACGAAAGGTAGCTATACTGGGGCAATTGAACGAGCGGGATTATTTGAACTTGTAGATGGTGGGACATTGTTTTTAGACGAACTGAATTCAATGCCTCTCGATTTACAAGCGAAAATGCTACGTGTATTAGAAGATGGTGTAATTCGTCGAATTGGTGATAATAAGACGAGAAAAGTAGATGTTCGCGTTATTACCGCAATGAATCAGCCACCAGAAGTATGTTTAAGAGAGAATAAAATTCGTACGGATTTATATTATCGATTAAATGTCTTTTCATTATATATTCCGCCGCTACGTGAAAGAACTGAGGATGTATTATTATTAGCGTCTTATTTTTTGAACGAATATAATAAAAGTTATAAAAAAGGTGTACTTCAAATGGATAAGGAAGCGAAAGAAAGACTACAAGCTTATCAATGGCCTGGCAATGTTCGTGAGCTAAAACATACAATTGAACATGCTGTCATTATTGCAGAAAGGGATACACTAACAGCCAATTGTTTACCGCGTACATTTCGGAAAGAGAATCTGCCAAAGAAGAAGAGCATATTGCCACTTAGAGAAGCACTTCATCAAACGGAAAAGGAATTAATAGATCAAGCGTTACTTGAAACGGAAGGCAATATATTACAAGCTGCAAAAATGTTAGGTATCCCTCGCCAAACGCTTCAATATAAATTGAGTAAGTACGACAAAACCGCCGAATAATTGGCGGTTTTTGTGTGTTTGCACCAATAAAAGCGTGTTTACATATATAAAAAGTAATGAATATGATAGTATGTATGGATTTCATACAGTGCTTACAAATATTTTTTTTGTTTATGTAATAGCGTTCTCCGTACATTTACTTATCAATAATGTAGAGTTGGCATAACTATTGCTTATATAAAGGATGAGCGTATAAAAAGGGGGAATAGCAATGTTACATGATGTATACAAACCAAATCGTCACTGGAAGGATATCGAGTTGTGGAAGGATGTTACTGAAGAGCAATGGAATGACTGGGTTTGGCAATTAACGAATACGATCAAAACTTTGGATGACTTAAAGAAAGTGATTAATTTAATACCTGAAGAAGAAGAAGGCGTTAAAATTTCAACAAAAACGATCCCGTTAAATATTACACCGTACTATGCTTGGTTAATGAATCCTGATGACCCACGCTGTCCGATTCGGATGCAATCTGTACCGATCTCGGAAGAGTTATATAAAACAAAATATGATTTAGAAGATCCGCTTCATGAAGATGAAGATTCACCAGTTCCAGGGCTAACACATCGTTATCCAGACCGCGTATTGTTCTTAGTAACGAATCAATGTTCTATGTATTGTCGTTATTGTACGCGCCGTCGTTTTAGTGGACAAATTGGAATGGGTGTGCCGAAGAAACAATTAGATGATGCAATTGGTTACATTCGTGATACACCACAAGTACGAGATGTATTAATTTCTGGTGGTGACGGTCTTCTTATTAACGATAAAATTTTAGAATATGTATTAAAAAATTTACGAGAGATTCCGCATGTCGAGATTATTCGTATCGGAACGAGAGCGCCGGTAGTATTCCCGCAGCGTATTACAGAAAACTTATGTAACATTATTAAAAAATACCATCCAGTATGGTTAAATACACATTTCAATACTTCTATTGAAATTACAGAGGAATCGAAAAAAGCATGTGAAATGCTAGCAAATGCTGGTGTTCCAATTGGAAACCAAGCAGTAATTTTAGCTGGTATTAACGACAGCGTTCCAATTATGAAAAAACTTATGCATGACTTAGTAAAAATCCGTGTACGCCCATACTACATTTATCAATGTGACTTATCTGAAGGTATTGGTCATTTCCGTGCACCAGTATCTAAAGGTCTTGAAATTATTGAAGGTTTACGCGGTCATACATCTGGTTATGCGGTTCCAACATTCGTTGTAGATGCACCAGGAGGCGGCGGAAAAATTGCGCTTCAACCAAACTATTTAATTTCGCAAAGTGCAGATAAAGTTGTGCTTCGTAACTTTGAAGGTGTTATTACAACGTATCCAGAGCCAGAGAGCTATATCCCAGGAAGAGCAGAAGGGTACTTTAAGGAAATCTATCCAAACTACGAAGAAAAACGTTCAGATGTTGGTATCGCAGGTCTTATGAGTGATAAGAAATTTAACCTTGTTCCAGACGACTTACAGCGTATGAGCCGTCGTAAAGACTATGAAGATAATGACACTCATGCATCACTAAAAGATAAACGTGATAAGCGTGATCAACTTAAAGATAAAAAGTATCAATCGCAAATGGCTAAATTAGAAGAAAACGACAAAAAAAATGAGGGTGATGCAGTATGAATTGTATGTGGTGTGACAGTACAGAAGCGAAAGAAAGCTTGAATACTGTATATTGGGAATTACCAGATGGTACGAAAGCCATTGAAATCCAAGAGACACCATGCATTTCTTGTTCCTCATGTGGTATGGACTATCAAGCAGATCAAACAGTGAAAGAAATAGAAGATCAATTGTTTCTAATTTATACGAAAGATTTACCAAAACAACTAACATATGAAGAATTAATGGGAAGACCACGTCTATTAAAAAGAAATTATTTCGACTTTTAACCAGCTTTTATGCTGGTTTTTTTCTTTTTTGCCTTGTATAATGTATCCAAGTTAGAAAGGCAGGGAATATTTTTGAAAAAGACATTTTACCACTATATGATGAAGCATCGTGCAGCTTTATTTAGTAATGAAGTATCGAATTTAGCAGAAGCAATGTATGATGATTTAAGCTTTCCAAAGCAATCTGAAGATTATGATGAAATTAGTTCATACTTAGAGTTAAGTGGATTGCTAGAAAGTATGTCTATATTTGATGAAGCTTGGGATTTATACATACAAGAGAGATAAGAACTATATGAATTTTTTGACGTGAAGCTAGTCTATTTGCTAGCTTTTTTTTACGTTGTAAATAATTTTTTTATACGGTGATATTTTTTATTGAAAAAATTTATGAATATACGCTTCTGTGATAAGCGTTTTTATGTAGGTTGCATATACTGTTATCAAAATCACGACGTCAAAAAAAGGAGAGATATAGATGGCGAGAAAAAAGCAACCTAAATATAACGTAGGGGACATAGTCGTGATTACGCTATATGGAACCGTTGGTAAAATCACAAATATGAAGGTTTTAGATGGAGTTTACGTTTACGAAGTCAATAATCACGATGGGTTTTACGTAGAGCAAACGTTGCAGCACGTTTCAGAGCAAGATATGAAAAAAGGTGAAACTGAGTGGATTGAATTAAACTATAATTTCACATTTGGTGATCTCGTGCAAGTAACAGGATATGATAAAGATGTGTTTCGTATTGTTGGTTTTCGTACAGAAGTATGGAGATATAAAAATGACGCATGGGAAGATACTATATACGAATTGTCACGAATTACGGATGGTGAATGGTTAGAAGCGGATGAATCAGATTTAACGTTACTTGCTAATGCTCAAACGGCAAATGCAATTTTGAAGAAAATGAAACAAGATAAAGCTGGTATGAATAAATTAGATTTAGGGAAATTAAAGTCAATTAACAACTCAAAAAAAGTGAGTGTTAAGACAAATCGTCAAGAGATCATTGATGGATTACTTGATATTTATAACGATTATCAATTGTTATTCGATACATTTAAAGATGAAGAATACAAAATTGTTATGGATGTTGTTCATAATTATTTAGTTAAATTGACAGAGAAAAAATAGTTAACTAGAAAGAGAGAATGAATTGAACAACAACATATGCAGTATAAGGTATGCCTACAATTATTAAAAAAATAAAAAGCCATTTAATAAGAGAGTCTGCCCATTGATCTTCATGCATGAACTCTTCTTTTGTTTGCCCTACTTCTTGTTCTACCTCATATTGGTATTCCATAATTAAATCCCCCTTTTTGATAGCTTGTACTACCATCGTATGCATCTCGTCCAAAGGATATGACCTATAAAAAAAGAAAAACTATTTTTCTAATCTCATATACATAATTTTGAGATTTTTTCATAAAACAGAAATAAAGGAGTGATGCTCATGAAGGAAATTGAGGTCGTAATTGATACGGAAGAGATTGCGGAGTTTTTTTATGAGCAACTAATTGAAAGAGGGTACGTCCCAAAACGAGAAGAAATTGAAGATCTCGCAGATATTACATTCGAGTATTTATTAGAGAAATGTATGATTGATGAAGTTTTTGATGAAGAGGATGAGTGAAAGTAACGGCGGGCTTAACTCGTCGTTTTTTACTCTTTACAAACTTGTCACAAATAAAGTCAGAAATTATTGGTATAATTAAAAGAAAATTTTACTCAAGAGGTGAAGGGATGTTCAAAAAAATTATTGATTCTTTATTAGGTAGGAAAAAAAATCGTTCGTATTCTAGTAGTGATTATCGCCATAGAGGTCGCTCTTATTCAAGTAGCGATTATAAACGACGTTCATCTGGTTATGGGCATCAGCATTATAAAAGAAAACGTAAAAGTCGTAGCTTCTTTTCAAGTAGCTAATGAAATGGCGTCGTATACTAGCTTTATTTGATAGACCACTGCGAAAAAATACAATCGTTGCAGAACGTTATAAAATTGAATCAGTAATTGGAATGGGCAGTTATGGGGTTACATATGTCGTTAATGACTTACAAATAAATAGATATAAAGTCTTAAAACAATTAAGACAGAGTAAACAAAGATATGAGTCTGGTAGAAAATCATTTGAACAAGAGAAAATGATTTTACAAACATTAAATCATCATGCAATTCCTAGTTTATATGATCATTTCGTATGGGAGAAAAAAAGCTTTTTCGTGATGGAATATATGCCTGGTAAAAATTTCGAAGATTATATTTTCTTAGATGGGCATGCATATACAGAACGTGAAGTTTTTAAAATTTTATATGAAATATTAGAAATTGTATCGGTGTTTCATAGTAAAGGTATTATTCACCGAGATTTACGTATTCCGAATATATTAATGAAAGAAAATCGAATTAGTATTATTGATTTTGGTTTGGCTAAATTGAAGGGTGAGGGTGATGAACGAGCTACAACTTATGAAGGTGAACAAGCTATGATGCGAGAAGTTCACTTTCGTAGCGATTTTTATGCGCTTGGTCATTTCTCGTTATTTTTATTATATGCAGGCTATGAATCTAATGAAAAACATGAAAAACCATGGTATGACGAATTAACTTTGGAAAATTATAACCGTGAGATGCTTATGCGAATGTTACAAATAAAAACGCCGTACTATGAGAATGTACAAGATTTAAAAAAAGATATAGCTTTTGCTTTAGAAAGGATGGAGGTTCCATGTTTCAAAAGTTTTTAGCAAGTGTTGGTATTGGTAATGCAAAAGTAGATACAGTTCTTGAAAAAGATGAGTATATTGTTGGAGAAGAAATACTAGGGAAGGTTCATATAACTGGTGGTTCAGTTAGCCAACAAATTGAAAGCATTTACTTAACGTTATCGACGTCGTATGTACGAGAAGTGGATGATAAAAAAGTAACAGCAACATATGATTTAGAGCGAGTTCGTTTAACAGAACCTTTTTCTGTTGAGCCGAATGAAAAAAAAGAAATTCCATTTTCATTTATAATGCCAGTTGAAACGCCGCTTACACTTGGAATGAAAACCGTTTGGGTGCATACAGGTCTTGATATTAAACGCAGTATAGATCCAAGTGATCGTGATTACATTCAAGTGTTGCCTAATGCACTATTAAATAGTGTGTTAGAGAGTGTAAATCAATTAGGTTTTAAAGCGCGCCATATAGAATGTGAAGAATTACCGTATCGATTACGTAAGCAAGTTCCGTTTGCACAAGAATTTGAGTTTGTTCCTGTTTCCGGAGAGTATTATGGGAAATTAGATGAACTAGAATTATTAATCTTACCAAGCGCTTACGATCGCTTAGAAATTATTATGGAAGTAGACAGAAAATCTCGCGGATTAGCAGGTTTATTTGCGGAAGCGCTTGATCTTGACGAGAAAGTGGTTCGCTTTACAGTAACGAACGAAGATATTCCAACAATGCAAGAAAAAATTAACAATTATATTTTTTAATAAACTATGCATAAAAAAGAGATGGAGAGGAAAACTAAAACAACCGCTCCATTTTTTTGCATAGTGAGGTTATGTATGTGAAACGATATCGACATTTATACTTGTTAAGTTTTACGCTACTCATTTGTTTTGTCGTATTATCACTTTCGTATCATACCGCTTGTATTGAGAAATTTGACAATATAGTCGCGCATTTTATTCAAAGCTTTCGAAACGATTACTTGACAGCCTACTTTACTTGGGTGTCTTTTATCGGTTCCAAAAGAATATATTTTCCGTTACTCATCATTCTTGTAATGTATTTTCTCGTTAGAAAAAAGTTGCTTAGTGCATTACTTCTAACAATTAATTATTATGGATCTCGTTATTTAAACAGTATGCTTAAACTATGGTACGAACGAGCAAGACCTGATGTAACGCAGCTTGTTACTGCAACTGGATATAGTTTTCCGAGCGGTCATACGATGAATGCTACTGCTTTTTTAGGATTTATTGCATACGTCACAATTACAGAAGAACGTATTACATTGCATAAAAAATTGTTGATTATTTTTATAGCGAGCTTTGTTGTATTATCTATTTCAGTTAGCCGAATATATCTTGGCGTTCACTATCCATCTGACATATTAGCAGGATGGGCAGCTGGCGGTAGCTGGCTCGTTTTATGTGTTATATTTCATAAAGCGTTCATTAAAAAAGAACCTATGTCATAATAGGTTCTTTTTCCATTGGTTCAACATGAATGTGTGCATGGTAAATGCCAAACTTTTTCCGGAGCATAGCCTCGATGTTATCAGTAATACAATGACTTTCACCAACATCCATACGAGCATCTACTTCGATTGTAATATCAACGTACGTTTGATTCCCGTACATACGAGCGCGAATGTCTACGATGTTTTCCACGCCACCAATATGTTCAATAGCACCAGCATACTCTTCCATCTTATCTGGATCGATTCCATCCGTTAACATATGAGAAGCTTCTACGAAAATCTCCCATGCAGTTTTACAAATAATAAGGCCGACAATTAAAGCGGCAATAGGATCTAAAATAGGCATTTGGAATTGCGAACCGACAATACCTACTACTGTACCGATACTTACGAGAGCATCTGATAAATTATCCTTTGCAGCGGCTTCTAATGATTTACTTTTTGTTCGTGCTGCAATCTTTTTCGTATATAAATATACAAAGTACATAACGACAGCAGAAAATAAGGCTACCCATGCAGCAAGTACATTAGGCGCTGCTTGTTTCGGATTAAAAAAAGATTGAATGGCGCTAATAACAACTTCTAAACCGACCGTTGCCATAATAAAAGAAGCAACAAGTGATGCAATTTGTTCTGCGCGCGAATGCCCATAAGGATGATCTGGATCACGAGGTTTACGAGAGATTTTTAGACCAATTAATATCGCTAAAGAAGCACCGATATCCGTTAAGTTATTTAAACCGTCAGCACGTAATGCGCTAGAGAGGGTAATATAACTGATGATGATTTTCATAGAGGATAAAAATATGTAGGCCATAATGCTGACAATCGCACCTTTATCAGCTTCTTTATGAGAAAGAGTATCCATTTTAATCACTCACCTTTCTACAAGGAATTTCTTTCTATAAATAGAGTACCAAACGAAACTCGTGTGGGTCTATACAAACATTGTTGACGTTTTTTAGGTTTTTAAGAAGGGGATAACAAAGTTTCGTGAAGGAAAAATATGTTGTAAAGTGCAAAGTTAGGGTGTGAAATTAATTGGGATTGTTTTACAATTAAAGGGTGGGAGGGTAAGAGGATGAAAAAACTAATATTTTTCTTACTATGTATTGTTCTTATAATGATTGGGTGTAATTCATCAAATAACGAAAATGTGAAGGAACATAATATTTCTAAAGTATCCATATCTACTTTTAATGGATACGGTGGATTAAATGAAAATTATTTTCTAAACATGGAAGACAAACAAATAATCAATGGAATTAATAATATGTTTAATGGCATGAAAAAACAAAAGAAAAGAGGCGAAACACCACAATACGATATACTAATTACATATGAAAATAGTGATACGAAGGGTATCCATTTATACCTCGGAGATGAAGGGGAAAGGAGTGTAATTATGTACATTGGTCATGAAGAAACTGTATACTACACTTCTGAAGAAATGACGAAACAACTACGAAAGATAATTGTGAAAAAAGATTAAAACCCTCTAGAAATTATTTTTCAGAGGGTTTTAATCTTAGTATGCTTCTAAAAACTCAGTAACTTGCTCTTCAGTTTTTGCGTTAGCACTATGTAAGTGGCCTAGTTTCTCACCATTTTGATATACAAGTAAACTTGGAATACCCATTACTTGATACTCTTCAGCGATACTTGGGAATTCATCTTTGTTAATAGAATACCATTCAAACTTATTGAACTCTTCCATTACATCTCCGATAAAGTTGTCCATACGCACACAATCTGGGCACCATGTAGTAAAGAACTTAACAACTACTGGCTCCTCACTTGCGATAATGTCTTTGAATTCCTGTTCAGATTTGATTTCTTTCATGTTTTGTTTCTCCTTTTTCACTATTAATATTTTAGGTTGGAACCTCACTTTTCTTTATAAGCTTTTTCTAGGGTTGTGTCAAACTTCTGAATTGTAAGGTTACTATTATAAGTAGGATAATTTAAATTGTATTCATGATAGCCATTGCTATAACGTTCTTTTCCTCACATATTTTTATGAGATGTTTATGAAGCGACTGAAATGTAATGTCGGATAAAACAAGCAATCTCTTTCTGGTACTTAGAGAAGGTAAACGGTGGATAATCATTACTCATAAATTTTATGAGTGAATGAAACAACAAGCAGGAAATTCAAAAAAAGATGTAGGGGATGCATGTATGAATTTAGAGGAATCGTTATAAGAACGTATTCGTGAAGTTGTGAGAGAAGAGATTAGGGCGGCGTTATATGAGTTCCAGCAATAATCACAACCCAAAAAAGTAATATGGGTGAAAGAAGCGTGACTAACAAGAGGGGAAATTGCTGCACTGTATAGAGTGAAAGAAAAAACATGATGTGGAACGCGAAAGGGATCATAAGAACATCTTAGGAATTATTTAGCGGTTAAGAAGTCAGGGGAATTAGGATGTTGAAATGGGTGAAGAAACAAAAACGCCCACCTTGCATTGTTTGTGAGAAACAAGAAGGTGAGCTTCAATTAAAAGAAACGAATTGGATTTGTGAAAATTGTGCCCAAATTACGCATGAACAAGGTATTGAAAGAGATACCTATACCCTTTTACACCTTATTCCATAAATAAGAAAGCTGGTGGGCTTCTGATTCAAGAGCTATTAAATGATCATTATTAATAGAGTTATTCGTATACATTCTGTTCTTTTGGATGTTAAGGACAGTATAATTCACATCGTTATATTCATTTGAAAATGTTGATTCATTTAATAATGTCAGTGTTGAGTTGATGTTATATTTATCAATTCGCTCTTTTTTTCCTTTGAAAAATAGTTTAATAAGATGCGGCTCATCATTAATGAGCAAACCGAGTTCAGGCGATGAGCGGACGATTAAATTATCTGATAACCAATGTGATTTACCTGGATCAAACCAAGAGACGTCTTTGTTTTTAATAAATTTTTTGTACTGCTTTATAACATCAATGTAGTTTTGCTTTTTCTTCTGGTCAACAGTTTGTACTAAAGTTTCAAAACAGTCAAAAGGTAGTTCGTTTTTATGAAATTTAATAACAGTTTCTCGTAATTGTTTCCAGTAATCAAAAACCGGGTGATATTCAGGTTGAGATTTTAAATTCTTTACAAAATTTGTTTTAGCTGCACTATTTTTCAGTGTGAAGTCTAAAAATTGTGTAAGTCCCACTTTAATTTCCGCCATGTTACACCTCCTTTCCAAATGTTACTAATTCAATATTGGAAAGGGAAATCCTGCATTTTTAAGGAGGTGAACTAGATGCTAGAAAAACCGATGTTCATACACATGGAAGTTGAGGGAGAGTAATATTAAAATTTCATTTGTTTTTTACTGTAATAAATAAATTCATTTGAATAGAAGTGAAAAATAGAGGTTTGCCTTAGTCATTTATAAAAGTCGAGAATATTTATAACCATAGGAGTAAATACACAGGTCCGATTTTTGTAATGATGGAGGGAATTGATGTGGACATAACTCAAAGCATGGCAAGAATAGTGGTTAATGGGAAGGATCTTCCGTTTATTTCAGTTAGAACTTCTGTATGGAATCAAGGACCTGTAAATGATTTAATTGTTTCGACAAACTTGAGAGTCGAGGAGCTTTATCAGTTTATGTGGTCACAAGTGCCAGTAATGCTTGCGATGTATTTTCTTCAAGGGGCGGACTTAATGAGGTTTGCTAGAATTAATGGGATTAATCAAAGGGTAACGGGAGAATATATATATCATTTCACTTGGGGATAAAACGAATGTAAAGTAGCTTAACAGCTGCTTTTTTATTTTGTAAAAGAATTTTAGAAGATTAGAAAATATGATTAGAGAGTGATATAGATAATTTGTGACTGTTTTTCAAGTTCGTAAAGTTAATCAGTTACTTCATTCCATACAAGGGGGGCTATGAATATGAAGTTTTTAAGGAACGCAAAAAAACAGTTCCAGTTGCTCCTTTAGGCCCTTGATTTCATTTAGGTCCAGTATTATTTAAGAGTGAACTGTTCAAGGTTCCTTGTAAAATTAAGCTGAATGTTTGTTGCAGAAATGGGTCGGATAGATTTGAACAACTAATGAGCGAAGATAAATTTTGGAATAGAAATTGGAATAACGCAGAGATTTGAGTAAGAGATGCAGTAGGCAAAGAATTGATTAATTGAGTGATAGTTCGTATAACTAAATTTTTATTTGGAGTATTTGGTTGTACTGCAATGATTAAATCATTTAACGCTTGTAATGACGATTGGAGTATTTGTGTAATGTTCAGGAATATTTTTCTTCTAAGTACATGTTTAGAAAATCGAGACGTTCTTATGGGACGTATAATCAATACTTGGTTATTAACAGGAAGTGTAAGTAAGGCTAGAAAACAAAATGGAAATATATTTTTCTTAACTTAAAACATAAAAGAGTAATTTATTAAGTGTTCTAGTGAAGAAATCATCTATTTGCAAAAACTACTTTGTTTTATAGGAAAAGTAATATAAATGGAAAAAATTCAAACACTCAAGTGAATAGTGAACCGAATGAAAAAATAAAGGAAGACAGCTGATAGAAATAGCAGGAAGTTGGGTACAAGCCATAGGTTCTGTAATTTCATTAATTGGACAAATACGTGAAGAAAATGAGGAGTTGGAAGGGAGCGATTGATAGACTAGTTTAAAAAATTAAAATGTAACTATTTTCTAAAATGACAATGAGTAATTTTCACCTTGTTTTTTGATGAACCATTTTTATATGAAAATCATATAATATATTGTAGGACAAGCAACCAGTTTATAATCTATTAAATACTC
This sequence comes from Bacillus sp. BB51/4, assembly GCF_008368845.1. Lineage (NCBI taxonomy): Bacteria > Bacillati > Bacillota > Bacilli > Caryophanales > Bacillaceae > Bacillus > Bacillus sp. BB51/4. The sequence goes on from NZ_QOSC01000013.1 coordinate 416,701, forward strand.
AAAGAGCTTACCTTTTATATATCTTCGCATCTACTGATCTAGATGCTCTTTTTTATTGAACAAAACACCCATTTGGAAAGGAGGTTAATAATGGGAGTGACATTAGAAGAATTAGAAAAGTGTTATAATAAAGCCTTTATTAAGGGAGCAGAGTACGTAGCTGTTCAGATTGAAATGGATGGATTTCATAGCGATGAAGTAATTATTGACGACAAATATAGTATAGATTCTAAATTAAAGTATTATAAGAAAACATACAATGAAAATTTAGAACATAGATGGATTCCAGGGATTCGTATTGTAGGTTTTGCATATGGCTATTCGTTCTCAGAAATTCTACATGAATTAGGGTTGCTAGTGAAGAAATGATTAAACAAATAGCAGTTATTTTACGCGATGCCATGCTTTTAGTGGTGTCTTTTTTGTTGTGAAGGAAAGATATAAATAAAAAAGAGAGCCTAAGCTCTCTTTTGAATAGATACCTAACGTTTATGCACAGATTGGAATTCCTAATGCTATTAAGGTCAATGCTACTTGAAGAGAAAGTTCTAATCTAGCAATTTCGATTCCAGCGACTGAGACCACTAAAAGAGGTTGTCCATTAACGAACAAAACACAGCTTTCCATACTTTCGCCTCCTTTCGAGTAATCTAATATAGTATATGAATAAAATTGTAATATGAAATAGTCAAATTAATGGATTTAATAGAATTGATAATTTAACCTATAGTATAAAAAAATTAAGTAGACTAATAGCTGATTTATTAACACCATATATGAAGGACAAGAATATATTAGGAGTATATAAAAACGTAGGAGTGGTAAATATGTTCTTTGCAAAGTTACGCGGCAGGAATGAAGTTCCACCAGTAGAAACAGATGCTCGAGGAGAGGCTTTCTTTAAATTAAGCCCGGACAAGCTTAGCTTAAAATTCAAGTTAGATTTATTCGATATAGAGGATGTAGTAGCTGTCCATCTGCATCTTGGGTCAAAAGGAACGAACGGTCCTGTTGTAGCTTTTTTATTTGGACCTATAACAAATCCAGTTTCAATAGAGTGTGCAACTCTTACGGGAATGATTACTCAAGAAGATTTGGTCGGGCCGTTAGTGGGTCAAACATTAGGTACTCTTGTAAATGAAATCATATCTGGAAACATATATATTAATGTTCATACAGTACAACATTCTAATGGTGAAATACGAGGACAATTGAATTATTGTTAATGAATAAAAGTAGTGAAAAATAAAGCATCCATTTAGGGTGTTTTTATTTTGTGAAGGTTGTATAGATAAGTAATCTATTTTTAGTAATCTTGAACATTCATTTCTAAAATTTTGAAAGTGGTCGAATTTAAAAAATAGTTATCAGAAATTTGTTAATGAAATGCCCCTTCAAAAATTAAATTAGTATTAGTAGATGAACCTTGTAAATGAAATATGCAAGTGTAACAGATAATAAAAATTCTTTAAACTTAATCAAAGCTAATAGATTAATTCTCCACACCCACTGAAATAAAAAATCATAACATAAATTGTAATTACTTTTACGGAAGTGAGATGAAAATAATGTTTTATTCATATTTTACTACCCAAGCAGGTATGCGACCAGCGTATGGTACATCAATAACGTTTAGCGGAGCACAAAGTACAGTTCAAGCTGTTCAACAAGCGTTACAAATGCAACAACAAATGCAAATGCAGCAACAAGGTATCCAGCCGTATTATTCATCTATGGAGTATTTTTACCCAGTGCATCAAATCACACCGTATGGAAGTTCTTTTCTTACTATCCCGTATGGAACTGTATTTAATCTATAAATTGAAAGTTTAATCAGTAGGGGCAGGTATCCCAAACCGATTATTAGTCCTCACCAATTGGACATATACGGACGATCCGGCTCCTACCTATCTTTCTTGCATGTTCCGAAATTTTTTGGGAGTCTTATTACCCGCAAATGGAGAGGGGGATATGTAAGCGTCAAATAGTTCTCAACTACAATTTGTAAATAGTCGATGAGATAATCTCCGTACATATTACAAGTGTTTTTTGATGAGATGATACCGATTAAAGAAAAAATAGGGATTATTTTATCATGAAAAATGATGGTTAGTGGCTCTGTATGAAAGGATACATGAACATTTATTTACGTGGATTAGATCGAGATGTAGCAATGAAGTCCTATTTGTGGTTATATCGAATAGGACGATTGTCTTATAACTATTAACCTACAAAGAAGATTTGACCCGTTTTTTCTAATCTTGAAAGATATTTACAGCCATAACATCACATATTTTATTTATAATTGTAAATAGTTATTAAAATGTATAAATGATATTTCTTTTATATAATAAAAAAGAAAAAAGGGAAAATAATGCAACTTTTTAATTTGTTTATTCGTGTTATATATGAAAGGAGGAGGGGGATGGAGATTGAAGAAATATATAAGGTTTATATAAACGATGTGTACCGGTATTTATTTTCCCTTTCTCGTAGCCATCACGTAGCGGAGGACTTGATGCAGGAGACTTTTTATCGGGCGTATCTTTATCTAGAAGACTATGAAAACCAAAAGGTAAAATCATGGCTATTTAAAGTGGCATATCATACGTTTATTGATTTTGTTAGGAAAGAGAAAAAAGTAACTTTTGTAGGAACGGAAGAATTAGAGACAATACAAGCAGGGGAATCTACAGAAGAGTATGTAGTCGCAAAAAATAGTTACGAAAAATTAATTCATATTATTCATACTTTACCAGTGGTAGAGGCACAATCTATTTTATTATGTGACGTACATCAATTAACGTACGAAGAGGGTGCTACTGTATTAGATTTAAAGGTAAACACGTATAAAAGTCACATATTTCGCGGGAGAAAGAGATTAAAAGAATTGTTAAAGGAGGAAAAGAGTCAAAATGACAAATGATAAACCTCATTCTGAACAAGATGATTATAAAGAATTGTTACAAGAAGCTCTTCATCAAAGACCGGCTTCACTTCCTGATGGAAAACAGGAGCAAGTGTTGAAAATAGGTAAAAAAAGAGCGCGTATTACGAATGTTTTGATTGTATTTACTTTTTTACTACTTATTCAACCTATTATATATATATCTACACTCTTATATTATACAGTGGCACCTACAAACGCAATGGAGATACGGAATGTAGTAAATCAAACGTTAAGTGTAACAGAACCAAATGTATTTTTGAAAGATAGGGACATGGAGCAAACATTGCTGCCGCTTAGTTTGCAATTGCATTTTGATTTGTATAAAAGGGTAGGAAAGAAAGATATTCGAATAGGAGAAGAGAAAACAGATTATGTATTAAGTAGAGCAACGAAAGTAAGCCGTGAATATACAACAGATGAAAAAATTCCAGAAGTCCCATATATAGATAACGAGGTGTTGTCTCATCCTAATAATTATAATGCGTCCTATAATAGTAGCGAAGAAGCGCAAGTATTAAAGGGTCTTCCGCAAGAATCTGTTGTAGAAGCATTTGTATCTTTTAGAGAATTATTAAGTGTACAAGAGGTAACGAATATGTTTCCTACTATTGATATTGTGTGGTATGCCGTTAATACAGGATTAGAGGAGAAGCAAACGAATGAAGAGGGTATGTATGTAGCCCCGATTGGCTTTCCAGCAGATATGATTTCAAGGCCAAGTGGTGCTTTTGAAAGTGATTCACCTCATGAGGAACAATTTATTGATGTGTTAAAGTCATTACAGAAGCATGAAGATTTAGCAGTGAAGCTATCTAGAGCGAAAGTATTAGAGTTGTCAAAGCGTATTTCTTTCCTTGAAAAAAATGGGGTGAAAACATACGGGGCAGTTGTAACTGGGCCTAAAGTAGAAGTTGAAAAATTGATGAGCCACGAAAAAGTTAGAAAATTGAAAGTAGGTGAAGCGAGGTTATGGAATTGGCATTCTTAAAAAAAAGAAAGAATCATATTTATAAACAGGAATCGTGGATGGGGACTATTTCATTCATTATTGCTTTACTAGCGTTATTGTATTTGAACATTATATTGCTTATTCAAGAAACATTTATAGGTAAAGGTTTTTTGCAAATAGTTGGTATTGGAGTGGTGTGCTCAGTCATAGGCATGATCACAAAAAGCAAAAGTCGAAAATATGCATTGTGGGCATGTAGTTTATTTGTTTTTATGCTGTTGTTTGCTTTATTTGGATTTATGTTAGGTTGGATGATAAGTTTTGGGCCGTAAATATGTGGGAAAGAGCGAATGTAGATTTGCTCTTTTTTGCACGATACATCTAGGTTGTGTTTTTATTAATATGTTTTCCTCTCAAGTGTATATAAATAGGCGACAAGTATAGTGCTAAAACAATAGCTCGTCCAAACATTACGAATCCCTCTTACATAATATGTAGTAATAAGCATGAAAGGGGAACTAGTATGTCTTGCTATTACTACTGTAAGTATTGTAAAGAGTACAAAAAGAAACAGCATGATTGTTGTAAGAGCACGAGTAAGTGTAATGACAACGAGGAGAAGCTTGTTAGGGCATCTGCATTTAGAGCTAGAAATACGGTGAATCAAACGGTTCCTGCCAATACTTTTGTAAAGGTATTGTTCCAAAATGAACAATTTGATTTAGCAAATGAGTATAATCCAGTAACGTCTATTTTTATTCCGAAGACTAGGGGAGTTTACTCTATTATTGGAACGATTGGTTTCTTTCCAAACGATCCTAGCTTAAATTATAGAGCTCGTGTAGAAATTCGTGTAAATGGAAACGCAGCAATAGCTATAGATAATGACTTTTTCGGTCCAATAGGTTTTGGAAATGTAGTAAGTGTTTCGACGATTATTCAATTGAATGAAGGAGATCAAGTTGAGGTTTATGCACAAAGTAGCATAGACGGAGTTTTAAGTCCTTCAGAAGACGGCTCACATTTTGAAGCTGCAAGATTCCCTTCTCCAATTAAATAAAGTCGAGTAAACAAAAGAGAAAGAATAATCCTCACCGAAATGGTGGGGATATTTTATTCTATTGAAAATAGTAACAGTTTGTCCAAACTATTCTAATCTATATTGCATAGTATGTAATAATAAATTTAAAGGGGGACTTACTACGTCTTATTATTACTGTAAGTATTGTAAAGATTACACAAAGAAAAGTCATGATTGCTTTAGAAAAAATAGTCAATGTGATAGAAAGTATGTAAAAGTGAATTGTTGTGATGATAAGAAAGAAAAGCTTGTAAGGGCGTCTGCATTTAGAGCTGTTAATACAATGAATCAATCTGTTCCGGAAAATACTTCAGTTAAAGTATTATTTCAAAATGAACAGTTTGATTTAGCGAATGAATATAATGCAGCAACATCTATTTTTATTCCGAAGACTAAAGGGGTATATAGTGTATTAGGGAATATAACATTCTCTCCAAATGATTTTAATGTAAATTACAGAGCTAGAGTTGAGATTCGTGTGAATGGAAATCCAGCAATAGCAATTGATAATGATTTCTTTGGGACCGGTGTATTTTTTAACAATGATGTTTCAGTAACGTCTATTCTTCAATTAGAAGCAGGGGATTCAGTTGAAGTTTTTGCTGAGAGTAGTGTTGCTGGAGTAATTGTACAAAATGTTAATGGTTTGAATACGGTTCACTTTGAAGCGGCAAGATTCCCTTCACCAACTGAATAACGAAGACAATACAACACTTTTCAGTAGGTTTAGTTAATCCCCTTCACCAAATGGTGGGGGATTATTATTGTTTTTCTAAAATATATAAGTAAATCGGTTAAATATAGTTTGTTTCATGAGAATTTCACATGCTAGGAAGTAAGGTTGAAAGTGCTAGCTTATTATGAGTATTAGATATTCTGCAGGTAATAAAAAGCGTACAACGAAACGAGTAACATGGTTGTAAAAGTTCTTTGGTATTACATTTGCTAGCTGTCTAACGTAATAGAAAAGATATCTTGATTTATGTCCGTATAATTACGTTTTTTCTTTACTATATAGAAATTACATATTTAACAAAGGTTTGTGTAGGTATTGCTATTGTATGGAAAGGAATAACATTAAGGCGATTACACTATATAAAAATAAAATAAATCCTAAGATGAGAAGTATTGGATGCAATTTGAACATATTTGACCTCCTTGAGTATATAAAGATTTTAATACATCTATGGTCAATTTAGAAGGGATATATATTAGATGAATATAATGTTTGAGTGAATACAATAATGTAACAGAGGAGTGAAAGTATAATAAATAAAGGAGTATTATTGAGTTCACATTGATTAAATTGTTTATAAGTAAGCAGGATGGGGGATCGCCTGTGAAATATAAAAGTAAACAGGTTTATATATACAGGATGAGGGATAAATAAAAAAAGAGCATACATAAACAGTACGCTCTAAAGAAAGATAGGTTTTATGAGTGGATAATCTCCATACGATAATATATGCTCGGTTAACAAAAATGTGTGAAAAATCAATAGATTATCAATAGAATATCATGAAATGAGTAATTTTAGTCTTTTACTGAAGTCGTTTAGCTAATCAAAATATGATTAACAATTGGATAATGATCGTACTTCAGTTTCGTATTTCTTATAGTTTGGATATTGCGTAATAGTTTGACACTTAGGTGTGGAAAGTTGATTAATTATAGAAACATTTGTAATTACCTCGTTAAAAGGACCGAAAAATGTGATTTTTAGTTTTGAGTTTGGTGGAACTTTGACCACGATAGGTTTTTTTTTCATAAAATCAGCTCCTAAGACGCAGTATTGTATACTGCGTTTTTTGTTTAGATTAATATATAATATGAAATTTTTAGTTGAGTTGATAATGATATGGAGTTTAATGGTGTGATTAGATTATGAAAAATTAGTAGAAACTTAATTAAAAGATCGTATATTTTGAAAAAAATATAGATTTTCTTTATTTATAGTATAGATAGCTAGTATTAGGCATAAGGGGCTTTTAATAAGACAAGCTTTGAATATGATATTAAAAAGGGGATGAATTGTATTGGGGTATATTATCGATATTTCAAAATGGAATGGCACTATTGATTGGGATATTGCAGCATCTCAGCTAGATTTAGTTATTGCTAGAGTTCAAGATGGTTCGAATACGGTAGATTTTATGTATCAAAATTATGTGAATGAAATGAAGAAACGCAGTATTCCATTTGGTAATTATGCATTTTGTCGTTTTATATCTATTGCTGATGCAAGGAAAGAGGCACAAGATTTTTGGAGTCGTGGCGATAAATCTGCTAAGTTTTGGGTGGTGGACGTAGAAATTCAAACGATGATGGATATGCAAGGGGGGACACAAGCGTTTATAGATGAATTACGCCGTTTAGGTGCGAAAAAAGTAGGGCTATACGTGGGGCATCACACGTATGTATCATTTGGAGCACGTAATATTGAAGTTGATTTTGTATGGATTCCTCGTTATGGAGGAAATAAGCCAGCATATCCGTGTGATATTTGGCAATATACTGATTCGGGAAATGTTCCTGGTATTGGGAAATGTGATTTAAATCAATTAATAGGAAAAAAGTCGCTTTCTTGGTTTATAGGATCGGATCAAGTAAATCAATCTGTTCAATCCGGCAAAGAGGATACACAACAATCAACTGGTATTGGTATTGCGGTTTCGAAATATTCTGATGGATATGGCATAAATCTATATGAAAATCCTGCGAATCCTCAGTTTACAGGTACAATCACTCAAAAAACTCCATATTTAGTCTTACATGGTTATTGGGGAGGCGCAAATAAAGATATGATTTGCTTAGGCAATGATAAACAGTGGGTATATGTAAAACATTTTGATGTGAAATGGTTTTATGCATCTTCAAAATATCCCGTTGGGTATGGAGTTAATTACTATGCAGAGCCTGAATGTATAAATTATAAAGGAAATATTGATGGATCAAAATCTTTTCGTGTGTGGGGCAGAGCCAAAAATGCGGTAGATATCGGGCAAAATAATTGGATACCGGAAGAACATGTAAATATTAAGAGTCTATAGGAATACGTAAAGGGTCATTTTACTGATACATAGTAAGATGACCTTTAATATTTGAACAAAAAAGAACAAGATACATAGTTTATTCAAATGAAATGAATTACATGTGGAAAACACATTGTTAACACAAGTACATTGTATAGTTATTCTTATATAATAATAAAAGTGAGGTATTTTGAATTGAAAAAGAAAAAGCTATTTTTAGGAACAATTATTTCATGCGTAGTACTGGCATTATCGGCATGTGGTTCCTCAGACAACGTAGTAACATCAAAAGTAGGCAATGTTACAGAAAAAGAGTTAAGTAAAGAATTAAGACAAAAATATGGGGAAAGTACTTTATACCAAATGGTGTTAAGTAAGGCGTTGTTAGATAAATATAAAGTTTCAGATGAGGAAGCAAAAAAACAAGTAGAAGAAGCAAAAGAAAAGATGGGTGATAACTTCAAATCGACTTTAGAGCAAGTTGGCTTGAAGAATGAAGATGAATTAAAAGAAAAAATGAAGCCAGAAATTGCATTTGAGAAAGCGATTAAAGCGACTGTCACAGAAAAAGATGTAAAAGATAACTATAAACCAGAAATGAAGGTAAGTCATATTTTAGTGAAAGATGAAAAGACTGCTAAAGAAGTGAAAGAGAAAGTAAATAATGGTGAAGATTTTACAGCTTTAGCCAAGCAATACTCAGAGGATACTGGTTCAAAAGAACAAGGCGGAGAAATAACTGGTTTTGCTCCAGGACAAACGGTGAAAGAATTTGAGGAAGCTGCATATAAATTAAATGCAGGACAAGTAAGTGAGCCGGTAAAAACAACTTACGGGTACCATATTATTAAAGTGACAGATAAAAAAGAATTGAAGCCATTTGATGAAGTAAAAGATCAAATTCGTAAAGATTTAGAACAGCAAAGACTACAAGATACGACTGGAAAATGGAAACAACAAGTAGTCAATGATTTACTGAAAGATGCTGATATTAAAGTGAACGATAAAGACTTTAAAAATACATTTGAATTTCTAGAAAAGAAATAATGACTGTAATTAGAAAAGGGAACCTTTATAGGTTCCCTTTTCTAGTTAGTGTGTGAGTTATAAATAGATAGTAAGACAATATAATATTACATTTAAATATTAAGAATTACAATGGGAATTTATGTAATTGTTTTAAATTGGAATGATCAATGCTTCATAGAATGTTGATATTATAATGTTTCGTTTGCTTAATTTCATTAAATATAAAGTGGATTTATTAATTTCATCCCACTATTTGCATGTAGTCTGATTGGCGTGGGCTAATTAAAACCTGAATTGATTTAAGTTTTTCTTTATTGAAGTGGATAAACATAATTTGCAGAATGAAACATACAATAGTATTGAAAAAATATTGATGTGAAATGAAGTGAAAAGCAGAGCATTCTACTAAAAAGGATGTTCTTTTTAGTATGAAACTTTTAGGATAAAGAAAGAATGCTTTTAAACAAATTATTTAATAGATAAATATATTACGTAGGAGGAGAAAATATGAAAGTAATTTTTCAAAGAGAAGATGGAGGGAAGGTTTTTGAATCGTATGATGAAGATATAAGTAACTTATTAGCTATTTTAAAGGAAACGAAAGGGATTAAGATTGGGATGGTTGAGTATGAAGTATTAAAATACGAATTAGAGTATTTTCGTAACCCAAAAAAAGCAGTAACGGAGAGGGAATTACATATAATAGTACAACCAAAATATATGTAGTAAGGGGAGAATATGTATTCTTAAACAGTATGTACGAAAAGAGAGTGTTTACATTGCTCTCTTTTCTATAGAAATTTTGTGAGTTCGTTCTTTATAATATATGCTTTCATTTATAGTTGGTTAATAAACTTGAAAAATTAAAACTTTTATATAAGAAGTGAAAAGCTCATTTGATGAAGAAAAAATAAATGATGGATAAAAATATAATTTAAATCATTCCAAAAGAACGTAGGTTCGTGTATAATTAGAACGAATGTTCTTGTGTGTGCAGATAGTATACGAATAAGAAATAAAGTGAAACTTTAATTAGCGGGGTGTTCATCGTCCGTTATTTATTAGCTTTCACCAATTAAGCGTTTACGGGCAGTTGATTTTCGTCTTACCTCCTCGCATATAGCGGATTTTGAGGTAGGAGCTTCACTACCTGTTAATGCGGGATAAATATGAGCCTAGCAATTATTAACGAATAATCGAGGAACAATATGTGTGAAATAAAATGGATAAATGATCAAGGAGATAAATAAATGAATGATGTAAAGGTGCAGAAAATAGAAAGAGAATGGGTTCCATTTACAGTAATGTCGGAACAGTTATTAAGTATGCGAAAGATTGTTGGAGAGAAGTTTAAAGTACAAAAACCGTTCTTAACAAACGAAGCAAAAGAGAGAATTTCTGATAAATTATTAACGTCATTATTGTCTGAGAAAGAAATATTGGTGACATATTTTGAAGATGGTTACATCCTTACAAGTTATATGACAGTAGTGCATATAAACCCGCTAAAGTGCATTGTAATATGTACTGACGCATTTTATAAAACTTACGTATTTAATACTTCTGATATTATTGAAATAACGTAAAGGAAGCTGGAATTTCAATTTTAGCTTCCTTTACGTTATGTTAGATGAGGGATATAAATAATGAAAAGAAAAAGCAGCTAGCTTCATACTAGCTGCTAAGCCCCAGGGAAAGGGAGAAAAAGATAGGGTACTCCAAAAATCAATAATAGCTGTGTAACAGCCTGATTATAGTATAGACAAATTTATTATTCCTAAACAGTACGATGAAAAAATAGGACTAAGCTGTACCTACTTGGTTTTGATCTGCAAGGTCAGAATCAAAAGTATTAGTCGCGCTCACACCATTAAAAGTATTAACAACAAAACCAACATTTGAAGCACCAGATCCATTATAAGCCTTCGTATTTTCTTTCGGAGAAACATTGTAGAAATCGCCTAAATTAAATGAACCGTTACTATTTTGTACAACTAAATTCCCTACAACTGAGGGCATAGTTTTCACCCGCTTTACAATCATTTGTTAACACTACTATATGGTCTTATAGTCCAAATGGTTCATGTAACAAAAATTGTGGAATAGTAAAACGTTTGAAGTGTAGCTTAATCCTACAATAAAAGTATGTTAAAATTAATGTAAGGTCGATTAATTTAAAAAAACAATTGTATAATTGATATATATAAAATCAAAGGAGGCAAAATGTAATGAATAATGTTATAAAAAAAGTAGATTTAACAGATGCAAAATCAAGTAATCTTGTTGCACTTATTTATAGCAATGAAGTTATATTGGTTGAAGAAGCATTTTGTCCAAATGAAATAAAATTAAAGTTTAATGAAATTGCAATTTTATCGGCTATTAAAACAGCACATATAATGAAAGTATCCATCAGAAAAGAACTGGAAGCAATTTTTCATGACACTGGTGTTTTATTTGTGAAGCATAGTGTTGATTATGGAAATAGTCAATCTATCACTATGCATTTTGAACAATTCAAAAAGTTGCAAAATGAGATTGAGAATTTAAATAAAAATAGGTAATCAGACTAGATGAAGATTCTTTCATAGAGGTGAACTGTTCTATGATGAAAAATTAGTTTGAAATTTTTTCAGATGAATCTCACTGTAAGCATAAAAATGGTTTTATTAAGATGCAGGATAATGAAGATTTGAAAAGAAGTAATCTTGGTGTAGCTTTTATGTATCGGTGTGAGAAATGCGGGAAAGAGAAGCTGAAATATAAAAGCAATAACGAAATAAATAATGACTTTTTTGATATATAAGCAAGAGTAACTGTTATGGTTACTCTTTTTGCTTACATAAAAACTCCTACTAAAGTATGAAATGAGTTGATACTTTAGTAAATGGCTGAATGAAAAGGGAGAGTGTAAAATTTTATAAAGGAGGAGAGGTATATGCAGCGAAACGAAACTGGAAAAATTGTAATGATTACAGGAGTGACGCAAGGATTAGGTCGTGCAATGGTTGATCGATTTCATGAATTGGGATGGAATATATATGGCTGTGGACGTTCAAAAGATAAAATTGAAGAATTGAAAAAATATTACGGTAATATACATGATTTTCAAATAATCGATGTTTCAGACTCCCAGCAAGTAAGTAATTGGGCGAATTATATACTTCATAGATATAGAGCACCTGATTTGTTAATAAATAATGCATCGATTGTTAATAAAAATGCGCCACTGTGGAAAGTAACAGCTCAAGAATTCGAAAATGTAATGAATGTAAACGTAAATGGTGTAGTAAATGTAATTAGGGCATTTGTCCCAGCGATGGTAGCTAGGAAAGAAGGAATGATTATTAATATGAGTTCTAGTTGGGGCCGAGAGGGAGAAGCTGAGCTGGCGCCATATTGTGCCTCAAAGTTTGCAATTGAAGGTATCACGAAATCTATGGCACTTGAATTACCCTATGGTATGGCTGTTGTTGCTTTAGATCCGGGCGGAAGTATCAGGACCCCAATGCTGTATTCATGTGCACCAGAGTATGTAAATGAATCACCCACACCTGAAATGTGGTCACATCACGCGATTCAATATATATTAAATATAACAATAGATAAAAATGGAGCTTCATTGACATGCCCAGAATGTATGTAAATATATTTTGAATTGTATACGTATCTTTTAATTAGCATATTTTCAGTGATATACGCTTTGTCTAAAAAAAGTACCTTAAAGGTGCTTTTTTGTATGATTAACACGTTTTAGAATGCACAAAATTACATATAGAAAATAAATATGAGATAAAGGATGCCGTTTGTGTATGGCGAAAAAAAGCACTAGAAAATTTCTAAATAGGTGATAAAAATGAATCCAAGCGGTTTAAAAGTGACAGGAGCATGGTTTCAAGTAGGAGGAAATCTTACTGCGGCTATTGGGGCGACAAGAGGATTTCTTGGAGAAGAGAAAGTTGAATCGAAGATTGTAATTGTAGGAAGCTCATTACAAGCCCTCGGTTATATATTACAAATAATAGCGAGTAATGATACCGGAGATGAAGCTGAAAGAGAAAATCAAAATATGTGTTTGGAGAATAAAAGTGAAATGCTTGATAAAATGGGCATTGAATTATTAGCATTAGGGAATATATCAAATGTAATAGGAACATATTTTAATATAAATAAACAATTGAAAGAGAATGATTATCTCATAATTGTCGGGAACAGTTTACAATCGATTGGTGCTTTTTTAGGAGTAGAAGCAGCTTTGCTTCAGATGAAAGCAATACAGAGAATTATAATACTAGGTAATTCTTTGCAAAGTTTAGGTGCGGGACTTCAAGCGTATCAAGGTATTATTAATGTATCAAAGAATGAAATAGAAAATGAGGGCAGTATGGTTGATAAGAAAGATGAGAAGAGAATAGCACTCATTGGTATTTGGATACAAGCAATAGGAACTATTATTTCTGCGATTGGATTAACTATAATAGAGAAAGAAGAAAGATTAGAAAAAATAAAAATATGAAAATACACATTTGATAAAGGAAGGGGGATTTCAATTTTACATACGTGGTAAGATTAAAGTAGTAGGTTTTTAGGCATTGGAATAGAATATATAAGAGTAGAAAAGTTTTTTATGCTTAATTGGAATGTATGAAATATAAAAATAATTGGTTTTGTGAGCGTATGATAAGAAGAGAGATAAAAAATACAAAACAAGGAGTTTTCAAGAGATGATGTATTTACTGGCAATTCTACTACCACCAGTAGCCGTATTATTTTGCGGAAAACCATTTCAAGCGATAATTAACTTCCTATTAACATTAATATTTTGGGTTCCAGGAGTTATACATGCGATATTAGTTGTACATGATAAAAAAGCAGACCGGAGATTAAAAAAACAAATTCAAGCATATGATGAAATGAATAAGAGGAATAGAAGATAGCTAAGTCGTGAAATGATTGTAAAAAGAAAGGGGGACTACCTCCTTTCTTTTTTTCATTCTGTCTAAGTTTAAATTTTAGTATAGCGGTAAGAATTTTTAATATAAGTATTGTGATAATTCGTTTTAGACTGTGCGCTTAATAAACCGGTGTAAATGTTTTCAGGCACGTTAAAGAAATCATACATTCCATTCTTTAATTGAATGCGTAAAATCATAGAAAAAGGATTATAGCCAACAGCAACAATATTTTTGGAACTCACGGGAGATAGCTTCATCATTATGCAACTCCTCACTTTTCATTTTTAATAATTTCTTGTAGATGTTGTGGTTGTGGTGTTGAAATCCTTATAATTAAAGGGGTATTATACTTATATACAATATATTAAATGTTCGTTATACGTAATGATAAGGAAGTTCACACGAAGTACATATCATTGTGCTATTTTTATTTCACCTTTGATTTATAAATAAGAAAATATTGACCATTTGAAAAAAAGGTATATTATTTATACGAGGTATGAAAAATTCACTTTTTACATTCTATGCTTCAAGGGGCAGCATTATTAGGAAAATAGAAGTGAAAATAGTTTGTATAAGAAGAATTCTAAAATTTATAATCTGTGAATTAGGAAAATATTGAATGCTCCAGGTCAATATACTTTCTTAATTAAATTCATTTTAGAAAGTGACCTCAATATTTTTAAGTAAATCAACGGGAGAATTGAAAGGCAGGAGAAAGTAACATGTCAGAAAATTATCGTTCTCGAGAGGAGCGACGACAAGTTAAAAAGAAAAAACAGCCAGCGTCTAAAACACAAAAACCAAAAGGTAAAACATCATTCTTTCGTAAGTTTTTGATTACTTGTTTATTACTTGGTATTGTTGGTTTAGTGGCGGGGGTTGCTACCTTCTTCGTAATGATTAAGGATGCACCAAAACTTGAGAAAGCAAAACTTGTTAATCCGTTATCCTCAAAAATTTATGATAAAAATGGCGATTTGGTATATGAATACGGGAAAGAAAAACGGACGAATGTTACGTATGATCAAATTCCTAAATTAGTAGAAAATGCATTTTTAGCAACTGAAGATGCACGTTTTTATGAGCATAGCGGAGTAGACTTTAAAGGTACTGCCCGTGCTGTTTTGGTGAGTCTTAAAGGAGATTACGGTTCACAAGGTGGAAGTACAATAACGCAGCAGGTTATTAAAAACTACTTCTTATCGATGGAAAAAACATCAAAACGTAAAGTTCAGGAAATATATTTAGCGTATAAGCTAGAACAACAGTATTCAAAACATGAAATTTTAGAAATGTATTTAAATAAAATTAATTTAGGAAACCGTTCATATGGTATCGCAACAGCAGCACGAAACTATTATGATAAAGATTTAAAGGAGTTAACATTACCAGAAGTTGCGATGCTTGCAGGTTTACCAAAAGCGCCGAATAACTATGATCCAACGAAAACAGAAAATGTTCAAAGGGCAACAGAAAGAAGAAATGTTGTACTAGGATTAATGAATCGACATGGTTATATTACAAAAGCAGAAATGGAAGAAGCATCGAAAGTTTCAGTAACGGATGGTCTTAAACCTGCAACTGAACTTCAAGCAATGCCATATCCTGCATTTATGGATGCAGTTGTGAAAGAAGTAGAAAAAGAATTGCCCGATGCTAATATTGGCTCAGATGGTTTAGAAATTCATACAACTTTGGATCCAAAAGCACAGAAATTAGCTGATAATATTTTAAATACAAATATTATTAATTATCCAAATGATAAATTCCAAGGTGCTTTCACATTTATGGATACGAAAACAGGTGAGGTTCGTGCTATAGGTAGTGGACGCGGTGAAAATAAAGCAGTATTTAAAGGGCATAATATGGCAATTGAATTAGATCGTGCAGCTGGTTCAACTATGAAGCCAATCTTTGATTATGGTCCTGCAATTGAATACTTAAAATGGGCTACGTATCATCAAATTGATGATTCTCCATTTAAATATTCAACTGGACAAGAACTTCGAAATGCTGACAGAAGTCATTTAGGCCCAATTACTATGCGTGAAGCGTTAAAAATGTCACGTAACGTTCCAGCAGTTAAAACTGCAAAAGAAGTAGGACTTAATAAATCAAAGGAGTTCTCTGAGAAATTAGGTATTACATTTGATTCAGCACCGAAAGAATCTACAGCGATTGGTACAAACGAAGTATCACCAACTGAAATAGCAGGTGCTTATGCGACATTTGGTAATGGTGGAAAGTATGCAAAACCGCATTTTGTTAAGAAAATAGTTTATCCAGACGGAAAATCACAAAGTTTTGAGCAAAAACCAAAACAAGTTATAGCTGACTCTACAGCATATATGATTACTGATATGCTTCGCTCAGTAGTAACATCAGGTACTGGTACAGCGGCAAATATAAGTTCTTTAGATGTAGCTGGAAAAACAGGTACAACAAACTATGATTCAAAACAATTAGCGAAATTTAATATTCCGGAAAGTGCAACTCGTGATAGTTGGTTTGCAGGTTATACGCCGCAATATACGATGGCAGTATGGACTGGATATATGAAAGATGGTAAAGACGAGTATATTAGTAGTAAAAATACGAAAATTGCACAACTGATCTTTAAAGAAATGATGAGTGAAATGGCTACGGATAAATCACGCTTTAAAATGCCTAGTAGTGTAATTCAAGAAGGCAGTGAGTTACGTATAAAAGGTGAAAAACGTGATTCTTCTCCAAATACGAGCGTACCGGATACAACGGAACAACCAAAACAAGATCAACAGCAAAAAACTGAAGAAGAGAAAAAGCAAGAAGAATTAAAGAAACAAGAAGAAGAAAAGAAACAAGAGGATCTTAAGAAGCAAGAAGAACAAAAGAAACTAGAAGAGCAAAAGAAACTAGAAGAGCAAAAGAAACAAGAAGAAGAAAAGAAACAAAATGAACAAAATAATGGAAATGGCCAAGGAACGACACCTCCAGCGAATAACGGAGGAGGCCAAGGAAATACACCACCTCCAGCAAATAATGGAGGAGGCCAAGGAACACCACCTCCAGCGAATAACGGAGGAGGCCAAGGAAATACACCACCTCCAGCGAATAATGGAGGAGGCCAAGGAAATACGACACCTCCAGCAAATAATGGAGGGGGTCAAGGAAATACAACGCCACCAGCGACCACACAACCAGATACTGGCGGGAATGCAGGAGAGGCTCCTGCTAATAATGGGCAATAAGAAAATTTTATGAATAATATTAAAAAGCACTTAAGATTTGTAAACATTACAAATCTTAAGTGCTTTTTTCGTTTAAATGTTAAAAGTACCATAGAAATTTTGGAAATAAACGGAAGGGAAATGATAAAAAACTTGAGCCTGAGGTAATGGAGGATAACTTTGGCTTTGAAAGGTGGTACTACTTGGATGTGCGCCATGATGCCAAAATGAGGGAGTAACTTGACCTGGAATTTGATATTGTTGCCAAGTTGCAGGAAGTTCAATTCCTACATCGGAACTAGCTGTATGAACGGCTGGAACGTGTATCCCAGGAGTCGAAGGAACGACGGCTGTTACTCTTGAAGATACCCACATAACATAATCACTCCTAAGTTGTGATAATAAAGTAGTATATTCTTTTCACGCGTATAAAGGTACATATAGATAGGACTTTAGGCTAATGTATACTTATAAAGTTGTAAGACCAATTTATATTGATGGTGGACCATTATTATAAAAAGTTACGTCTATTTACGGAGGGAAAAGGGACTAAGAAAATGTAAAATGGAGGTGTTAATTGCAAGAATATACGTGTTTATGGAGGAATTTTAATGGAACGATTATGGACGAAATCATTTATTCAAATGACTTTCGCAATGTTATTTTTATTTACAGGATTTTATTTACTTGTACCAACGCTCCCGCTCTTTATTAAAGAGATAGGCGGCAATGAATCACAAGTTGGACTTATGATGGGAATGTTTACCATATCAGCAGTTGTAATACGACCGATTATCGGAGGAATGTTAGATCAATATGGGAGAAGATCTTTTATTATTTTCGGACTCGTCTTTTTTGGGATAACGATGTATTCTTATAATTTAGCATCGACTATTGTTCTTTTAGCTGTTTTACGGGTTATTCATGGGGGGACATGGGCTGTTTCTACAACAGCTGTTGGAACAGCGATAACTGATATTATTCCAGATTCACGCCGTGGTGAAGGTATGGGTTGGTACGGGATGGCTATGACAATTGCAATGGCAATCGGCCCAATGATTGGATTATCGGTTGTACAAAATTATTCATTTCACGGCCTATTCTTGTTGGCAACCCTTTTATCCTTTATGGCAGTCCTATTATCGTCCATGACGAAAACGCCATTCACACCACAAAAAGAAAAAGGGAAAATGCAGTTGTTTGAAAAATCGGTTCTATCCATTACAATTGTAGTTTTCTTTTTATCATTTGCATATGGAGGGATTACGACGTTTTTACCGCTATTTGCATCTTCAATCGATGTGAATCCTGGGACATTCTTTCTTGTATATGCAGTTGCTTTAACGATTGTAAGACCAATTTCAGGAAAACTATTAGATAAGTATGGAGAAGTATTTATCATACTCCCGGCATTATGTATTACTGTTATCGCGATAGTTGTATTAATGATTTCAAATAGTTTAATAGGGGTAGTTATCGCAGCTGCATTATACGGTGTTGGATTCGGTTCAGCACAGCCCGCATTACAAGCAGCGATGCTTACAATTGTTGACCCGAGTAAGAGAGGAGTTGCTAACGCTTCATTCTTTACTGCATTTGATTTAGGGATTGGACTTGGTGCGATTTTACTTGGAGTTGTTTCGCAAATGTTTGGTTACCGTATTTTATTTGCAGGTAGTGCAATTTCAGGACTAATCGCTTTCATTATTTTTGTCATTTTTGTAAAACAGCGATTAGGTAAAAAAGAATTTGCGTAAACGGGAGTAACAAAGATGAAAATTTCAATTGAACTTAACGATTTACAATGGTTAAAGGATAACATAATAATAGTTCAATTCAGCCGGACTATTCTTTAGGGATAGTTTCTGAGAAATCAGATGGGGAAATCGTGTCAGTTGAGAAAAAAGTCATTCTATTTTGGGAGATGTTTATAATCTTTGGTACTTTAAAAACTATCATTTAGTTAAATGTTACTATGAGGAAACGGAAGAAATTCAATTTAATTATGTGAAATAATAACTTTTTTAAAAATAAATAAGTTTTATATAAGAATTATATTGATGAGATAGTGAAATAGATATCATGTAGAAACGAGTTGTATATGTGTACAGCTCGTTTTTTTTATTTTCTTAAAAAAATTGGTTGAATGATATATTCTGTGGGATTTTCTGATCCATCCTTATATTTTGTTTTAATAAGACGCATAAAGAAGTCAGTCCTTTCTTTATAAAATGTGAAAATTATTTTTAGAAAATTGTATTGCTACATCGGTAAAAGTATAGGAAACTTATCATTATAAAATAAATTGAAATCTTCTAAAAACTCTGATACATTGAAATAGAAATGTAGTTTCACGATTTTGTAAAGGCTTACAGTTATGTGCACGAAGATCTATTAGGATTGGAGGAAATAATGATGAAAGCTGAAGAAAAATTTTCCCCGGGATTAGATGGTATAGTGGCAGCGGAGACGAAAATTTCGTTTCTTGACACAGTGAAAGGTGAAATTGTAATTCAAGGGTATGATTTAATCGAACTCTCAAAAACAAAAGAGTATTTAGACATTGTGCACCTTTTATTGGAAGAACATCTACCAAATGAGGATGAAAAAGCAAAACTCGAAAAGAAATTAAAAGAAGAATACGCGGTACCAGAAGGTGTATTCAACGTATTAAAGGCATTACCGAAAGAAACGCACCCGATGGATGGATTGCGTACAGGTGTGTCCGCATTAGCTGGTTACGATAATGATATCGAAAACCGCTCGTTAGAAGTAAACAAAAGCCGCGGGTACAAATTATTGAGCAAAGTACCAAACATTGTAGCGAATAGCTATCATATTTTAAATAATGAAGAGCCAATTCAGCCTCTTCAAGAATTATCATATAGCGCGAATTTCTTCTATATGTTAACAGGTAAAAAACCAACTGAACTTGAGGAGAAGATCTTTGATCGTTCCCTTGTTTTATATAGTGAACATGAAATGCCAAACTCTACATTTACAGCGCGCGTTATTGCATCAACGCAATCGGACTTATATGGTGCTTTAACAGGTGCAGTTGCATCTTTAAAAGGTAGCTTACACGGTGGTGCAAACGAAGCGGTTATGTACATGCTTTTAGAAGCTGGTAATGTTGAGAAGTTTGAAGAGTTGTTACAGAAGAAACTATATAACAAAGAAAAAATTATGGGCTTTGGACATCGTGTGTATATGAAGAAGATGGATCCAAGAGCACTGATGATGAAGGAAGCTTTAAAGCAGTTATGTGATGTAAAAGGTGATTATACACTATATGAAATGTGTGAAGCTGGAGAAAAGATTATGGAGAAGGAAAAAGGAATTTATCCGAACCTTGATTATTATGCAGCTCCAGTATATTGGATGCTTGGTATTCCAATTCAACTTTACACACCAATCTTCTTTAGCTCTAGAACAGTAGGACTATGTGCGCACGTAATTGAGCAACATGCGAACAATCGATTGTTCCGTCCACGTGTAAATTATGTTGGCGAGCGACATGTACTTAGTAAATAAGAACAACTGGGGAGTTGTTAGCGCCGCCCGCTAGATGGGTGTTTGACCGACACCCATCATTAATAATAACGAATTTTCGACAGAAAGGGAAGAATAGTATGATTAAAACAAATGAAATTAAACAAAAAGATGCATTATTAGAAGAAATTGCGGATTATGTATTAAATAAAGAGGTAAATAGCGCAGAAGCATTCAGTACTGCTCGTTACGTATTACTTGATACACTTGGATGCGGAATTTTAGCACTACAATATCCAGAGTGTACGAAATTACTAGGACCAGTTGTACCAGGAACGATCGTGCCGAATGGTACACGTGTACCAGGTACGTCATATGTGCTTGATCCAGTGAAAGGTGCATTTAATATCGGATGTATGATCCGTTGGTTAGACTATAACGATACTTGGCTTGCAGCAGAGTGGGGACATCCATCTGATAACTTAGGCGGTATTTTAGCAGTTGCAGATTATATTAGCCGTGTTCGTATTTCAGAAGGAAAAGAACCATTAAAAGTACGTGAAGTATTAGAAATGATGATTAAAGCACATGAAATTCAAGGTGTACTAGCTTTAGAAAATAGTTTGAATCGTGTTGGTCTTGACCATGTATTATACGTAAAAGTAGCAACAACTGCTGTAGTTGCAAAAATGCTCGGCGGAACACGTGAAGAAATCTTTAATGCATTATCACATGCATGGATTGATAATTCTAGTCTTCGTACATATCGTCATGCACCAAATACAGGCTCACGTAAATCATGGGCAGCAGGTGATGCAACAAGCCGAGGTGTTCATCTTGCAATGACTGCTCTAAAAGGTGAAATGGGATATCCAACAGCATTATCTGCACCAGGCTGGGGATTCCAAGATGTATTATTCAATAAACAAGAATTAAAGTTAGCAAGACCATTAGAGTCTTATGTAATGGAAAATGTATTATTTAAAGTTTCATATCCAGCAGAGTTCCATGCACAAACAGCTGCAGAGTGTGCTGTGAAATTACATCCAGAAATTAAAGAAAGATTAGATGAAATTGATCGTATTACGATTACAACTCATGAATCAGCAATTCGTATTATCGATAAAGAAGGTCCATTAAATAACCCAGCTGATCGTGATCATTGCTTACAATACATTACGGCAATTGGTTTATTAAAAGGAGATATTGTTGCGGATGATTATGAGGATGTAGTAGCAAATGATCCACGTGTAGATGAATTACGTAATAAGATGGTTGTTGTTGAAAACAAACAGTACAGTTTAGATTACCTTGACCCGAACAAGCGCTCAATCGCCAACGCTGTTCAAGTTCATTTCAAGGATGGCACTGTAACAGAAAATGTGGAATGTGAATATCCACTTGGTCACCGTTTCCGTAGAGACGAAGCAATTCCAAAAGTTGTTCAAAAATTCACTGCAAATATGGCAGGTCATTATTCTAGTAAGCAACAAGAACAAATTCATGAAGTTTGTCTAAATGAAGAAAAACTAGAAAATATGAATGTAAACGAATTTGTAGATCTATTCTTAAATTAATAATAGGGGGAATTTAGAATGGCTTGGGTTGTGAATAAACAGTCAACACAAGAGGAGCTTGCGAATCGCTTCCGAGCTTTAGTAGAAGCAAATGAAATTTTGCAAATTCCAGGTGCTCATGATGCAATGGCTGCTCTTGTTGCGAAAAATACAGGTTTTTCAGCTTTATATTTATCGGGAGCTGCTTACACTGCAAGTAAAGGGCTACCAGATTTAGGAATCGTGACGTCTACTGAAGTAGCAGAGAGAGCAAGAGATCTAGTAAGAGCTACAGATTTACCGGTTCTTGTTGATATTGATACAGGATTTGGCGGTGTATTAAACGTAGCGAGAACAGCAGTAGAAATGGTGGAAGCGAAAGTAGCAGCTGTTCAAATTGAAGATCAACAATTACCGAAGAAATGTGGACATTTAAATGGTAAGAAACTCGTTACTACAGAAGAGTTAGTTCAAAAGATTAAAGCGATTAAAGAAGTTGCACCAAGCTTATATATTGTGGCACGTACAGATGCTCGCGGTGTAGAAGGCTTAGATGAAGCAATCGAAAGAGCGAACGCTTATGTAAAAGCAGGTGCAGATGCAATATTCCCTGAAGCGCTTCAATCAGAAGAAGAGTTCCGTCTATTTAATAGTAAAGTAAATGCGCCTTTACTTGCGAATATGACTGAGTTCGGGAAAACGCCGTATTATAGTGCAGAGGAATTTGCAAATATGGGCTTCCAAATGGTTATTTATCCTGTAACTTCACTTCGTGTTGCAGCGAAAGCATATGAGAATGTGTTTACTTTAATTAAGGAAACAGGTTCTCAAAAAGCTGCACTTTCAAGTATGCAAACGAGAAGTGAGTTATATGAAACAATTTCATATCATGACTTTGAAGAACTAGATACTGGAATTGCAAAAACAGTATTATCAGAGGATCAATAGATAAAACAACTAAGGCGATGAGAATACATCTTTGGCAAAACGAACTGCTTGATGTGACAATTCATCGCCTTCTGTTTTCAAAAATAAGAAATTCCACTCATCGTAGACGAGCATACGTAGTAGCAAGTAAGGCCGAAATGATAGGGGGATTCAGATGGAGAAAACAAAGTTACCGTGGGATGAATTTTTTTCACTTAATAAAGATGTGAATTATACTTTCTTTACGCCAGAAGATTTTTCAGGAGATGAAGATTTAATCGCAAAAACGACAGAACAATTCGTTAAACAAGAAATTGTTCCACAAATGGAGAATATAGAACAACATAACTATAAAATTTCTCGTCAATTATTTGAGAAAGCTGGAGAACTTGGATTATTAAGTATCGAAGTCCCAGAAGAGTACGGCGGATTTGAGTTAGGAAAGGCAGTTTCAGGGCTTGTAGCAGAAAAAATGGGATACGCTGGTGCATTTAGTGTTTCCTTTAATATACACGCTGGTGTAGGTACATTGCCTTACATATATTACGGAACGAAAGAACAAAAAGAAAAATATTTGCCGAAAATTGCGTCTGGAGAATGGATTGGGGCCTATGCTTTAACTGAGCCAAATGCTGGTTCTGATGCTTTAAGTGCAAAAACAAGTGCAGTATTAAATGAAGATGGTACTGCTTGGAAGTTAAATGGTGAGAAGCAGTGGATTACAAATGCTCATATGGCAGATGTATACGTTGTTTTTGCGAAGACAAATAAAGGAATGACAGCGTTTATTGTCGAAAGAACATGTGAAGGTGTATCCATTGGATTAGAAGAAAAGAAAATGGGGATTAAAGGTTCTTCAACGGCTACCCTAATTTTAGAAGATGTTGTCATCCCTGCTCAAAATGTTTTAGGGGAAGTTGGAAAAGGGCATCACGTAGCTCTTAATATTCTTAACTTCGCTAGACTAAAGCTGGCTTTTGGAAATATTGGAACAGCAAAACAAGCAATTGGTTTGTCGGTTCAATATGGAAAAGAGCGAAAACAGTTCCAAACGGAATTAGTAGATTTTACGATGATTCAAGAGAAAATTGCAAATATGATCATTGCTACATATGGAGCAGAAAGTGCAGCCTACCGTACAGCAGGTGTCATTGATGAAGCAATTCATGAGAGTGATGAAGATCTTATGAAGAAAATGTCTCAATTTGCAATTGAATGTGCACTTAATAAAGTAAATGCTTCTGAAACACTTGGTCATATCGTAGATGAAGCTGTACAAATTCATGGTGGTTACGGTTATATGCAAGAGTACGAGGTAGAACGATTATATCGTGATGCTAGAATTAGTCGTATTTTTGAAGGAACGAACGAAATTAATAGATTAACAGTTGCTAAAATGTTAATGAAGCAAATGGAACAAATTGAAGATACTGTAGTAGAAGTTGATGTAGCAAATGTTGAAAGAAACCATCGTTACATTTTATTATCGAAAAAATTGTTGAAACAATCTTTGAAAACGCTCTCTAAAACTTCAGGGTTAAAAATTGACCAAGAACAAGAATATTCACGTGTATTATCAAATATGTTAACGGACGTGTACGTCATGGAATCAGCATTTTTACGTACGAGGAAAGCAATTAGTAAAAATGGTGAAGAGAAAGAGCGTACGAAACAAATGATAACTGACGTTATTTGTGAAGAAGGCTATCGTAAAGTAGAAGAAGCAGCGATTTCTATACTTTCAGCGGCTGTCACAGAAGAACAAGATAGACACGTAATTTTAGCTGAAATTCGTCAATTATTAGTGCCTTTATACACGAACGTGTTTACGAAAAAGAGAGAAATTGCGAGAGCTATTATAAATCGCGGAAAGTATATTGTGTAAATAGGAGGAAAGCGATATGAAAAAGATTGGCTTTATCGGTTTAGGTAACATGGGTCTTCCAATGTCTAAAAATTTAGTTAAATCAAGTTACACAGTATACGGTGTGGATTTAAATAAAGAGGCCGAAGCTTCCTTTGAAAATGAAGGAGGAATTATTGGCTTATCAATCTCGAAACTAGCAGAAACATGCGATGTGATTTTTACAAGTTT
This sequence comes from Bacillus sp. BB51/4, assembly GCF_008368845.1. NCBI lineage: Bacteria > Bacillati > Bacillota > Bacilli > Caryophanales > Bacillaceae > Bacillus > Bacillus sp. BB51/4. Next base: position 441,979 of record NZ_QOSC01000013.1, read on the forward strand.
ACCTTCACCTCGCGCTGTTGAAGCGGTGTATTTTGGGGAAGAAGGATTATTTGAAAATAGCCACTCGAATGTAGTTTTAATTGATACCAGTACTGTATCTCCACAATTAAACAAACAGTTAGAGGAAGCTGCAAAGGAAAAGAAAGTAGACTTTTTAGCAGCGCCTGTTAGTGGTGGGGTAATTGGAGCTGAAAACCGTACATTAACGTTTATGGTTGGTGGATCGAAAGAAGTGTATGAGAAAACGGAATCTATCATGGGCGTACTAGGCGCGAATGTTTTCCATGTTAGTGAGCAGATTGATAGTGGCACAACAGTTAAATTAATTAATAACCTATTAATTGGTTTTTATACAGCTGGTGTGAGTGAAGCTTTAACATTAGCGAAAAAGAATAATATGGATTTAGATAAAATGTTTGATATTTTAAATGTAAGTTACGGTCAAAGTAGAATTTATGAGCGTAATTATAAAAGTTTCATTGCAACTGAAAACTACGATCCAGGCTTTACTGTGAATTTATTAAAGAAAGATTTAGGATTTGCAGTAGATTTAGCGAAAGAAAGCGAACTTCACTTACCAGTAAGCGAAATGCTATTAAACGTATATGAAGAAGCAAGTGAGGCAGGGTATGGTGAAAACGATATGGCTGCTTTATATAAGAAAGTTAGTGAACAGTTAATTTCTAATCAAAAATAATAGACTTATGTACATCATAAAAAAGGAGAGAATATAATGATTACAACTGAAATTAAACGAGTAAAAAATCATATTAATGGTGAGTGGGTAGAATCTACTGGTACAGAAGTAGAAGCAGTTCCAAATCCGGCGACTGGAAAAATTATCGCTTACGTTCCGCTATCTCCGAAAGAAGATGTTGAAAAAGCTGTTGAAGCGGCAAAAGTAGCATACGAAACATGGTCTAAAGTACCAGTTCCGAATCGTTCAAGACAATTATATAAATATTTACAGCTTTTACAAGAAAACAAAGAAGAGCTTGCTAAAATCATTACGCTAGAAAATGGTAAAACATTAACGGATGCAACTGGTGAGGTGCAGCGCGGGATTGAAGCGGTAGAACTTGCAACATCAGCACCAAATTTAATGATGGGACAAGCTCTTCCGAATATTGCTAGCGGCATTGATGGATCGATTTGGCGCTATCCAATTGGAGTTGTTGCTGGTATTACACCGTTTAACTTCCCAATGATGATTCCATTATGGATGTTCCCACTTGCAATTGCTTGCGGTAATACGTTCGTATTAAAAACATCTGAAAGAACGCCACTTTTAGCAGAGCGACTTGTAGAGTTATTCTATGAAGCTGGTTTTCCAAAAGGGGTATTAAATTTAGTACAAGGCGGAAAAGATGTTGTAAATAGCATTTTAGAAAGTAAAGATATTCAAGCTGTTTCGTTCGTTGGCTCTGAGCCGGTAGCTCGTTACGTGTATGAAACAGGTACGAAACACGGAAAACGTGTACAAGCGTTAGCTGGTGCAAAAAATCATGCGATTGTAATGCCAGATTGCAACCTTGAGAAAACAGTGCAAGGTGTAATTGGATCTGCATTCGCAAGTAGTGGAGAGCGCTGCATGGCATGTTCAGTAGTAGCAGTAGTTGATGAAATCGCTGATGAATTCATCGACGTACTAGTAGCAGAGACGAAGAAGTTAAAAGTAGGTGACGGTTTCCACGAAGATAATTATGTTGGACCATTAATTCGTGAATCTCATAAAGAGCGCGTATTAGGCTATATTAATAGCGGTGTAGCAGATGGAGCAACTTTATTAGTAGATGGCCGTAAAGTTAAGGAAGAAGTTGGAGAAGGTTACTTTGTAGGTGCGACAATCTTTGATGGTGTAAATCAAGAAATGAAAATTTGGCAAGATGAAATTTTTGCTCCAGTATTAAGCATTGTACGAGTTAAAGATTTAGAAGAAGGTATTAAATTAACAAATCAATCTAAATTTGCAAATGGCGCGGTTATTTATACGTCAAATGGTAAACATGCACAAACGTTCCGTGATAATATCGATGCTGGTATGATCGGTGTAAACGTAAACGTTCCAGCACCAATGGCATTCTTCGCATTTGCAGGAAATAAAGCTTCCTTCTTTGGTGATTTAGGTACAAATGGTACAGATGGCGTTCAATTCTATACACGTAAAAAAGTTGTAACTGAGCGCTGGTTTTAATATAGAGTGAACAGCCAAATCAGTTGTTAAATGAAAACCACCACTATTAATAGTGGTGGTTTTCGTCTTGTTAATTATTTTTTTCAAAAGCTAGTTTAATACCAAAACCAATTAAGACGATTCCTGTTAAGCCTTGAATATAACGTTGCGTCCTCGGTTTTTTCATAAAAGCACTAATTTTATCAATTAAAAATATATAAAAAGCGAACCAAATAACTGTTAAAACGAGGTAAGTAAGACCCATTACGAGAAGTTGGATAAACGTATTATGATTTGGATTTAAAAATTGCGGTAAAAAGGTTAAAAAGAAGACTGCAACTTTAGGGTTTAATAAATTCGTAAGAAACCCTTGGCGAAAGCAAGAAGTGTGTTCATTTTCATTATTTAAAGATATATCGTTCGTATCAAAGCCTTCTTTGTTTCTTACCGCTAAAAGGGCTTTAATGCCAATATAAATTAAATATAGAGCTCCAACGTACTTGAAAATAGAAAATAAAAGCGCTGACTTTACAATAATTGCGGAAAGTCCGATTACTGCTGCTAAAGTATGAATTAAAAGTGCAATACATGTACCGAACACTGTTTTCACTCCACCGACCTTACCGGCAACCAATGTATTTTTCGTCGCCATTGCAGTATCAGGACCGGGTAAAATAATAAGACAAATAGACATAATGATGAAAAGAAAATAATTTTCAATCATAGTCGCTCCTCCTTTTTTATTTTTAGAATATTTGATTAAAAATAGTGTAGCACACATTTTAATTTAATAAAATTAAATTTTATTAAAAATTATTAAATGAGAAAGAGGCTATATAGTAGTTGAATTCCACTACTATATAGCCTCAATTTTATCCCGCATGACCGGACGATCGGTGAGGGCTAATAATAAGCGGGTAATGAACCCCCACTTATTAATGTTTCACCTTATTATGCATTAAGTAAGTTAAAGAATCGATTTACATCTTCTTCTGAAACATCACTTAACTGCTTATATTTATAATTCGGATTTTGATCTTTATCAACGACAACAGAACGTACTCCTTCGAAGAAATCCGCATGTCTCATGAAATTTTTAGCAAGTACAAGGTCGGTAGCAAAACATTCTTCAACGGACTTATCTTTTCCATCAATAAACTGTTTTAATGTTACTTTTAACGAAATAGGAGATTTTGATAATAGCGTTTCTTTCGTTTTTAAAGCAAAGGAACTTTGATCTTTCTCCAATGAATGGATGATCTCTTCAATTGTATCGAATGCAAAATGTGAATTCATTTCTTCTAATGAAGGAGCAAGTTCGCTTTCTAAGTTTGGAGCAGTTGCAAATGTACGAATGACTTCTTTTAAATTAGTATGTACATCATCTTCTTTATGCCAATTTACACTTTCAAGTTCAGTAAGGAAAATTGGTAATGAATCAGATGTCATAAAGTAATCAGCAGCGTTTATAAATAATACGTCAGCAGCTTTTAAAACAGATGCTGTTAAAGCAACATAGCGGCCAGCAAACCCTGGAGTTTTATTTAAGAAATAAGCAGCACCGACATCTGGGAAGAAGCCGATATTCATCTCTGGCATTGCCCATTTCGTACGCTCAGTTACAATTCGATATTTCGCACCATTTGTAAGACCGACACCACCGCCCATTACAATTCCATCTAAACAAGCGATGATCGGTTTTTTATATTGATAAATATATGTATCAATTTCATACTCTTCTTCAAAAAAACGTTCCGCATGCTGCAATGCAGTTTCGTTTGAACGCGCTTCATAAAGAGTTTTAATGTCGCCGCCTGCACAAAAACCTTTTGTGCCAGCTCCTTTTAATACGATAAGCGCAATTCGCTCATCATTTTCCCACTCTTTCAGTTTTTGCCCAATTGGTTGCAACATGTCATAAGATAAAGAATTAAGCGCTTTTGGGCGGTTTAAAGTAATTGATGCAACGCCGTTTTCACTAACAGAAAATAAAACGTGTTCAGTCATAATTCATCCTCCCTTACATATCTTCTTATTCTTAATTCTTGATACGTATTGAAATGTCCTTTATAAATTTTGTCTAAACTTGACGGTACGTGTTAATTTGTATATCGCATATTTTGACGAGATATATTTGCAGGATTTCTGAGGTTGAAAATGAATATTACAACATTACTGTAATTGTAATTATTTGAAATTATCATGATAAACACGCTATTATATATGTGTAAATTGTATATAATGACTTCAAAAAGAGTATTTGAAGCGATTATGATGAAAGAAAAATTGCTTTTCATTAGAAATAGAGAAAGGAGAAATCGGAATGCCAGTACCTTTACTATTGTCGGTGATTATTTTGTCTTCTTTAATGATAGGGATAACGCAGTATTTTCATCATACAGATACGACAGAGGAAGTGAAGGATAAAGTACGACTTGTATTTCCGATTTTTATCATATCTATTTCTTTTTGCATTTTATTAAATAAGGATGGGTACATTATCGCAGTATTTTCATTTTTTGTAGCGATCGTTTTCATTACAGTTTTATATTATGTAATGAAAGACTTTATACAAAAATAAAGATGTCACATTAGACATTTTTATTTTTAAAATAAATAAAATTTCACATACCGTATTATATGTAAAAATAAAAAACATATAGTAGTAGAAAAGTGTGTACTTTGCCGTGTATTTACTTGTCAATCTTGCATAGCCAATATACTATTAATAATGTAGAGATTAGAAAAAGGGGTTGTATCTGTCATGAAATTTGAGATGCACACAAAAATTATTTCAAATGAAAAAGAAGTAAGATTACATATAGAAGAAAACATATTTCAATTAACATTGGATGGTTATCACTTATTTACAGTTCAAGAAATATTGCCTTTATATAAATCAAATGAAGAAAGAATTGGTAGTGCAATGATACAAAAGTTAGAGTGGGAAAACGGAAAAACTACAATAAACTATCAACTCGTATCACTAAAATCAGTAAATTAAAAGGAGCAGGAAACTATGAAGTTATTTCATACAGCGGATTGGCATTTAGGAAAGCTCGTTCATGGCGTGTATATGACTGAAGATCAAAAGATTGTATTAGATCAGTTTGTACAAGCTGTTGAAGAAGAAAAACCAGATGCGGTAATTATTGCAGGGGATTTATATGACCGAGCAATTCCACCTACGGAAGCAGTAGACTTATTAAATGATGTTTTACAAAAAATAGTGATTGATTTACAAACACCAGTTATTGCGGTTGCAGGAAACCATGATAGTCCAGATCGTATTCATTTTGGAAGTAGTTTAATGAAGAAACAAGGATTATTTATTGTGGGACAATTTCAATTTCCATATGAGCCAATTATATTAAATGATGAATATGGCGAGGTTCACTTCCATCTCATTCCATATGCAGATCCAAGCATAGTTAGACATGTTTTGAAAAACGAAGATGTACGTTCTCATGATGATGCGATGCGTATTTTTATGAATGAGCTTTCTGAAACGATGGATAAAGAAGCTAGACACGTATTTGTTGGTCATGCATTTGTAACTTCTGCGGGAGAAGCGGAGGAGAATACAAGTGATGCAGAACGACCACTTTCAATTGGTGGTGCTGAATACGTAAATAGTCATTATTTTGATAAGTTTCATTACACAGCGCTTGGACATTTACATCAAGCGCATTTCGTACGTAATGAGACCATTCGATATTCTGGTTCGCCACTTGCGTATTCTATTTCTGAAGAAAAACATAAAAAAGGTTATTATATTGTGGAACTGAACGAAACAGGTGAAGCAACAATTGAAAAAAGGTTACTTGCACCACGCCGTAAAATGCGAACAGTAGAAGCAAAAATAGATGAATTATTACAACATCCAGTAAGTGAAGATTACGTGTTTGTAAAATTATTAGATGAAAATCCTGTCTTGCAGCCAATGGAAAAAATACGCTCTGTATATCCAAATGCAATGCATGTTGAAAGATCTATTCAAAGACGAGAGTTCACAGAGTCAAATGAAGTAACTGTTTCAAGACATAAAACGGATGATTTATCTCTTTTAAAGGCTTTTTATAAAGAAATGAAAGGCTTAGATTTATCAGAAGAGAAAGAACGTCTATTTGTAGAAGTACTACAAACAGTGCAAGAACGGGAAGGTGAACGAGGATGAGACCGATTCAGCTAATTATGACAGCATTTGGGCCATATAAACAGAAAGAAGTAATCGATTTTAACGATCTTGGAGATCATCGTATTTTCGCCATTTCTGGGAATACAGGAGCTGGAAAGACGACGATTTTTGATGCGATTTGTTATGTGTTATATGGTGAGGCAAGCGGAGAAGAACGTAGTGATACGAGCATGCTTCGCAGTCAATTTGCTGATGATAATATGTATACAAGTGTAGAACTAACCTTTCAATTAAAAGGGAAACGTTATGAAATAAAACGACAACTGGGACATAAAAAACAAGGGAACAAGACGATTACGGGACATGCAGTAGAATTATATGAAGTAATTGATGAAGAGAAGGTTCCAGCTGTTGATCGTTTCCATGTAACGGATGTAAATAAAAAAGTGGAAGATTTAATCGGTTTAAGTAAACATCAATTTAGCCAAATTGTTATGTTACCGCAAGGGGAATTCCGAAAACTATTAACATCTGAGACTGAAAACAAAGAAGAAATTTTGCGTCGTATTTTTAAAACAGATCGTTATAAGTTAATGCGAGAGTTACTTGATCAAAAACGAAAACAATGGAAAGACGTCTTACAAGAAAAACAAAAAGAGCGAGAGCTACATTTTCGTAATGTTTTTAAATTACCGATCCGAGATGGAGCATTATTAGAGACATTAGTGGAACAAGAGCATGTAAATACGCATCAAGTAGTAGAAGCATTAGAACAAGAAACAGCTGTGTATAAGGCAGAAGTTGAGCAATTACAAGTAGAACAAGATGTTCAAACGAAGCAATTAAAGGATGCTGAAACACGTTTTCACGCAGCGAAGTCTGTAAATGAGAAGTTTATAGATTTACAACAAAAGAATGAGAAATATAACACTTTACAAGAAAACCGTACAGTTATTGAAGTGAAAGAAAAATCTTTTAAACGTGGGGAACAAGCGAAGCGCTTATTACCATTTGAACAATGGCACGAAGAAGCGATGCAAAATGAGCAGAAAGCTGAAAGTTTGTTAAAACAAATTATCGCCAAAAAAGAAAATATAATGAGTAATTTTGAACTTGCTAAGGGGAAATATGAAGCAGTAAAGAATAAAGAACCTAAGAGAGAAGATGCAAAAAAACTTGTTCAAAGATTAGAAGAGTTACAATCGATTATTGCATCGTTAGCTGAGAAACAGTTGAATTTACAAAATGCAGAAATTCAAATAGGAAAATTAAAAGAAAGTATGCAAAACTTAGATCGACAATTAGAAGAGCATACAAATCAAAAACAGTTAATGTCTAGTGAATTACAACAACTAGAACAAGCACTTGAGCAATATGTAGCTAAAGTAGAAGAACTAACGAATATGCGAGAAGATGCAAAAGTTTTAAAGCAAGCATATGATGTTTGGCAAGAAAAGCAAAAATTCGAGAAAGAAAAAGAAGCGGCATATAATAAGATGCAATTGGCAGTTAACGCATATGAAAATATGGAACGTCGCTGGTTAAGTGAACAAGCTGGTATATTAGCTCTTCATCTACATGATGGCGAATCTTGTCCAGTATGTGGTAGTACGAACCATCCGAAAAAAGCTACAGAGCAAAGTGATGTAATCGATGAAAAAGAGTTAAATGATTTAAGAGAAAAGAAAAATGTTGCTGAAAAATTACATGTTCAACTAGAGGAGAAATGGAATTTCTATCACCTACAATATGAACAGGTAATAGAAGAGGTTAAGAAGCGAGGCTATCGCTCAGAGGAATTAGTTGAAACATACAGTGCACTTGTTCAAAAAGGAAAACAATTAGCAATTGAAGTAAATACGTTAAAAGCAAGCGAAGAAACGCGTAAGCAAACAGCTGTGAATATAAAAAGTGTAGAAGGAAAAGTAGATGCACTTCAGAAACAAAAGCGTGAGGTAGAAACAGAGCAGCACCGAACAGAAATGGAGTGTATGCAGCTTCGTACGTCATATGAACATGATAAGAAGAATATTCCTGAAAGCTTACAAACAGTACAGGCTTGGAAAGTTCAGTTTGACCAAGCTATGCATGAACTCAAATTAATGGAAGACGAATGGAGGAAAGTGCAGGAAGCGTATCAACATTGGCAAAATGAAAATATACGTATTCAAGCAGAACAAGAAGGTGCTTCAAATCAATTTGAAAGTGCAAAATTGAAGAAAGAAGAGACTTTCGCGCGCTTTATGAAAGAGCTTGAACAGAGCGGATTTACAGCTCAAATTACGTATAAAGAGGCCAAATTAAGTGATACCGAGATGGATATGTTACAAAAAGAAATTCAAAGCTATTATTCATCTCTTGAAGTACTTGCAAAACAAATTGAAGAGTTACATGCTGAATTAAAAGATAAAGAGTATATGGATATTACAGCGTTAGGTGAACATATAAAAGATTTAGAAATAAATCTTGATATCATTAAAGAAAAGCGTCAACGTGCGCAAAATGCGGTAACATATATTTTTGATTTACATGAAAATATTAGACGTATTGATGAGCAAATTCATGAGGAAGAAAAAGCTTTCCAAGAACTTGTTGATTTATATGAAGTAATGAAAGGTGATAACGAAAGCCGTATATCATTTGAACGCTACATCTTAATTGAGTATTTAGAACAAATTGTTCAAATTGCAAACGAACGATTACGTAAATTATCAAATGGACAATTTTATTTAAAACGAAGTGAACGAGTTGAAAAGAGAAATCGTCAAAGTGGATTAGGATTAGATGTATACGACGCATACACTGGCCAAACACGTGATGTAAAAACACTATCTGGCGGCGAGAAATTTAATGCATCGCTTTGCTTAGCGCTCGGAATGGCAGACGTCATTCAAGCATATGAAGGCGGTATTTCCATCGAAACGATGTTTATCGACGAAGGATTCGGTTCATTAGACGAGGAGTCATTAACAAAAGCAGTTGACGCCTTAATTGACTTACAAAAATCAGGCCGCTTTATCGGTGTTATATCACACGTTCAAGAGCTGAAAAACGCAATGCCAGCTGTATTAGAAGTAACGAAGCAGAAGGATGGGTGTAGTCAGACTCGGTTTGTGGTGAAGTAAGTTTAATTGTAATTCATACTTAAAGCATTGTTTGCGAGTTTCTAGTATAAAAATTATGATAAAACAAATGCCGCCTCTTTATAGAGGTGGCATTTGTTTGTTATTCAGAATTAGACAATGCACCTACGAGTTATCTGGAGAAGGCGGAGTATTTTCCAAACGATTATAAGCTTTAAAAGCCGAAATTGCCGATATAACACCACCTACTAAAAATAAAGCTGATCCACTGACTAATATGATACGACTGACATATGTTTCACGAGCTTCTTCAACTTCTTCTTGTAACATTGTTGGCATTTGAAATCCCCCTAAACAACATTTATTTTGTAGATAGTATATACAAACGCCTAAAATATGTTAAAATCACTGGATAGTGTTAGGAGGGAGTATATAGTTAGATGTGAATTGTTTGAAAAATCTTCATTATAAATATATGCTAACTTCACATAGAGCACATATTAACATTGTATTATGTATATGTACCAAATAAATAAAGTGAATTGTATTTCGTTCTGTTTTTAAAAATTTAAAATTCTATTATTTTTATATAAAGGTTTCACATCGGAGTTTTAAATATTTTGGAAATAGATCTAAATAAGAGGAATTCATATAAAAGGGGAATGTCTTATGACAACATATACGAGTGAAATGAGAAAAAGTTTAGTTTCAGAAGAAGATGTAGATATTTTGAAAATTATGGCGCACCCAATCCGATTACAAATTGTAAATGAATTAAGTACGAGAAAAACTTGTAATGTAACACAATTAACAGAATTACTAAATATTCCACAATCGACTGTTTCGCAACATTTATCAAAAATGAAAGGTAAAGTGTTACGAGCTGAGAGAAGAGGTTTAGAAATTTATTATCATATTAATAATTTAAAAGCGAGTAAGATTGTAAGTGTTTTAGGATATATAAACTAATGAATTATTTTCATATAAAATAGCCCCTGCTGGTGAGCAGGGGCTATTTTTTGTTGTTTTATGTATTCGTATTTAAAATTTTATAGTTTTTATGATTTACAATCGTTCGATCAAATTCAAAAGTACCACCGCTTACATTTGTAATTTCAACTAAGACCGATTCAGTATAAAGTTTTAATACAGATCCTGTAATCTTTAAATTATTTCGTTGAAAAAGTATAGTATCCCCTACGTTTGCTTTCATAGTACCTCCTCATTAAAGACAGAAATATTTTTTATTATATATATTAAACCACGTATAGATATATTAGTGAATATTTAGTTTTATTTATCAATAAAATATTTTTTATTTTATAAAAAATAAAGTGCACTATAGTGTAAAAATAGTTTTTTTGTTGTATAGGAAAATCGAATTTTTGTAATCTAGCCATCATATAACTTGAGACATAATTTTTATAAAAGAAGATGATAAAACAGCTGTAAGTCGTATGGATGCAAAACATAATAATAACTATTTACGTATTTAATAATTCGTTTTTTGTATTTCGTCCTTCGTTTTCTGTAACTGATTCCATATTTTTGACGCTCTATCTTGTAAGTGCTTACATAAACAGAAAGATCTTATACAATGAAGGTGTTAAATCAAATGAGGTGGCCAATATGAACATAAAAAAAGAAAATTTAGCGAATAGCATTAAAATAGAAAGAGGAGGCGGAATGATATGAAAAAATCAAAAGTTAATCCATGGCTTGTTGTCCTTGGCACAGTCATAGTACAAATGGGACTTGGGACGATATATACATGGAGTTTATTCAATCAGCCTTTAGTTAGTAAATATGGTTGGAGTCTTAACGCAGTTGCTATAACTTTCTCAATTACTAGTCTTTCCTTAGCGTTTTCGACTTTATTTGCGAGTAAATTGCAAGAAAAATGGGGACTTCGTAAACTTATTATGATAGCTGGACTAGCATTAGGACTAGGATTAATACTTAGTTCACAAGCTTCCTCATTAATATTGCTTTATGTACTAGCAGGGGTTGTTGTAGGTTATGCAGATGGTACAGCATATATCACTTCACTATCCAATTTAATAAAGTGGTTTCCAAAGCGTAAAGGTTTAATTGCTGGTATTTCTGTCTCTGCATATGGTTCAGGTAGCTTAATCTTTAAATATGTTAACGCACAGTTAATTGAATCAGTTGGTGTATCACAAGCGTTTATATACTGGGGTTTAATTGTTACAGCTATGATTGTAATTGGCGCTTGTTTAATCCATCAAGCTGCAGATCAAGGAGCAGTTCATGAAACAAAAACTCAGGAATATACAACGAAAGAAATGTTAGGCACAAAACAAGTATACTTATTATTTATTATGTTATTTACATCATGTATGAGTGGCTTATACTTAATTGGTATGGTAAAAGACATTGGTGTTCAACTTGTAGGGCTTAGCGCAGCGACAGCAGCTAATGCGGTGGCTATGGTTGCAATCTTCAATACATTAGGTCGTATTATTTTAGGACCGTTATCAGATAAAATCGGCCGTTTAAAAATCGTTACTGGTACATTTGTTGTTATGGCAGCTTCAGTCTTGGTTTTAAGTTTCGTAGATTTAAATTATGGTATCTACTTCGTATGTGTAGCAAGCGTAGCGTTTTGCTTTGGTGGAAATATCACTATTTTCCCAGCTATCGTTGGTGATTTCTACGGTATGAAAAACCATAGTAAGAACTACGGAATTGTGTATCAAGGATTTGGATTTGGAGCACTTGCAGGTTCCTTTATCGGTGCACTTCTAGGTGGATTCAAACCAACCTTCATGGTGATCGGTGTATTATGTGTCGTATCATTTGTTATCGCAATTTTAATTCAAGCACCTAAGCAGAAAAAAGAACAAGAAGAAGAGTATCGCAGCGTAGCATAAGTATATAAATCTTCTATCACACTATAAATACGAAAAAGCATCCTATTAAATAGGGTGCTTTTTTTATGAATGATTGCAAGGAGGTTATATAATCTTTGGGATTTTCGAGACAAAAAAGCGAGTGAAATACCCAATTGGATTATATTGGAATATTGAAAAATGATACATTATATCCGAAATACGTATTAAATCTTAAAATATAAACAAGACATACATCAATAATTGCAAGATATATTTTCTCGGTATTTTCAGAAAAATGTTGAGAAAATATATACTTGAGTTTTTGATAAGGCTTTGTAAATGAAGGTATCTACAGTTAGTCTTCTACAAGTTTAAAAAGAGGAGTATGAATTAAATGTGTAATGTAAGTACTTATTAATGCTTTTAGATGTAATTGTATTGAGAATCACTAAGATATTTTATCTGAAAAATAAAAATAGGTTGACAAGTTTATTGAGAAAGATTATCATTTCGATGTAAGAATGTTAAATGAAAAACATTATCAATGAATAATATTTTGATGAAAAGTACACTTGACCAATTAGTTTAGTAAGTGTATTATTTTTAACATCATCATTGATAATGAAAATCGTTATCAATGATGATGTTAAACTGGATTAATTTTTATATGAAAGGATAGAGGAAATGAACATAGGGGAATTTGATGGGAAAACGGTTTTAGTAACTGGTGCAGCGCAAGGTATAGGTAGTGTTGTAGCAAACATGTTTTTAGAAAGAGGAGCTACAGTTATTGGGGCTGATCAAACTGAAGAGGGGTTAAACGTACTCTTAAATCAAAATGAATTAAATGAAACACGTGTGAAAACGTTTCGTTTAGATGTGAGTGATAGTGCCGCTGTTGAAGAAGTAGTAGAACGGATTGAAAATGATATAGCACCGATAGATATATTAGTAAATGTTGCAGGGGTTTTACGTATGGGAGCGATTCACTCTTTAAGTGATGAAGATTGGAATAAAACATTCTCTGTAAATTCTACAGGAGTTTTCTATATGTGCCGAGCAGTAAGTAAATATATGATGCAAAGAAAGTCAGGGGCAATTGTTACAGTTGGCTCAAATGCGGCAAATACTCCGAGAATGGAGATGGCTGCGTATGTTGCATCAAAAGCTGCAACGACGATGTTTATGAAGTGCTTAGGATTAGAACTTGCAGCATATAACATTCGCTGTAACTTAGTTTCTCCAGGTTCAACTGAAACTGAAATGCAACGGTTATTATGGGCTGATGAGAATGGAGAAAAAAATATCATTGCTGGTTCTCAAAGTACATATAGACTCGGTATACCATTACAAAAAATTGCACAGCCTTCAGAAGTTGCCGAAGCGGTATTGTTTTTAGCTTCTGATAAAGCAAGCCACATTACAATGCACAATTTATGTGTCGATGGAGGAGCTACATTAGGCGTTTAATAAAAAAAATAGGGGGCTACTATATTATGAATGAACTTACGGCTGTAAAGGAACTGTCAGAACAATTATTAGAAGATTATAAGACTGAATCTTCATTCTTTTTCGCTTCACCAACTCGAACAATATTGACAGAAGGAGAGTTTACTACAGTAAAACATCGTGGAATTGAAAGTTTTCCAGAACTAGTACAGGCAGTATTAAGCAATGCAAAACAAGCTGGAAATCCGAATCCTATCGTTGTTGGTGCCTTGCCATTTGATCGTAGAAAAGAAGTTCAACTTATCGTACCAGAATATAGCAGAATCTCTGATCGTTTACAATTGGATCCAACAAATCAGCTTGAAACAATTGAGAACTTAACATTTGAAATGACACCTGTACCAGATCCTGAAGTGTATATGAATGGTGTGAAGCAAGGAATTGAAAAAATACAAGACGGAGATTTAAAGAAAATCGTTCTATCCAGATCGTTAGATGTTAAAACTTCCGAAAAGATTAATAAGCAAAAACTTCTTCGAGAATTAGCAGAGCATAATAAGCATGGTTATACATTTGCTGTGAATTTACCAAAAGATGAAAACGAGAATAATAAGACATTAATTGGAGCAAGTCCTGAATTACTCGTTTCACGAAATGGTATGCAAGTTATTTCTAATCCATTAGCTGGTTCAAGACCGCGTAGTGATGATCCAGTAGAAGATAAAAGAAGAGCAGAGGAATTACTTTCTTCTCCCAAAGATTTACATGAACATGCGGTAGTAGTTGAAGCTGTTGCTGCTGCGCTTCGTCCATACTGTCATACATTACATGTTCCGGAAAAACCATCCGTTATTCATAGTGAAGCGATGTGGCATTTGTCTACTGAAGTGAAAGGTGAACTAAAGGATCCGAATACTACTTCTTTGGAATTAGCAATTGCTCTTCATCCTACGCCAGCAGTTTGCGGAACGCCGATGGAAGAAGCGAGAGAGGCGATTCAAAAAATTGAGCCATTTGACCGTGAATTCTTTACAGGAATGCTAGGATGGAGCGATTTAAATGGAGATGGTGAATGGATTGTTACAATTCGCTGTGCTGAAGTGCAAGAAAATACACTTCGTTTATATGCAGGAGCAGGAGTTGTTGCTGAGTCAAAACCAGAAGATGAGTTAGCAGAAACATCAGCTAAGTTCCAAACAATGCTGAAGGCTTTAGGATTAAGAGATAATTCGCTGAATGAAAAATAGGGGGAAGAAATAATGTTATCAGGTTTCACGGAATGGCCAGAAGAATTTGCAAATCGTTATCGAGAAGAAGGATGTTGGCTTGGAGAAACATTTGGTTCGTTGTTAAGAGAACGTGCTGAAAAGTATGGAGATGAAATTGCAGTTGTAAGTGGTAATATGCATATGACGTATAGTGAGCTTGATAAAAAAGTAGATCGCTTAGCTTCAGGTTTACTGAATTTAGGAATAAAGCAAGAGGATCGAGTTGTAATACAGTTACCCAACATTATCGAGTTTTTCGAAATATGCTTTGCGCTATTTCGAATTGGAGCACTTCCTATTTTTGCACTACCTTCACATCGAAGCAGTGAAATTAGTTATTTTTGTGAGTTTGGTGAGGCGAGTGCTTACGTTATTTCAGATAAGGCTCTCGGCTTTGATTATCGAAAACTAGCAAGAGAAGTAAAAGTGAAAGTGCCAACTTTACAACATGTAATTGTAGTGGGAGAAGAAGAAGAATTTGTGAACATAAGTGATCTGTATATAGATCCCGTTCCATTACCAGAAGTTCAGCCAAGTGATGTTGCGTTTCTCCAATTGTCTGGAGGGACAACAGGGCTTTCTAAATTAATTCCTAGAACACATGATGACTATATTTATAGTTTACGTGTTAGCGCTGAAATTTGTAATTTGAATACGGATAGCGTCTATATGGCAGTTCTTCCAGTAGCGCACAATTACCCGATGAGTTCTCCAGGGACATTTGGAACTTTCTATACGGGTGGAAAAGTAGTGTTAGCAACTGGTGGTAGCCCAGATGAGGCATTTGCTCTTATAGAAAAAGAAAAAGTTACGATTACTGCTCTAGTTCCACCATTAGCAATGATTTGGCTTGATGCAGCTTCTTCTCGTAATAACGATTTATCGAGCTTAGAAGTGATTCAAGTAGGTGGTGCTAAGTTTAGCGCTGAGGTTGCAAAGCGTATACACCCTACATTTGGATGTACGTTACAGCAAGTGTTCGGTATGGCAGAAGGGTTAGTAAATTACACAAGATTAAATGATCCTGAAGAAATCATCATTCATACACAAGGGAGACCGATGTCTACATTCGATGAAGTAAGGGTCGTTGATGAAAATGATAACGATGTAAAACCTGGTGAAGTAGGTAGTTTGTTAACAAGAGGGCCATATACAATTCGTGGCTATTATAAAGTAGAAGAGCATAATGCACGATCATTTACAAAGGATGGATTTTATCGCACAGGTGATCTTGTAAAAGTAAATGAACAAGGTTACATCATTGTAGAAGGTAGGGATAAAGATCAAATTAACCGTGGTGGTGAGAAAGTTGCTGCGGAAGAAGTTGAAAATCATCTATTAGCACACGATGCAGTACATGATGTAGCCATTGTATCAATGCCTGATGATTATTTAGGAGAACGTACTTGCGCATTTGTAATAGCTCGTGGACAAGCTCCGACAGTAAGTGAATTAAAAATGTTTTTAAGAGAACGGGGTATAGCGGCTTATAAGATTCCAGATCGAATTGAATTTATTGATTCATTCCCGCAAACAGGTGTTGGAAAGGTAAGCAAAAAAGAGTTACGTAAAGTCATTGCGGAAAAACTTATTAAGGTAAAACGATAATAAATATAAAAATTGGAAGGAAGTGATTAGATGGCTATCCCATCTATTTCAGTATACAAAATGCCAGTTGAATCAGAACTACCAAAAAATAAAGTGAACTGGAAACCAGATCCGAAACGTACGGTTCTTCTAATCCATGACATGCAAGAATATTTTCTTGATGCATATAGCGATAAAGAATCACCAAAAGTAGAACTTATTTCAAATATTAAGGTGATAAGAGAAAAATGTAAGGAACTTGGTATACCAGTTGTTTATACAGCACAACCAGGTGGACAAACGTTAGAACAACGAGGGTTATTACAAGATTTCTGGGGGGACGGTATTCCTGCTGGACCAGATAAAAAGAAAATTGTCGGTGAACTTACTCCTGATGAGGATGATATATTCTTAACAAAATGGAGATATAGTGCATTTAAAAAGACAAATCTATTAGAAATTTTAAATGAACAGGGAAGAGATCAACTTATTATTTGCGGTATTTATGCGCATATCGGCTGCCTTTTAACAGCTTGCGAAGCATTTATGGATGGTATAGAGCCATTTTTTGTAGCAGATGCAGTTGCTGATTTTTCATTAGACCATCATAAACAAGCATTGGAGTATGCATCTAATAGATGTGCAGTAACGACATCAACAAACTTACTGTTAAAAGATTTACAAAGTGTAAAAAGTGATGAGAGTGAAGGAATCACTTTACAGGAAGTGCATGAACTAGTTGCACAACTACTTCGTGAGCCAGTAGAGAGTATTGATATTGATGAGGACTTACTAAATAGAGGACTTGATTCGGTCAGAATTATGAGTTTAGTAGAGAAGTGGCGTCGCGAAGGGAAAGAAATAACTTTTGCAGATTTAGCAGAACGTCCAACTGTTTCCGATTGGTACAGTTTACTATCTTCACAGACAGCACAGGTGCTGTAACAAATAGACTACATAATAAAGGGGTAGTAAAGAATGCCTAATAGTCAAAAGGTTCGTCATTCGTTATCATCTGCGCAGACTGGTATGTGGTTTGCACAACAATTAGATCCGCTTAATCCGATTTATAATACTGGGGAATATGTTGAAATAAACGGAAATATTAATCAAGAAATTTTCGAATTAGCAGTACGTAAAGTTGTAATGGAAGCAGAAGCACTACATGTTCGTTTCGAAGAGGATGAAATTGGCCCGTGGCAAGTTATTGAGAAATCGTCAAATTTTCATATGCATTTTATTGACGTTCGTAAAGAAGAAGATTCTGAAGAAGCTGCTAAAATATGGATGAAAAATGATTTATCTATGCCAGTCGATTTGAAAACAGATACATTATTTACTGAAGCACTTATTCAAGTTGAAAATAATCGTTTCTTTTGGTATCAGCGCATCCATCACATTGTGATGGATGGCTATGGATTTTCACTTCTTAGCCAAAAGGTAGCGAAAGAGTATACATCACTTATAGAAGAAACAAGAAAGAATGAAAAGCCATTTGGTTCTCTTGCAAAAATTGTACAAGAAGATATGGAGTATCGTGAGTCTAAACAATTTCAGGAAGATCGTATTTTTTGGTTAGAAAAGTTTGCAGATGAACCGGATGCCATAAGTTTAGCAGAACGAGCGCCAAGAACATCAAATGGATTTTTACGAGAAACAGCTTATTTATCCAGTTTGAGTACGAAAACTTTACTAGAAGATATTAATATTTCGTTAACAAATTGGCCGGAATTTATTGTCGCTGTAACAAGTATTTATCTGCATAAATTAACAGGTGCAAATGATATTGTTTTAGGTTTACCGATGATGGGGCGACTAGGTTCTGCATCTATTTATACACCGAGTATGGTAATGAATTTAGCACCACTTCGTCTCACTGTAACTCCAAATATAACTCTTGCGGAATTATTACAGCAAGTTTCTAAAGAGATTCGAGAAGTACGTCGTCATCATAAATACCGTCATGAGGAATTAAGAAGAGACTTAAAGTTACTAGGTGAAAATCAAAGGTTATTCGGGCCGTTAGTGAATGTGATGCCTTTTGATTATGGGCTTAATTTTGCTGGGAATCGTGGTATTACACATAATTTATCAGCAGGACCTGTCGATGATTTATCGATAAATGTTTATAAACGTTTCGATGAAAATGAGTTAATGATTCATTTTGATGCGAACCCGGAGGTATATAGTGATTCGGAACTAGCATTGCATAAAGAGAGATTTATGAATGTATTAGAATTAGTGATAAATGATTATCAAAAAGACGTGTCGATTGGAAATATAAACATTACTCTTCCTGAAGAAAATCATAAAGTTTTATTCGAATGGAATGAAACTAAGGAAGCTGAGGATTTAATCACTCTACCTTTATTATTTGAAAAACAAGTACAAAAAAATCCAAATAAAATAGCGGTTACGTGTAACGGAGTAGACCTTACGTATAAAGAGCTAAATGAACGGGCGAATGAACTAGCGCACTATTTAGTAGAAGAAGGAATAGGGCCAAATCAGTTTGTAGCTTTAGTATTTCCAAGGTCAATAGAAATGGTAGTTAGTATGCTAGCAGTTTTAAAGGCTGGTGCAGCGTATTTACCGATAGATCCAGAATATCCAGCTGAGCGAATAAATTATATAGTAAATGATGCAAAACCAATTTATATCATCACACATTCATCTGTTTCATCTACTTTAGTTATAGAAAATGATATAAAAAAAATCGAATTAGATCGAGAAGAAACAGAACTAGCATTAAAAGCATATTCTCATAGGAATCTACCATTTAGAAATGAAGAATCACTTTTAAAGCCTGCGTATACAATTTATACTTCAGGCTCAACCGGAAATCCAAAAGGTGTAATTGTTCCTATGAAAGCTTTAAGTAACTTTTTATTGGCTATGGACGATATGTTTTCACTAAACGAAAACGATCATTTAGTAGCAGTTACAACGTTTGCTTTTGATATTTCTGCACTAGAAATTTATTTACCTCTTATTAGTGGTGCAAGTATAACAATCGCACAAAAAGAGGTAATCCAAGAACCTTCTGCGTTAACGGCATTGTTACAAGAAGAAAGAGTAACAATTATGCAAGCTACACCGACGTTATGGCAGGCGTTAGTAACTGAATATCCAGAAAGGCTACAAGGGCTAAATGTGCTCGTTGGTGGTGAGGCGCTTCCGGCCCATTTAGCAAATATATTAAAAGAATTAGGTTGCTCTATTACAAACTTATATGGACCTACTGAAACGACTATTTGGTCTACTTTCAAGAACATCGACGAAAATGAAATTGGTATACCCCCTATTGGAAAACCGATTTGGAGTACAGATGTGTATGTATTAGATGCAGGATTACAACCAGTACCACCTGGAGTAATTGGCGAACTATATATTGCAGGGGAAGGACTTGCGAACGGCTATTTAGGAAAACCAGAGTTAACGGCTGAACGATTTGTAGCAAATCCTTTTGGAGAACGAGGGAAGCGCATGTACCGCACAGGTGATCTTGTGAAATGGCGTAACGATGGTGTGCTGGAATACATGAGCCGAGCAGATCATCAAATAAAAATCCGTGGTTTCCGAATTGAATTAGCTGAAATTGAAATGGTTTTACAACGACATGAGTATATTCAACAAGCTGTAGTAATGGTACGAGAAGATCGCCCAAATGATAAACGAATCATTGCGTATATCGTTGCCGAAGGGGATGAAGGGATTAACCTTTCAGAAATTCGTACTTATGTTTCAGAAAGTTTAGCGAATTATATGGTACCATCGGCATTTGTTGTGCTAGAAGAATTACCATTAACGCCAAATGGTAAGGTTGATAGAAAGAAATTACCTGCTCCTGATTTTAATGAAATGAACAAGGAGAGAGTTGCTAGAAATCCGAAAGAAGAAATATTATGTGATTTATTTGCAGAAGTACTCGGTGTTTCTCGCATTAGCATTGATGGTAATTTCTTTGAAATGGGTGGCCATTCGCTTCTTGCATCTCGTCTAATGGCAAGAATTCGTGAAACGTTAAGTGTTGAATTAGGAATAGGAAAACTATTTGAATCGCCAACTGTTGCTGAACTTGCGAAACAATTGGATCAAGCAAAAACTGCAAGACCAGCTATTAAGAAAGTAAGTAGACCAAATGAAGTTCCACTTTCATTTGCACAGCGCAGGTTATGGTTCTTAAATTGTTTAGAAGGTCCAAGTCCTACTTATAATATTCCATTAGTCGTTCGTATTTTTGGAAAGTTGAACGAGGAAGCATTGCAAGGTGCCTTTTATGATGTAGTTGAGAAACATGAAACGCTTAGAACGATTTTCCCTAACGTATTAGGTAGTTCCTATCAGAAAATTTTAGATATGGAAAATTTAAATCTAGAAATGATAATAACAAAAATATGTAAAGATGAATTAGAAAGTGTGCTTGTAGAGGCGGTAAAATATAGTTTTAACCTTGATGTTGAACCAGCAGTCCGTCTGCAACTATTTACAGTGAATGAAAACGAACATGTATTACTAATTCTATTGCACCATATTGTAGGGGATGGCTGGTCATTACAACCGTTAACGAGAGATTTTACAGCGGCATATAAAGCACGATGTCAAGGTAACAGAGTTCAGCTAGAGGCACTTCCAGTTCAATACACAGATTATGCACTTTGGCAACAACAGTTGCTTGGTGATGAAACTACAGAAGAGAGTCTTATTTCAACACAATTAGAGTTTTGGAAGAAAGAGCTAGAAGGTTTACCAGATCAGCTGGAGTTACCTACAGATTACCAGCGTCCAATTGAAACGAGTTATCGCGGAGAAACAATTCATTTTCAAATAGATGCGGGTATGCATAGTAGGTTAGTAGAGCTTGCACGGAAAAACGGAGTTAGTTTGTTTATGGTGTTGCAAGCAGGACTTAGTGCGCTATTTACAAGATTAGGTGCAGGTACTGATATACCAATCGGTAGTCCGATTGCTGGAAGAAACGATGATGCACTCTCTGACATAGTTGGTTTATTTGTAAATACATTAGTGTTACGCACAAATACATCAGGAGATCCAAGTTTTAAAGAATTATTGAATAGAGTGAAGCAGTCAAATCTTGCAGCTTATGAAAATCAAGATGTTCCATTTGAACGACTCGTTGAAGTGTTAAACCCAGTACGTACTCGAAATAGTCATCCGCTGTTTCAAGTTATGTTAGCTTTCCAAAATACGCCAGAAGCAAACTTTGATGCTCCAGATATTAAAGCAGACCTTGAAATCCAAAGTGTGGGCTCTGCGAAGTTTGATCTAACATTTGAAATTAGCGAGAGTAACGGAGTTCATGGCACGCCAGATGGCTTACAGGGGTTACTAGAGTTTAGTACCGATTTGTATAAACGTGAAACGGTTCAACAATTAGTAGAACGATTCATTCTGTTATTGGATGATGCAGCGAAACATCCGGATCAATCAATTGGCACATTAGAAATTTTAACATTAGCAGAGAGAAATACAGTGCTAGAAAAGTGGAATGGTGGTTTTCAAATTGTACCAGAAATGACATTATCACAATTATTTGAAAAGCAGGTTTATATAAATCCGAATTCTATTGCTGTCGTCTTTGAAGATGAAAAGTTAACTTATGAAGAGTTGAATAAAAAAGCGAATAAAATAGCTCGATTGCTAATTGCAAAAGGAGTTGGTCCTGATCAACTCGTTGCTTTAGCAATGCCGAGATCTTTAAATATGGTTGTAAGCTTACTAGCTGTTCTGAAAGCGGGAGCAGGTTATCTTCCATTAGATCCGGATTATCCGTCAGATCGTATTTCATTTATGCTCCACGATGCGAAACCATCATGTGTGTTAACAAATTCAGATGTGGAAATTGAATGTGATGAGGAACTGAAAATTTTAGTTGATGATGTGAAGACAATAAAAGAAATTGAGAAGTATAGTGAAGATAATATTGATGAAATGGAGCGCATGAAGCTATTATCTCCTTCACATATTGCTTACGTTATTTATACGTCAGGCTCAACAGGTAGACCGAAAGGCGTTATGATACCTCATCAAAACGTAGTAAGACTTTTAGGAGCAACTGATCATTGGTTCCAATTTGACGCAGAAGATGTTTGGACGATGTTCCATTCATATGCTTTTGATTTCTCGGTTTGGGAAATTTGGGGTCCTTTATTATATGGAGGGCGTCTAGTCGTAGTACCACATACTGTAAGTCGATCGCCGAAAGAATTTTTACAACTTCTTGTTAAGGAAAAGGTTACTGTTTTAAATCAAACTCCATCAGCGTTCTATCAATTGATACAAGTAGATCGTGAAAATGAAGAGATTGGTCAAAAATTATCATTACGATATGTCGTTTTTGGAGGAGAAGCACTTGAGCTAAGTCGATTAGAAGATTGGTATAGTCGACATCTTCATAACGCACCAAAGCTTATTAATATGTACGGTATAACGGAGACGACAGTACATGTTAGTTATATTGAGTTAGATGAGAATATCGTTTCGTTACGAGCGAATAGTTTAATTGGGTGCAGTATACCTGACCTTAAAGTATACGTATTAGACAACTATTTACAACCAGTGCCACCTGGAGTAGTTGGAGAAATGTATGTTGCAGGTGCAGGGCTTGCTCGTGGTTATTTAGGAAGAGCAGGTTTAACTGCTGAGCGTTTTATCGCAGATCCATTTGGTAAGCCAGGTACAAGAATGTATCGTACAGGAGACTTAGCTCGTTGGCGTCAAGATGGGACGCTAGATTATATAGGGCGTGCAGATCACCAAATAAAAATTCGTGGATTCCGAATTGAATTAGGGGAAATAGAAGCGGTCATAATGAAACACCCTAAAGTTGAGCAAGTAGCCGTTATTGTACAGGAAGATCAACCAGGGGATAAACGGTTAGTTTCTTATATCGTCCCATCAAATAATGAAATGATTGATTCAAATGAAATGCGTAAATATGCTGGAGGTAGTTTACCAGATTACATGGTTCCATACGCTTTTGTAGTAGTAAATGAGTTGCCTTTAACTCCAAACGGTAAATTAGATAGAAAGGCATTGCCGGCTCCAGAATTTATCGCATCATCTTCTAGTCGTGGACCAAGAACACCGCAAGAAGAAATGTTATGTGACTTGTTTACAGAAGTTTTAAGTGTGCCGCAAATTGGAATTGATGACGGATTCTTTGATTTAGGTGGCCATTCACTTCTTGCAGTGCAGCTTATGAGTCGTATTAAAGAAGCACTTGGAGTAGAACTAAATATCGGAACTTTATTTGCAGCGCCTACTATTGCAGGTCTTGCTGAAAGACTTGAGGTGGGAAATGGACAAAGTGCACTTGATGTGTTGCTTCCATTACGAGCAGGCGGAGACCAATTACCACTATTTTGTGTACACCCAGCAGGTGGATTAAGTTGGTGCTATGCAGGACTTATGAAATCTTTAGGAACAGATTATCCAATCTACGGTGTCCAAGCACGTGGTATCGCTAAAAATGAAGAACTTCCAAGAAGTTTAGAGGAGATGGCAGCGGATTATTTAAAACACGTTCGTGAAGTACAGCCTCACGGACCATATCGGTTACTCGGTTGGTCGCTCGGAGGAAATGTTGTGCATGCAATGGCGGCGCAACTACAAAGTGAAGGGGAAGAAGTAGAATTACTCGTTATGCTGGATTCTTATCCAGGTCACTTCTTACCAAATACGGAAGCACCTACTGAAGAAGAAGCGTTAATCGCATTACTTGCTTTAGGCGGATACGATCCAGATAACATGGATGGTAAACCACTTACGATGGAAAGTGCAGTAGAAATACTTCGTAAAGATGGAAGTGCATTAGCAAGTCTTGAAGAAGAGACTATTTTGAACTTGAAAGAAACATATGTAAATTCGGTAGGATTGTTAGGGAAATATGTACCGAAAGTTTATAACGGAGATATTTTATTCTTTAGATCTACTGTTATACCAGACTGGTTTGATCCTATCTCTCCAAATACGTGGCTAAATTATTTAGATGGGCAAATTGTGCAACACAATATTGATTGTAGACATAAAGATTTATGTCAACCAGGACCACTTACAGAAATTGGACAAGTGTTAGCAAAATATTTGCAGAATAAGAAAGGGGTAAGTACAGTATGACGAATCCATTTGAAAATGATAATTACACATATAAAGTACTAAAAAATGAGGAGGGCCAGTATTCGCTCTGGCCTGTCTTTCTTGATGTACCTATTGGTTGGAATGTCGTACATGAAGAGGCTAGTAGGAATGATTGTTTACAATATGTTGAAAATAATTGGAAAGATTTGAATCCAAAAAGTAATCAAGTTGGCGAAAAAATATTAGTAGGAAAACGATAATGAAGGCAAAAATAAATCCAAAAGTAGTTGTAAGTATCGTATATATAACAGCGATGTTTATGGCTGCAATGGATGCAACGATTGTGAATGTAGCACTGCAAACGATAAGTAAAGAATTACAAGTGCCACCATCTGCAATGGGGACGGTTAATGCTGGGTATTTAGTTAGCTTAGCTGTTTTCCTTCCGATTTCTGGTTGGTTAGGAGATCGCTTCGGTACGAAAAGAGTATTTCTAACCGCTCTTTTCGTATTTACAACTGCGTCTGTATTATGTGGAATAGCGAACGATATTACTTCATTGAATATTTTTCGTATCATTCAAGGTGCTGGTGGGGGGCTTTTAACACCAGTTGGGATGGCGATGTTATTCCGAACATTTTCACCAGAGGAAAGGCCGAAAATTTCACGGTTTATTGTGTTACCAATTGCTGTCGCACCAGCTATCGGACCAATTATTGGCGGTTTCTTTGTAGATCAATTGTCTTGGCGCTGGGCATTTTATATTAATTTACCGTTTGGAATCGTAGCGTTACTATTCGGTCTACTATTTTTAAAAGAGCATATTGAAAAATCAGCTGGTCGCTTTGATTCTCTCGGTTTTATTCTTTCAGCACCAGGATTCGCGATGCTTATCTATGCACTTAGTCAAGGGCCGTCAAAAGGCTGGGTTTCTCCAGAGATTATAAGTACTGGAATAGCTGGGATTGTATTCATTACATTGTTCATCATTGTAGAACTTAGAGTAAAGCAACCGATGTTAGATTTACGCTTATTAAAAGAACCAGTCTTTAGAAAAATGAGTCTTATTTCATTGTTTTCATCCGCTGGTTTACTAGGAATGTTATTTGTTTTTCCACTTATGTATCAAAATGTAATAGGAGTTTCCGCATTGGAATCAGGCCTTACGACATTCCCAGAGGCAATTGGGTTAATGATATCCTCACAAATTGTGCCATGGTCATATAAGAAATTAGGAGCTCGAAAGGTAATTTCTATTGGATTAATTTGTACGGCGATTATTTTTGTTTTATTAAGTTTTGTAAATCACGATACGAACCCATGGCAAATTCGGGCATTATTGTTTGGTATCGGTATTTTCTTAGGTCAGTCTGTTGGAGCAGTTCAATTTTCTGCATTTAATAATATCACGCCACCTTCTATGGGGAGAGCGACTACTATATTCAATGTGCAAAACCGTATAGGTTCAGCGATAGGAGTTGCTGTTTTAGCTAGCATATTATCTGGATTTGGAAGTAATGAAATACAGAATAATGCACAGTCAGATTTCTTACCATATCAAGCTGCATTAATTGGATCTGCAACATTTTTACTTATAGCATTACTATTTTCTTTACGTATTTCTGATAAAGAAGTAATGTCAAAGAAGAAAGAAAAAATGTTATCTGTATCAAAAAAAGAGAAAGTACTTGTCAATGAATAACAATTTACGTAAGCTTTTTTAATGAAAATTGATATTCATTGTATAAAGGAGAGTTTACATGATAGAAAGTAAAGTTGTAGATTCTATTCCAACTTTGACTGAGAATGATTGTCAAATATGGTGGGCAAGAATTTCAGATTTACAATCATGGCATTACAATTTACTAAACGATGTTGAACGAGAGAAAGCAAATTCATATCATTATTCGGCAGATCGTGCACGATTTATAATAGGTTGTGTAATTAGTAGGTTAGTTCTTGGTAAAATACTTTCTATGTTACCAGTTCAAGTGCCAATTGATAGGATGTGCCCAGTATGTAAGTTACAGCATGGCAGACCGCAATTACCAAAAGGAATGCCACAAATATCTGTTTCACATTCGGGTGAGTGGGTTGTTGTTGCATTTACAAAGTCTGCACCTGTAGGCGTTGATGTTGAACAAATGAATCCAAATGTAGATGTTATGAAAATGGCAGAGGGCGTATTAACAGACATTGAAATAGCACAAGTTATGAAGTTACCTAATGAACAGAAAATAGAAGGTTTTTTAACATATTGGACTCGAAAAGAAGCGGTACTAAAAGCGACAGGTGAAGGACTAATGATTTCACCAGTAGGTATTACTGTATCAGCTCCAAATGATCCTCCAAATTTGTTAGTTTTTAAGGATAGGCAAGAATTAGTAGAAAATACAATGATGGCAGATATAAGGCCTAGTGTAGATTATATGGCTTCAATTGCAATATTTAGTAAAGAAGTAACTGAAATCACACAGTTAGATGCAGTAGCGCTTTTAAATTATAAATAAGTTAAATAAAAAATCTTATAGAAGAGGTGTTCCTCATGTTAGTAGCGGAAAATAGAACAAATGAATTCACTTATAATGTACAAGCAATTAAAAATATTTTATTTTCTGGAGATACATCATCTATTCATGCCTTAGAAAAGCTTTTGAATGATACAGTTCAGTTTGATGTTCTCGAACAAGAGGTACTTGATAGACAGTACATCCCGAAAGAAGCAAAGAATTTCTTTGATATAAACGGGACATTTCTTTACCGTGTATCCAATGTTAGTTATAAAGGAAAAGTGTTATCTGAGAATCTAATTTTTGCGGACACTTCGTTTTTACCAAATACAATTAAGAGTGAATTAGAGAGTGGAAATATTCCAGTTGAAAAACTTATAGAAAAGATGGAAGCAAGAAGAAACGTATTATACGAAGGATATCAGCCATCTGGGAATATTATTGAATTGTTTGATGGATGCTCTGTTACGGCGAATGTGTATCCAACTAGAAAATATCAAATTGTAAGTAATTGCAAATGCATATTTTATATTTGTGAAGTATATCATGCAGAGAATATAAAAAATCTGCTTAAATAGAAAATAAGAAACCAGCCTATAAAATGGCTGGTTTCTTATTTATTTCACAGCTTCTTTTAACTCTTTACCCGCTTTAAATGCTGGAACTTTACCAGCAGCGATTTGAATTTCTTCGCCAGTTTGTGGATTACGTCCTGTACGAGCAGATCTTTCGCGCACTTCAAAAGTTCCAAAGCCGATTAATTGAACTTTATCGCCAGATTGTAATGCAGTAGCAATTGTGTCAAATACGGATTGTACCGCTGCAGAAGCTTCCTTTTGAGAAATATCAGCGGATTGTGCCACGTTTTTAACTAATTCTGTTTTGTTCATGTTTTCACCTCATAAAAAGTTTTTTAGAATGAATGTTTTAGTATAATGGATAGTATAGAGAAAGCTATTTATATGGTTAGAAAGAATACTATATAGTTATGTTAATTTCGTTGTAAGAGACTGAATCCCTGCTAATAATTAGGGATTAATTAAGAATTGATGTATAGAAAACGCTGTAATATGAGGATGAGGGGGAGTCTATAAATGATTTTTCGTGAAAAGAATGAGAATGAAAGTATATTAATTCGTCAACATGATCATGGTTTTTTAGCTGGAGAGATTGCAAAGCATATAAAAGAAGATTTTTTTGAAGATGAAACATACTTAAAAGAGACAATTAATGCAATATATGAGCATGATAGAGGATGGATAGAACTTGATAAAGTACCAATTTTGAATGATGCTAAAAATATTCCATATACATTTATGGATTGTCCAAGTTCATTGCGCTTTGTTTTTTATACGATTGGTTTGAATGAAATTGAAGATTCGAATCCATACGGAGCATTACTTTGTAGTAAACATTTTTTATCATTTCCATTAAATGATGAAGATGAAGAGATGCTTTCATTTTATACAGGGGAATTGGAACGACAAAAAAGAATATTGAAAACGTTAACAAAAGAACAATTTGCGATGTTCGATAAACATTATAGGTTATTAAAGTTTTGCGATGAGCTTTCTTTATATGTGTGTATGAATAAACCTGGTGCAGAAAAGGAAGATGAAATTGATTTGTTTAAAGATGGTTTTGAAGGAACAGAAATGTTTAATAGTAAGGTGGAGAAACCTATTCAAGCTGAATGGGTGGACGAGGAAACAATTCGGATTACACCGTTTCCATTTCAAACGGAATTTCATACGTATGTAAAATATAAAACAATAAATAAACGTGAAATTGAAGAAAAAGGGATTGTAAAAGCTGATAGAGAATCGGAAATGGAGAAACAAAACATTCGTTTCGTACAATAAGGAGGCGATTTAGATTGAAAGAGTACATGTTAAAACAGTTTGATTACCATGATTGGGCTAATACACGGTTATTCAATCGATTAAAAGAGTTACCAAGCTATGAGACAATCTTTAGCGAAAAGATACAGAGTGTATTTCCATCAATTAAGGATACTTTTACGCATATTTATATTACAGATCAAGTGTGGTTACATATATTGCATGGTAAAAGTATGAATGAAGCAATACAAGACCGAGAAAATTTACGAAAACAAATCGAAACTAAATCGTTACATGAATTAGAAAAAATGTTTGAAAACATGGCAAATCAATATAAAGACTTTTTAATTACAATACAAGACGTGAATGCTGTATTTGTTATCGAGAATCCATATGCAGGGAAATTAGAAACTTCAATTTTAGAGTTAGTACAACATGTCGTAAATCATGGGACATATCATAGAGGAAATATAACAGCGATGATTCGTCAACTTGGTCATTCGTCGACAATGATGGATTTTGTACTGTATTTACATATGGTGCAGAAGGAAGTGAAATAGGTGAAAAAAAGAATGGCTTATTATAGATAAGCCATTCTTTTTATAGTGACTAACTTGCCTGTTTTTTATGACTTTCTTTCAATTTCTCTGCTTGTAAAAAGCGATTCGTTTCAGCAACAACAATACCACTTAACCCAATAAGGCCAATTAAGTTTGGAATCGCCATGAGTCCATTTGCAATATCAGCAAATGTCCATACGATACCTAGTTTTAAATTAGCCCCAATAGCAATCATGACGATAAAGATCGCTTTATAATATTTAACAGCACCTTCTCCAAATAAATAAGCCACGCACTTCTCGCCGTAATACGACCATCCTAAAATAGTAGAGTAGGCAAATAATATAATTGCGATACCAAGAATCATACTACCAGCAGTGCCAAATACAGATTGGAACGCAAGTGTTGTCGCTTCAACGCCAGTTTTACCTGATTTCCATGCACCTGTAGTAATTAATACTAGCCCTGTAATTGTACATACAATAAACGTATCTAGAAAAGTACCAGTCATAGAAACTAAAGCTTGCTTTGCAGGTGAATCAGTTTTTGCGGCAGCTGCTGCAATAGGGGCACTCCCTAAACCAGCTTCGTTCGCAAATACACCGCGCGCCATTCCGATTTGAATTGCAGATGCAATTGTTGCACCAATAAAACCACCAGCAGCTGCAGTCCCATTGAATGCGCCAGAAAAAATAAGTGAGAATGCCTCTGGAATTTGATCGTAGTGATAGAAAATAATAATAAGCCCAGCAATGATATAAAAGAAAGCTTTAATAGGAACGATATATCCTGTCACTTTCCCGATTTTTTTCACACCACCTAAAATAACAATGGCGATTAAAAACGACATGAATATACCAGTTAAAGCAGGAGGGAAAGAGAAATTAATTCGCATTGCCTCTGCAACTGAGTTAGATTGCACCATATTACCGATACCGAAAGAAGCAGTTGTGCCGAATATAGCGAATAAAACAGCAAGCCATTTCTTACCTAAACCACGTTCTAAATAGTACATTGGTCCACCTGAGTATTCACCCTTTTCATTACTAACACGGTATTTCACCGCAAGAATTGCTTCGGCATACTTTGTTGCCATACCGAACAAAGCAGTAATCCACATCCAAAAGATTGCACCGGGTCCACCGATCGTTACAGCAGTTGCAACACCGGCTATATTCCCCATACCAATCGTTGCTGCCATAGCTGTCATAAGTGCTTGGAAGTGGCTAATATCTCCAGAGGAAGATGTATCTTCTGATTTTTTAAAAGCTAGTTTGTGAGCGTATAATAGTTTACTAAACTGCAACCCTTTTAAACGCACTGTGAGAATGATACCAGTACCAACGAGTAACAACAACGTTGGTAATCCCCACACATAGTGATTGATTTGTTCTAATACTGTACTTACTGTCTCCATCTGTATTCTCCTTTTTATGAAAAAATAAAAACCACTTCAAGTAAATGAAATGGTCTCTGGAGAAACAAGGGATAGAAAAATAAACCGATACAAATCGGCATTTTCTTTCGCTTGTCTCTGTCCTTTTACCTGAGAGATTATCCGCTATAGTAGCGGATTTGCTCCTTCGGTGCTCTTTTTCCTCCGCGCTATATAAAAGCGAGAGGGAGTCTCTCCAGAGATTCGTCCCCATGCAGTTCTACTTGTAAACAAGACCTGAGAGTTTCAAAGTTGATTCAGCAACTTTTTGCCCCGTCGGTAGATCAATAGACCTTCTCCTGAATGGTTCATCCGAATTATAAAATTTATAAAAATATTGATTGTAAATCAATAAAAACATTATAGACAGACAAAATATGAATTGCAATCTTTTTTTATTTTAAAATAGTAACCAGTTTTATTTTTTTGCAAGTCCTAATTTAACTTCAACTTCATTTAACGTAGATAAAGCGAGGACAATATGTTGGTCCGCAAGTCCTAAAGCATGTTTAGTATTTTCAATTGTTTCATTGGATAGAGTAGAGTTATTTGCTCCGTCTATAATTAAATTTGCTGCGTTTTTCATAAATTTAGAAGCAGTCTTAAATTCAGTTGTGAAATAAATTAGTTGTTCTTGTATTTGTACTTCCGATATATTTTCTTTAATTTTCACAGTGTCTATTTCGTTCATGATTTTTTCATATTGTTTGGAAATAGCAGTCATTGTGACTAATAGTTTATCTCTGTCTACTGAATCTCCGTTCGTGTTAATCTCTTCCCAGGTAGGCAACCAATCTTTTTCGATGATGTCATTATAATTTGTAGTTAATTCATCAATTTTTGGTTGTAATTTAGTTTTAAAACTTTTTGTATCAATTGTTTCTACGGTAGTTTTTTCGTTATTATTTTTATCTTTAGTTGTGTAGAAAATCGTACAGGTAATAATAAAAATAGAAATAACGATTGTCCATTTATTAAAAAATAATTTCTTCAATGGGTAATACCTCCAAAAATAAATATCTTCTAATTATAATATATAACAATAATATTGTTAATAATAGAGAATATAGTCTGGAATTAATTTAAATTATATTTTTTATATACGTGAATAATTAAGATTGGTAAAATAATGAAAGTAATATGTGAGAAAAGAGGGTTTTTAGTGAAAATGAATAGAAGAAAACTAGTTTCAAATATTTCAACGGTTGTGTTATTAGCTGGTTTATTTACACTTATATATTTAGACAAAGAATCTAAAATTGAAGATTTTCCAGTACCAATGTCAGCAATTCATATTAACGATGATAAGGAAGAGGAGTATAAATATATAAGTGTAATGCCTATTACAAAGGCTAGTGGATGGGAGAACTTAGGGGGAAACGGACATACTGTTAGTTTTAAAAAAGAGGAGCGGAAGGTAACTGTATTACATTATCCAGGAGAAATTACATATTATTTATTTGAACAAAAGGTGAATAAGGAAGGGAGATAAGATAAAGTTGTAATTCGTTAAGGGTTACATCTTTTCTTTTGATTCTGAATTATTTGAAATAAAATCAGATAGATGGTTTGATAGATATAGTGATAAATATGATTAGTTCTATATGCACATAAAGAGTAATGAGGAGATTATAAAAATATTATGTAAACTGAAAATTATAAGTGGAAGGTAAATTATATCTTAAGGGGGAGTTAAAAATGTTAATAAAAACAATCTACTGTAAAGTGGAAGAAGAGAAAAAAGAGTTATTTTCAAAAGCACAAGAAAAATGGCAAGCTATACAGCAGCTAGATGGATTTCATGGGCAATTTGGTGGATGGTATGAGGATGAGGCATGTGTATTTACTTTATGGGAGGATAGAAGTGCGTATCAATCATTTATGAATGCTGCTCACGATACCATTTATTTAAATAGTAATCAAGAGGATACGTTTTTTTCATGTGAAATTGAATTGTTTCAAACGTTGTATGATATAACTGATATGCCTTTGAAAGACGTAGTTACAGAAGGAACATTCGTAAGAGTTGCTATATGTGATGTAAAGGTGGGAAAGGAAAAGTATTTCTTACATAAACAAGAAACAATTTGGAATAAAGGGATGAAAAATGCAAAAGGGATGTTAGGTGGAGTTATTGGGAAGTCTTTAAAAACTGAAAATCGTTACATAGTGTTAACTTATTGGAAAGATGAAATGGCACATCAAAGTTATGTAGAAGAGATTTTCCCTGAGTTGTATAAACTAGCTAATATTCATGAGGATTTAGAAGATATAAGAGGTAAACAAGCTATATGTAAGGAAGAGTGGCTTGTATATTAAGTGTACAAAACGTGCATAAATGAATGTATAATAAAGATATTTTCTTATAAACGAGTAATTAATAGAAGACGTTATATACCCTTTCATGTTAATATATTTAAGTTATAATAGAAGGCTTACCCTTTTGTATTGTACGGTAGAAGCAGTGTGAGCTTGAATTTTTTTGAAAAGGATGTGCCTAATTTGCGTATCAATAAATTTATTAGTGAAGCTGGAAAAGCGTCTCGACGTGGAGCAGATAAACTAATTAATGAGAGAAGAGTAATTATTAACGGTAAGGTTGCAAAAATTGGTGACCAAGTAAATCCAGGTGATGATGTACGCGTAAATGGAGAGCAGCTTCGTATTGCTCGAGATCACGTATATATCGCTTTAAATAAACCAGTAGGTATTACATGTACGAGTGAAAAAGCTGTAAAAGGTAATATTATTGATTTAGTGAATCATCCATTACGAATTAGTCACATTGGACGTCTTGATAAAGACTCAGACGGTTTAATTTTATTAACGAATGATGGTGATATCGTTAATGAAATTTTACGTGCTGAAAACAAACATGAAAAAGAATATATCGTTTCAGTAGATAAGCCAATTACACCTGATTTTCTAGAGAAAATGGCAGCTGGTGTGAAAATTTTAGGAACGAAAACGCTTCCTTGTGAAGTAACACAGTTATCAAAATATGAATTCCAAATTATTTTAACTCAAGGGTTGAATCGTCAAATTCGTCGTATGTGTGAAGCTTTAGGTTATCAAGTATACACGTTAAAGCGTACAAGAATTATGAATATAGAATTAAATAATTTACCTGTTGGACAGTGGAGAGATTTATCGAAGAAAGAGAAACGACGTCTATTTTCAGACTTAAATTACGAACCACAAGATTGGTAAAATTGAGAAGGGAAACCAAAAATCTATTTTTGGTTTCTTTTTTTATTAAATAAAAAAATCATTTTTAAACACTTGCAAAAATAAAATGAATAAGATATAGTAAATAACAATTAATGGATGTACTTTTAAAAGCAAAGAAAAGGACACGAGTTATTTTATCCGGTTATACAGAGAAGGAAGGAAAGCTGAGAACTTCCTAACGCAGAAAAATAACTTACCACCTTAGAGCTGCACTGGGGAAATTAAGTATCTAGTGCCGTGTAAGCGACGTTATCGCAATAGAAGCCATTATGTTTTTTGTGATGGGAATCTGGGTGGAACCACGGATATAAGCATATTCGTCCCTATTTTAGGGATGAATATGCTTTTTTGTATTCAATTTCATAATAAGCGAAGAAAAGGACACGAGTTATTTTACCCGGTTATACAGAGAGGGAAGGAAAGCTGAGAACTTCCTAACGCAGAAAAATAACTTACCACCTTAGAGCTGCACTAGGGAAATTAAGTATCTAGTGCCGTGTAAACGACGTTACCGTAAAAGAAGCCATTGTATGTTTACGATGGGAATCTGGGTGGAACCACGGGTATAAGCACACTCGTCCCTATTTTAGGGATGAGTGTGCTTTTTTATTATGAAATGGAGAGATGAAAAATGAAAGAACAGATGATTGAAATTAAATTTCCAGATGGTAGCGTTAAAGAATATGTAAAAGGAATTACTTTAGAAGAAATTGCTGGATCCATTAGCAGTAGTTTAAAAAAGAAAGCAGTCGCAGGGAAAGTAAATGATCAGTTATTTGATTTACGCCGAAATATTGAAGAAAATGCGGAAGTAGAAATCATTGCTATAGATTCAAATGAAGGTGTAGAAATTGCAAGACATTCTGCGGCACATATTTTAGCGCAAGCTGTAAAGAGAATGCAAAGTAATGTAAACCTTGGTGTAGGGCCTGTTATTGAAAATGGGTTTTATTATGATATGGATCTTCCGAATAGTGTAAACGTGGAAGATTTACCGGAAATCGAAAAAGAAATGAAAAAGATTATAAATGAAAATGTAAAAATAGAACGAGTTGAGGTCTCACGAGAAGAAGCAAAAAAACTGTTTCAAGAAATGAATGATCACCTGAAATTAGAATTGTTAGAAGCAATTCCTAGTGGGGAAAGTGTAACACTATATAAACAAGGTGAATTTGTAGACTTATGTAGAGGACCACATGTACCATCAACAGGATATTTGAAAGCATTCCAATTAACTCACGTTTCTGGTGCATATTGGCGAGGTGATAGTAACAATCAAGTGCTTCAGCGTATATATGGTGTTGCGTTCTCTTCTCAAAAAGAATTAGAAGAGTATTTACATTTCGTTGAAGAAGCAGCAAAAAGAAATCATCGTAAATTAGGTAGTGAGCTGGAGTTATTTATGTTTTCTGAAGAGGCTCCGGGAATGCCATTTTATTTACCGAAAGGACAAATTATTCGTAATGAATTAGAAGCATTTTTAAGAGAAATTCAAAAAGAGTATAAGTATCAAGAAGTACGTACTCCGTTTATGATGAACCAAGAATTATGGGAGAAATCAGGACACTGGGGACATTACAAAGACAACATGTATTTCTCTGAAGTAGACAATAAAAGTTTCGCATTAAAACCAATGAACTGCCCAGGACATATGTTAATGTTCAAAAATAAATTACACTCTTATCGTGAATTGCCAATTCGTATGTGTGAGTTCGGTCAAGTACACCGACATGAATTTAGCGGGGCGTTAAACGGATTATTAAGAGTACGTACTTTCTGCCAAGATGATGCTCATTTATTTGTAACACCAGAACAAATTGAAGATGAAATTAAATCCGTAATGGCGCAAATTGATTACGTTTATAAAACTTTTGGATTCGAATATGAAGTAGAGCTTTCTACTCGTCCAGAAGATTCAATGGGTGATGATCAGTTATGGGAGCAAGCAGAGGCGGCACTAGAAAATGTATTACATTCATTGAATTATAAATATAGACTAAATGAAGGTGACGGTGCATTTTACGGACCGAAAATCGACTTCCATATAAAAGACGCTTTAAATAGAAGTCACCAGTGCGGAACAATCCAGCTAGATTTCCAAATGCCAGAGAAGTTTGATTTAAATTATATAGATGAGAAGAATGAAAAGAGAAGACCAGTTGTCATTCACCGAGCAGTATTAGGATCTTTAGACCGCTTCTTAGCTATATTAATTGAACACTTTGGAGGCGCGTTCCCAGCCTGGGTGGCACCAGTTCAAGTGAAAGTCATTCCAGTTTCGAATGCAGTCCATGTACAATACGCAGATGAAGTTGCAGATAAATTAGCACAAGCTAGTGTTCGTGTTGAAAGAGATATGCGAGATGAAAAGTTAGGATATAAAATAAGAGAGGCACAAATGCAAAAAGTTCCTTATATTCTTGTTATTGGTGATAAAGAAATGGAAAGAAAAGCTGTAAATGTACGTAAATATGGTGAAGATCAGTCAGAAGTAATTGAACTAGATGAGTTTGTAGAAAGTATAAAAGAGGAAGTGAAAAATAATAATAAATGATGAAGGGATAGCGATTAAGCTATCCCTTCATCATTTATTTCCATATACTTCACTTCAGACTGTTAAATCATTTTCTGATTTTATATGAATGGCTTCTTGTAAGAGCTTTTGGAGAACTGCAGCAAAAACAGCAATCACGATAGAGGAGAAAATAATGATCAATCCAATTGGTATAAAACTTGGAGGATCAATTTTTTTTGCCATAAGATAGTAAAGTGGCATACCTAGTATGTATATAGTGCCGATCGTGAGGGCACAGTATTTTATATTTTTTAAAGCCTTTACTGATAATACCGAGAACGCTTTGTTCTTATCAATATAACTTAAAATTTTAAAAACTTGATACAGAGCGAAGTAAAAAGGGATCGTCGCTACGTACATATCGATTAAAACGAGAGATTTCATATAAGCAATAGCTGGATACAATTCTCCAGCGAAATTCCCGATTTTAGGAACTAAAAATATGCACAATGCAAGTACTACTATACCTATAAAAACAATAGCTAGTTTTAAAAAGAGTGTTGTAACTTGTTTCATAAAAAGCACCTCGTTTATTTAATGACAAAATGATTTTATCATATAATTTATCGTTTTAAAATAAAATTATATTGTTTTTTAATTTATTATTGTTGTTATTTATGTATCCCATTAATTTTGAAAAAATAAAAAACTTGCTCATTACAAAGGAATCCGCCTTATGAAATGGTCTGTAATATTTTTTACCTTACAAAAATGTAAGGTAAATGTAAGCGAAATCGAAGGAACGAGTTTTAGAAAAGTGAGAATATGGAATAGGAAAAAGGTTTACGTAACTCGTGTAAACCTTTCTGATTGAAAAATTTAAAAATTATTAAGGATTTACATGAGAAAAAGATAAGAAATATGTGAGAAATTAATTTTATACAAAAGGGATGGAGTGAAAGAGATGTCAACAAATGTAGTTACTGTAGAAAGTGTAGAAAAAACGTATGGGAAAAGAAATGAGAATCAGTCAAAAGCGTTAAGGGGTGTGTCATTAAGTATTAAAGAAGGAGAATTCGTCGGGATTATGGGTCCTTCTGGATCTGGCAAAACGACACTACTTAATGTGATTAGTACGCTGGATCAAGCGACAGGTGGTAGCGTGACAATAGCTGGTACAAATATTACTTCTATGAAGGGGAATGCATTATCTGATTTTCGATCTCAAAAATTAGGATTCATTTTTCAAGATTTTAACTTACTTGAAAACTTATCAATTTATGAAAATATCGCTTTACCACTTTCTCTGCAAGGCGTACCTTCAAGTGAGATTACGGGGAAGGTAAATGAGGTTGCAAAGAAATTAGGGATTACTGAAATTTTAACGAAATATCCAACTGCTGTTTCTGGTGGACAAAAGCAAAGAACGGCGGCAGCACGAGCTTTAGTACATAATCCAGCAATCGTATTAGCAGATGAACCGACTGGTGCGCTTGATAGTAAAAATGCAAAAAGCTTATTAGAAGCGATGCAAGATTTACATGAAAATCACAATGTAAGTATTTTGATGGTTACACACGATGCATTTAGTGCGAGTTATTGTGAGCGTATTTTATTTATTCAAGACGGTCTTCTTTATAAAGAGTTAAAGCGTCAAGGAACACGAGAAAATTTCTATCAAGACATTTTAGGTGTGCTCGCTCATATGGGCTCAGCTGCTGAGTCTAAGTAGGGGGCGAGACTATGTTATTCAAATTATCACGTCATAGTATGAAAAAGATGTTAAAAGATTATATGGTTTTACTTATTGGTCTCGTTATTAGTATTAGTATTTTCTACATGTTCCAAACGATGGCTATGAATAGTGAATTTACGAAAGATAATAGTCTTATTAGTAGTATTAGACTCGTATTCTGGGTAGGTGCCATACTATTATCGTTCATTACTGTATTTTATATTATATATGCCAATTCTTTCTTACTCACATTAAGAAGAAAAGAACTCGGTATGTACATGATGCTCGGTGCGAAAAAGAAAAAAGTAGCACAGTTATTATTTATTGAAACATTCGGTATGGGGATTGTCAGTATTATTATCGGGATCTTAGTAGGGATGTTGCTTGCGAGTGTAGCAGGAAACTTTTTAATGAATGGTATGGAAATTTCAGCGAAAGGTAGTTATTCATCTGTATATACACCAGCAATCTTAGTTACAGCTATTTTCTTCTTAATACTATTTTTTATTACTGGTTTAATGAATAGCATCCGGTTATTACGTAAAACAGAATTGGAGTTAATTCGTGAAGATGAAACACTAGATGAAGTGAAGAAAAGTAAAACTCGCATTATTATAATGACTGTACTTGGTGTATTACTAGTAAGTACAGGATACTATTTTATGGTAAATATAAAAATGTTTGCTGAAATCGGTTTTATAATAGCGACAATCGTTACAACACTTGGAACATATTTTATCTTTAGTTCATTGCTTCCATTTTTTGTGATGAAAATTAAAGGGAATAAAAAACGAAATGAAACAGGCTTAAATAGTTTTACATATGCACAGCTACGCTTTAGAGTAAATAGTTTATCGAGAGTATTAGGTACAGTAGCGATGTTAATTGCATTAGGTGCAGGGGCAATGACGGCAGGTATGGCATTTCAAAAAAATGTAGGTATTATGACAGACTTCTCACGTGTATATGATGTTGTAATTCATGATCCAAATGATCAAGATAAAGCGGCATTAAGAGAAATGGAAATTGTGGAAGAAAGCAAGTATAAGTATAAAGTAGATGGAGAAGCGGTTTATTATTTACGTAACGACTTAACTGCGAAACCACCACTTGTTTCCGATCACTTTGATACAAAAACTTTAAAAGAGCCTGCTCGTAAACGTGTGGCTGAACCTTTAACTGAACCTGTTTATTCTGCTTTGGAAGCTCCCGAAGCAGCCAATAAACTTCCTCGTATGCCAAGGGATTGGGAAGATGCGGTTGTAAGAGAAATACAAATTACACATAATCAATTTAACGGAAAACCTGTAAGAATTGCTGATGAAGAACACTACAAAGCAGTTCAAGGAACGGAACATAGTGTAACATTAGCAAAAGTAGATGATATGAAAAAATATAAACCGTTGTTAATTGAAATAGACAAGAGACAAAAAGAACAAATTGAAAAAACAACAGGTGCAAAAGTAGACTTATTTACGAAAATGACAATTTATCAGTTTATGAACAGTTTCATGAGCGGAACAATGTTTATGGGGTTTTTCCTCGGGATTGCCTTTTTAGCAATGATGGCAAGTTCGCTAATGTTCAAAATATTAACAGGTGCTTCTCGTGATGTACGCCGTTATGAAATGTTACGAAAAATCGGTGTGAGACGTAGTATGTTAACAAAAAGTATATATAAAGAAATTTCATATTTATTTATCTTCCCAGCAATCATTGGAATTTCCCATGTGTTAGTAGGGCTTAACTTATTTAGCTTTATATTAGTTGACCCGTTTGTAAAGGTGTGGGTGCCGATAGGGATTTTCTTAGTCATTTATTTCATCTATTACTGGATTACTGTCCAACTTTATAAAGGTATGGTAATGCCGAAAGAAGAGGTAGCGAAATAGTTAAAGGAAAAAGTCTTTGTTTTGAAAACAAGGGCTTTTTTCTTTATTTCTAATACATTGTGATCGAGTCATTCTATGAATTTTATATTGAAAATTAAGGAAATATTAAGAGTTTATATAGCGGAAAGTTAAGAAGTGTATGGGATATTAAGAATGTGCAAAAGATCAAGGTGAAATTGTTGTATATTTATATTTTTTTGAGGTAGTTTTACTGAACTAAATTGATGTTTTTATAAATTTAAAAGAAAGGAAACTACTTATGAAGAAGATAAAAAAATTAATAAAACTTATTGGAGTCATCATTTTACTATTATTAATCGTAGCACTAATATTTCCTACATGGACCTCGCAAATAAAAGGGAAAAACAGTATAAGTACATTAGAGCAAGTAGAGATAAATGGAAGTGATCATGAAATTATGATACGCGGAAAAGATAAGAACAATCCGGTTATTATTTTTGTACATGGTGGACCAGGTACTTCAGAAATACCATATGCGCAAAAATACCAAAACT
This sequence comes from Bacillus sp. BB51/4, assembly GCF_008368845.1. Classification (NCBI taxonomy): domain Bacteria; kingdom Bacillati; phylum Bacillota; class Bacilli; order Caryophanales; family Bacillaceae; genus Bacillus; species Bacillus sp. BB51/4. The sequence goes on from NZ_QOSC01000013.1 coordinate 482,866, forward strand.
TATTGGAAGAGAAATTCACAGTTGTTAATTACGATCAAAGAGCGAGTGGGAAGTCGTATCATTTCTTTGAAGACTATTCGAATCTTACATCAGATCTTCTTGTAGAAGATTTGTTAGCTATGACAGATTATGTTTCAAAACATCTTGGTAAAGAAAAAGTAATATTGGTTGGTCATTCTTACGGTACATATATCGGAATGCAAGCTGCCAATAAAGCCCCTGAAAAATATGAAGCATATGTTGGCATAGGGCAAATGAGTGATACAGTAGAAAGTGAAATGGATAGTTTAAACTATGTGATTGAACAGGCACAAAGTGCTGGGAATACAGATGAGGTTGCCTATTTAAATGAGTTGACTGAAAAAATTAAAAATGGCGATACATACACTCCGAGGAATTATGTTGCAAAATATGGTGGAACTTCGAGACTTATTGAAAATCCAGATGGTGATAATGTGGGGATGTTATTTAGTAATGAATATAACTTACTTGATGTAATTCGTTATAACATTGGAGTATCAAACTCTCAAACTGTCTTATTAGAAAAAGATTTAAAGAATCCATTGCCTACTAAAGTAACTAAGCTGAAGCTACCGTTTTATTTTCTAATGGGAAAATACGACTATAACACCTCATTTCATGCAGCAAAAACATATTTTGATTCAATTGAAGCAGATCAAAAAGAATTTATTACTTTTGAGAAATCAGCTCATTATCCGCAATTTGAAGAGAAGGAAAAGTTTTATGAGTGGATGTCCGATACATTTCTAAAATAAATAAAATGTATCCAAGCTTTAGAGAATTAATAAAGTTAGCTAGAAGTAAAAAGATCTTAGCTACATATCATTACGTGAAGCGAAGTTAAATAAAAAGACTCTTGTATAAAAGACAAGAGTCTTTTTATAATGTTCTCTATATAGAAGGAAAAGATTGGATAATGGTCGGAAAATATAATATAACTTCCAAGAAATGACTGAAAAAATAAAATTTTGTCGAGGGAAAGGGTTAGAAGTATGAAAGAAATGCTACAGTTATTTCGCAACAAAGTGTATGCACGATTTTTTCTAGCGAATATTTTAGAGCGACTCGGTTCTATGATTGCTGGAATTTCTTTAATGTTTTATTTGTTAGACCAGTACGGAAAACAACCATTTTACGCAACGATGACACAAATTATGATGGCATTACCTGCATTAATCTTTTTTCTATTGGTAGGGACAGTAGTGGATCGTTTTGATAGACAGCGTATTTGTACGGTAAGTAACATATGTTGTTCGCTCTGTAATATCGGAATTCTAATTTCGCTTTATTACGGGATGATTATACTCGTCTTTATATTTTTATTTTTGGAAAATGCATGTATACAATTTTTCTCTCCATCAGAACAGTCGATGATACAAGGAGTAGTTGAATCAGACCAATACGGTGCAGCAGCAGGTGTGAATCAAATGGTAAATAGTTTATATGCTTTGTTTGGTGTAGGAATTGCAACGATGGTGTACTGGACTTTTGGAATATACGGGAGTATTTTAGTAAATACGCTCACATTTATTATGCGAAAACAAATATTTTATTTATGCTTTCAAATTTATATATTATCGAATGGATTTTCAATACATATGGAATGTTTGTTTTTGTAAAAGAAAATTCTAAATTAGAAATATTTACAGTGAGTCTAGTTATATTATACGTGCCGCTTTTTATACTATTTCGTATATTACATACGCTTTTACAAAATGTTATAAAGGAGCGTGTGTAATATGTGGCAAGTTGTAAAAAGAGATGTGAGATTTTGGATAGGTATTACTTTTTTGAGTGTACTAATGATTGTTAGTATTGGATATACGGTGTTTTTTGATGGGAATATTCGCGAACTTACGATGATGTATAACGAAAAAGGGGAACTAGAGGCAGCTCCATTTTCACCATCGGGTAAATTTTGGTTTGGAAGTGATGTGAAAGGCCGCGACCTTGTTCAATTAATAATAGAAGGCGCGAAATGGACAGTTGGAGCGAGTATAATTATAGCGATTTTACGAGTTATAGTTGGAGGGGGAATTGGTTTACTTCTTGGTATGTATGGCAAACGTTCTTTTCCAGTTATTGCATCCTTTTTTGATCCTTTTAGTATTGTACCGATGGTTATGATTTCTTATTTTATGTTAAATGAAGTTTTAACGTTTGATAGTGGAGCAGAAGTTGTGCCGTTATATTTGCGTGTGGCATTTCAAATTATAGTACTTGTATGCCTTGCTGTACCAACAGTTATGTTGTATGTAGCGCAAGAAGTAAAGTATATTAAGAAAGAAGAATTTATGTTGGCAGCTACTGTGCTCGGCGGAAGTAAGTGGCATAGGTTGAAGCACCATATATGGCCGCATATGTTACCATCATTTCTTTTATTAGTAGCTCAACAATTTGTAAGTGTGTTATTACTTCTTTTGCATCTTGGATTACTTAAGTTATTTTTTGGCGGGACGATATTATTTGGATTAGATGCAGATAGTGTAACAAAAGAATGGACTGGTCTAATTGGTCAAAATTTTCGGCACTTAACTACACATACTTGGATAGTACTTATACCAATTGCTTTCTATAGTATGACGATCTTGTCAGGCAATCTAATCAGTAATAGCATGCAAGATGCGATTAAACTAGGAAATATAAAAAAACCTAAGAGCAAGGATAAAGAAGTAAAGGAAGAGAAACGAGTACAAACTAATGTGAATGATTTTTCTTTCTATAGAGAGGTACAAAAATAAAAAAGATAGCTGAAGACAAATCGTTTTCAGCTATCTTTTTTCGTTTAAAGTGGTGGTAAATCAATCTTACCTTCTTCAAATAATTCTTTTATCATATGCTTCGTATAACCAGCGGCTTGACCAAAGGTGATTTTTGCTGGCATTGGTGCTTCATTTACATCTACAACTACATCAATAATACACGGACTATTTTGTTTTACCGCACTTTCGAAAGCAGGAAGTAGTTCATCTACATTCTCAACACGGTATCCAATACCTCCGCACGCCTCTGCGTATTTTGCAAAATTAGGGTTTGTTAAGTCTGTACCAAATTCGATATTCCCCATAACTTCTTGTTCGAATTTAATCATGGCGATTTTATTATTGTTTAAAACGACGACAACGATTGGTAGTTTATATTTAACAGCTGTTACGAAATCGTTCATTGTCATTCCAAAACCACCGTCACCACAAACCGCAAATACTTGTTTATCCGGGAAAGCAATTTTTCCAGCAAGTGCACCAGGTAAACCGCAGCCGAGTGTTGCGAGCCAGCTAGAAATAATAAATTGCTGATTTGTCATACGAAAGTGCCTTGCTGTCCATACTGTTACATTTCCGACATCGACTGATAATATTGCATCATCATGAGCTACTTGTTGCAGTGCATGCATAACGCGTTGTGGTTTAATTGGAGTAGAAGAATCTTCTTCTTGATTGTGTAATTTTTCTTCCCACTTTTTCATCATGTCTTGGTGATTCTCTAAGAAGGAATGGTCCTCGTGTTTTTCTACATTTTCAATTAACCATTTTAATGTTTTATCAGCATCACCAGCTAAGCCAATATCTGTTACGTAACGTTTTCCGATTTGGGCAGGATCAGTATCGATATGAATTGTTTTTGCTTTTTCGGGCAAGAAACCTGTGAACGGATAGGATGTACCAATCATAATTAAAGTATCCGCATGTTTCATTGCTTCATAAGAAGGTTTCGTTCCAATTAATCCTAATCCACCGATACAAAGTGGATGTTCATCAGGAATAATTCCTTTAGCTGGCAATGTAAGTACGATTGGAGCACCAATATGTTCTGCGAATGAAAGTAAGGATTCTCTCGCGTGTTTCGCACCTTTTCCAGCTAAAATTACAGGCTTTTTCGCTTCATTTATTGCGAGTTTGGCAGCATGTAAATCTTCTTCTTGCGGAAATAATTCAGGTAATGTAAAAGAAGTATTTGTAACACGAGCACCACTTTTCACTTCGAATTTCGGAACATCATCTGGAATCGTAAGAACAGATACACCTTTTTTTGTATAAGCCATTCGAATCGCTTGATTCACGACAGCAGGCAACTGTTCTGCTGACATAATGCGCTGGTTATATACCGCAACATCATCGAATAATCTTTCTAAGTTTACTTCTTGGAAAAAATCCGTCCCGAGTAAATCTGTTTCTACTTGACCTGAAATTGCTAGAACAGGGGCTTTATCGAGTTTAGCATCATATAAACCATTTAATAAATGAATAGCACCGGGCCCTGCGATTGCCATACAAACGCCGAGTTTCCCTGTTAATTTCGCATAGGCAGCTGCTGCAAGTGCACCAGCTTCTTCATGGCGCACTTGAATAAATTTGATTTTATCTTGTTTTTTTCGTAAAGCTTCAATTATAGAATTGATGGAATCTCCAGGCATTCCGTATATATGTTCTACTCCCCAGTCAATTAAAAGGTCAACTAGAGCTTCACCCGCTGTTTTCCCAAACATAATTTTTCCTCCTTATAATTAGGTAGATACTATTATGTTTTGGAGAAAAAGGAAAAATATACAAATGATTATATTATTATCTTTAATGATGACCAGCGAATAGTGTAAATACTGTTATTAGTAAAAATCCACTAGTTGCCCATGTTAAAAATGTCAGGAAAGAGAGCTGTCTCTTTGCTTTCCAAAGCATTTCATGAATTGTAACATAGCCAAGTGAACCGATTGCACTTCCCATAATGAGCCCTTGTAAATGTAGGGCTTTTCCTTCCATCAAAATTCCGAAAACAGTACCGGTACCGAGAATAAGTGAAAGTAATAAAGTCGTTAATAAAAAGGAAATATATTTATGCTTTGTAAAGAGAAAGGGGATAATTAATGCTAATCCTTCTGGAATATGGTGAACGACAATTGCTATTAAAAAAGGAACTGCAGATTCAGCATGATTAATAAAAGCTGTACCTAAAGCAAATCCACTCGGCAAATTATGAATAAATATAGCAAAAGAAAGAAAAAGGAAAGTTTGCCACGCTTGTTGATCTTTTTTATGTATCATTGGATGGTGACAATAGTTATCTAATAAGCTCATAACTAAAATACCGATAGCTATACCAAGTATAGGCCCAATTATTTCATAGCTTGCAAATGTTTCAGGAATTATTTCAAGGGATAAAAGCCCAAGCAAAATCCCTCCACATAATGCGTATAAACGATGCATTTTTTCTTCAATTAGCTGGTTCGTAGCAATGCCAACAGCACCGCCTAATAGTAATCCACCAAATGAAAAAAACGTAACAATCATTGGAATCCATAATCGTTCCATAGTATCACACTCCGATTCTTCCACTTATTTTTAGCTTACGAAAAGGAAAGTTAGATTAGTCCAATTAATTATGTTTGATTATAGAGAAAAAACTAATAATTCGTTATAATTTATATATTAAATTTAAATGGAAATATGAAATGGGGAATACAGTTGCAAACAAAATGGAGTCTATCTGAATATGAAAATCCAAAACGATATGATATAGAAAATAAAACTTTGTCAGATTTTCCGTTCTTACTATCATGGGCACAAAAACTAAGTATACAAAATGAATGGATTCTAGATATCGCCTGCGGAACAGGAAGGATTACAATTCCATTTATAGAGGACGGATATCAAATGATTGGTGTAGATATACATGAAGGTATGCTTGCTGAAGCGAAGAGAAAATCTATGGATTGTAAAAAAGTAAAATGGCTACAACAAGACTGTTTACAATTAAAGATTGAAGAAATAATTCCGTTAGCATTTATGGTTGGTCATGGATTTCAACACTTTCTTACGAATACAGATCAAAATAAATTATTAACATCTATTCATCATGTGTTAGCTGATAATGGTATATTCATATTCGATACACGTTTTCCTTCAAAAGAAGAATTAATACAACCATCTACAGAAGAATATTGGACAACTATTAGTGATGAAAAGGGAAGAAAATGTGATTTATATACTGAAATGACATATGATTCAATTCAGCAAATACAGCACTACATAACAACAAGAAGGTTTTATGAGGGTGATGTGCGAGTAGAAGAACTGAAAACAACGATTGATCTTCGCTATACGTATCCGCAGGAGTTAGAAAGATTATTAGTAGCGAATGGCTTTGAACTATTACATGTATATAATGATTGGAAAGGAAATGAGTTAGGGGAAGATTGCTATTCTATGGTAGTAGTTTGCCGGAAGAAAAAATAGTGTTATTTTTAAAATATGAGTGTGAAAAGCTTTTAAGGAGAGAAAAAGATGACTTGGTACTTAGATAATGTTTATGAAATAAATAAAGAAGCGCCCTATACATTCTATCTTCCTAGCTCAGAAGTTTTGGAGAAATTAAAGGTTGGAGATTTGGTAAAGTTAATTTTTGTAACTAAAATCGAAGACGAAGATGGGTTTCATGGTGAACGAATGTGGGTGGAAATCACTGAAAGAAATGAGAACAAGTTTGTAGGGGAACTGATCAATGAACCATATCGTTTAGATTTAAAAATAGGTGATAAAATTTCATTTGGAATTGAAAATATATGTGATACGGAATATAATGATCCAGCTTCAAAAGATTGGGATTTTTATTTTGATACGAAGGTAATTGTTAGTGATGATGTACTTGAAAAAAGAGAATTTAACTTTATGCTTAAAGAGGGTTCAAGAGAAGAAGGTGACTCTGGTTGGTCAATATTGAGTGGCTATGAAAGTGATGACTATGTCAATAATCCTAAAAACTTTCAAATTATTTCAATTGGAGTCATTTTGAATATAGATGATTCTATTTTAAACTTTCTTGAGGAACCACCTTTATGTGCATATGAAAGAAATGATGAAGGTAGGTTCTATAAGATTGAAGACTATGATTGGGATGCTTATTTAAATGGATAGATGAAGTTACTTTGTTTTAAAGAAAGCGATATATATTATTTCATGCTATGTGCTGGATGAAGGTTTTACAGATAATAATTGAAGAGAATAGTAATAAATGGAGGGGTTTGTAATGCAGCAAATAAAAAAAATAGGAAACTCATTTTGGTATATGACACCTGTTTCGGAAACAGATAGACCTATATTAGGAATGGTTGTTGGACAAGAAAAAACTTTAATGATTGATGCAGGGAATTCAGAAGAACATGCACAATTATTTCTAGAAATGCTACAAGAAAAGAATGTATCAAGACCTGACTTCGTAGCATTAACGCATTGGCACTGGGATCATATTTTTGGATTGCCTGTACTACAAGATGCATTAACTATTGCGCATGCTGAAACGAAAAAAGAAATGCAGTCACTAGTATCTTATGAATGGACAGATGAAGCGTTGGACGCACGTGTAAAAGAGGGTACTGAAATTGCATTTTGTGCGGATTGTATCAAGAAAGAGTTTGAAGAAAAAGCGAGAAATATTAAAATCATTCCTCCGGCCTTAACATTCCAGGATCAAATTGAATTAGACCTTGGTGAAGTTACATGCGTGTTAAAACATGTCGGCGGAGATCATGCACATGATTCAGTTGTTATTTACGTGAAAGAAGAAAAAATCTTATTTTTAGGAGACTGTATATATGCAGATATATTTTCTTCAAAATGGAATTATACGACGAAACGAACGTTTAAATTAATTGAAGAATTGGAGTCATTTGATGCTGAAACTTATATTCTTTCTCATGGGACAGCTATAAGTCGGGATGAGTTTTTACAAGAAATACATTTACTAAAAACAGTAGGAACTTATACAGAAATTCATAAAGGCGATGAAGAGAATATAAAGGAAGCGTATAAACGAGATGTAGATAGAGAATTAAATGAAGATGAATTAGAAACAATTACGTTTTTTGTAAATGGTTATGAAATGAATAATCAGTAAGACACTACATTAATCAAATATAATTAAATTGCACAAAAAGAGTATTGAAAAGAGTATTGAAATTTAATTCAATACTCTTTTCAATAGTTAAATATGTAGTTTCAAACAAATTCTAAATAGGGGTTTATCGTCTGAAATAATGCCATTCTATTTATTTTTCGTATAGATAGTGGTTCAAGTGGAAGCTTTCTTCGCTAATTCAGTTATATAGTTAAAAAATCCATTGTGGTTTACATCATATACTACATTTACAGGTCGTCCGTCAACAGTTTCCACTGTACGCCCCTGGCTAGGTCCATATGTATGAACAATACTATTAATTGTTTGTAATTTTGCAAGGTCAGATTTCCCGATAAAGGCAGCAGTTAATACATCCCACAAATAGTAAGTAGAGTTCGTTGAGAAATGAACGAGGGGAGGCACCATTGCATAGCATTGACCAAGGAAATCAACACCAATATATTTACGCTCTTTTGCCCACTGTTCACGTATGTTAATAGTTAACGGAACTTGGTTTGTACTTTCTAGTGTCACTAAGTCGATTTTAATTTTTGATTCCCACACACGAGCTACTGCTTCAGGATCCCAAAACGAATTCCACTCAGCTGTTCCATCATGTTCTGGTTCATGTACATTGCCGGCAGTACGAAATGTTCCTCCCATCCAAACAAGTCGCTCAATTTTCCCCTCGATTACAGGTGCTTCATATAGTGCACGGGCTAAATCGGTAAGAGGCCCTGTAAATAATAAAGTTGTTTTCTCTTCAGTTTGTAGTAGGGTTTCAATTAAATGATGATGTGCAGTTTTTTCTGCTACGGGTGTTACAACTTTTCCAGACTCATTTAAAATGGGTAAAGCATCTACATAAAATGCATGCATCCGCCAGTCTTTTGGAAATGGATTTTTCGCACGGGAATTTGATGCAGCTACTTCAATATTTCCTTTGCCGAAGCGATCAATAATTTTGCGACTTGCAGACATTGCTGGTTCTAAATAGCAATCTGCAGGGATAACTGAAACACCTGTAAGCTTGACATTATCCATCTGGAGTAATAAAAATAGTGAAATTAAATCATCTACACCACCATCATGATTGAAGTACACTTTTTTCATCATTGTAATCTCCATCCTATATAATTTAGTTAGGAATTAAATATGAATTGTGGAAAAATCATCAATGATTTCCACCACTTCAATTTTTCCATTGATCAGTAACTCAGGAAGTTCATTATTTACATTTCCTTTCCAATAACCTCTAGCTTGTTCAATTTTTTGAGAGAAAGGAATACCATCTTCTTTCGGTAAAAGATTTCCGTCACCTTCAAAACAATGTCCAATTACTCGTAGTTTAACAATCTGCAAAACTTCCCGATTGTAAGAATCAAATAATGCTTTCCATTTTAAAGCATCTTCATAGCTCTTTGCAGCATATAAACAAGATAATCTTGAAGGGTATTCAGGAAATTCTTGTAGTCTAACCATTTCTACAATCGTTTCTCTAACGGCTCTAATTGTTTGATCCATATAATTCATAACTACTTTAGCATTTTCATTATTTATATGTAATTCTTCATTTGTATAATGTTCTTTTAAAATTTGCATGGAATCTTCACCGCTAGAATTCAAATGTTCCCTTTCAAAAAAGAAATGAAAGAGGGTATTCGTTTGATTTTTATCGAAATGAATGATTTGTCCAATATTCATTTTTTTCTTTGTTACGATGTGATATGCGAAAAAGTCTTGTTTATCCATGGTTATCCTCCTAGTAGTAACTATCAGGTATTACAAAGTTAAATTTAATAATTCAACATTGAGATATATAAAACCTTTATAAATGAAAGTAAGAATTTGAGCAGAAAGTAAAGATAATATATGATAACGCTTTAAATTTGTTCACAAAATGTTCACTTACGAAGAGGTTTCCATAATCGATATAATGACAAAGACTTAAAGAGAAAGGATGATAGAAATTGCCAACAACAAGAAAGGAAAACCTCCAATTTGGTATGATGATGTGCCTTGGGATGGTTATTGTAATGACGTTTTATAATTTATTACTGAATGGAGCAGGAGGGCCAATTCATATTAAGGAGATCGCATTAGAACTAATAATTGGATTCATTATTGCATTATTAATTGAAATATGTATCGTTGGACCTTGTGCGAAAAAACTTGTATTCATGTTACCGTTTGATAAATCGAAGAAAATAAATATTATAGTTGCGATGGCGACAGCTATGGTAATCGGAATGGTTTTCTTTATGTCTTTTTACGGAATGACTATGATGTATTTACATGGTGGATTACAAGGAAACTCATTTGTATCGATGTATTTTTCAATTTTCATTAAAAATTTCATTTTGGCGTATCCATTACAATTAATTATTATGGGGCCACTTGTGCGCTTCTTATTTGGAAAGTTTGTTATGAAGAATAAACCTGTTAATATAGCGTAGTTATAATTATTAAAATATTATATAACGATAAAGTAAAAAACACATCTCAAATATTTTGAGTTGTGTTTTTTATTGTTCATTTGTAGCTATTTTCATACTGATGTGACATTTGTCCTTTTGCTTTTATAGGATTATAGCGTTTAATTAAGTCAGAAATAGAAGGTTAGGAGATGATTTTTTGAAAGGTATTGTATTTGCTGTATTTGCTGGCGTATTTATTACACTTCAAGGTACATTTAATGCAAAACTTAGTTCACATATCGGTATATGGTCAACGAGTATTATAACGCATTTAATTGGATTCATTATTGCAACAACAATATTTTTGTTAAAGAAAGAAGAGAAAGTAGCGGATTTAAAGGATGTGAAAAAAATATATTTAGTAGCTGGTGCACTTGGCGGGTTAATTATTTGTGCAGAAACAGTAGCGATACATGCAATGGGAGTTACATTAACAGCTGGAACACTCATGGTTACTCAATTATTAACAGCAACTCTAATTGAAATGAAGGGATTATTTCAAATAAAAAAGATACAGATGGAGAGATATCATATTGTGGGAACAATAGTAATGATTATAGGTATTGTTGTATTTAATATGTAAATATTTGTTTTATGTAAGTGGATTGTTTGGCATCGGGTTAATTATTTGTATAATGGGTGCAATAAAGAGTTTAGGTCCAGCGTATACGGTGTTAATTAGCCTTATTACTCAATTAGTTGTTGCGTTATGTATTGATACATTCGGATTATTTGGAATGGAGAGCATTCCATTCCAAATAAATAAATTAGTTGGGATAGGTCTATTAATTGTAGGGGTAGGAATTTTTAAAAATCTATTTTCGAGTAAGAAAGCTATTCATATAAACAAGGATAGGGTCTAAAGAATTTAAAGGGGAAAGGTGTTAATGATTAGAATAATTACACTTAGCTCGAATGGCTGAGGAACAATTAACTAGCCAATATAGATTAGACTAAGTTAAAGAAATGAAAAAAGAAACTATATATAAAACGGTTTCTTTTTTACATAAATTTCAAGATTTTTGATGGTGAACTAGAAAAATAGCTTCTCAAATTCTTTTAAAATCATCCTTTAAAGTGAAGTTAATACCATGGGTATCATTAGATAACAAACCTCATATGATAAGTCAGAGGGTGTTTAAATAGCATTTCGTTTTTATTTATAGTATTTAATAAACTATAATACAACTTCATTTAAAGGTATTTTGATTCTTAATTAAAAATAAAGTGGAAAATTAAGAATATGTTTATGTGGTTCGGTATTAAAGCTAGGTAGCATAAAGATTAATAATACAAAGATGAACAACATATAAATAAAGTTTATTCATATGTTCTATCTCCTCTGCAATTCCTAGTATATTTGAAATCTATATATTTCTTCCTCATTCGTGGAAAATAAAACTAATGTTGGGACCAGTAATATTTGTGGGGATTAGATAAAAATAGTTGTCCCTATATCGCCAGAATTTTAAATATTCCATTCGTTTTTTATGTTTTCTTTTTAAATTTTTGTACTGATGATAAGATTCTTCTCTCAATTAGATCTTTAAATAACGTAGACCTATTTGGTGCTTGAATTTCTTCCAACGTGTACTTTCCGAAGCATAGTGGTTCATAAATAGTCTTATCATTGTCCTCTGTTGTTAATTTCCCGACTTTTTGTTATCTTTGTCTAAAATTTGAAAAACAGTAGGTTTTCAAATTTACATTTAAATTAGCATTATCTATTTTTGGAATTCAATTTGTACAAGTAATTGAATTGAAATTTTGATTGTTGGTTCTTGCGGTGGTACAGTATCTCCTGTTACTTTCGCTGTATTTTGAATCTTTTTTCCAGCTTGGTCCTCGCATTGAGTACCACTGTATTTTGTATGTTCTTCACTGTTTTCTCAAGTGTAATGATTAGATCTGGTAGAATTAAGAAATGACCTTCGTTCATTTCATTTTCTTTTCTTTTCTTTTCTACTCTGATATTTAGATGCTAATTATAATTAAATAATATATGATTTTCATAAAAAAGATATAGTAATATTTTGTCGTTAATTGTACTAATTTGATATTTTATAGTATTATTTGTCGTGAATTATACCTAGCAGAATATATTTTATGAAACTATAAAAGAAACAATGCGGAAATTTATCAAATAATTTACTTAAAAGGAGAATGTAATGAATACTTCTATCGATATACAACACTTGTGTGATCTTGCACATAAAGCATTTAATGCCCCTGTACATATTTTATCTACAGACAAAAAAATTTTATATCATTCTACATCTGATGATGTTTATAGTCCTTTTTATTCTTCAAAAGAAGAACATCTTAGTGATATTTATCAAGAAAACGATCCCTTTAACTTACCACTTTTCAGATGTAACAGCTATCTTGAAAATTTTGTTCTAATACATATAGAAAATCATGATCACATTAAAGGGACTATTATTATCGGTCCCACTATACATCCAAAAGGTTCAGATGATATGACCATAAAACTTCAAAAAGAATTTAAATCAAATGATAAAATTCAAGAAAGACTAGCCTATTATCAGTGTTTATCTGAGATTAAAAAAACTACATTAATTGATATGGGAATTTTATTACATTACATGATTTTCAATGAAAAGTTAGATGTGGGTATTGTTTTAGAAAAAAATAAAGTACTAGAGAAAGTTCCTAATAAAATTGTGAAACCTGATTTATATATTTTAAAACGCCGACAAAACAAACCTAAAACTCACAACATGGCATTAGTAAATGATTTCTTTTTGACTATCAAAGAAGGAAATAAAAAAAAGTTAATACAGTATATGTATGCAGTTTCACAAGAGGATGTTGAACTGATGTTAATAGAGGACCCGCTCAGGAACCAAAAAAACCTTGGAATTATTGCGATTACCTTAGCTACTCGATATGCGATAGAAGGAAACCTGCCACCAGATATTGCTTTTGCTCATAGTATTTTATATATACAAACTCTGGAACAATTAGATAACGTAGAATCTGCAAAGCGATTGTCAGGAGACGCTTTACGTACCTTTGCAGATCGTGTGAAAGAATTTAATGCACAAAAGTATTCATACGCGGTTACTACATGTATGAAACATATTAATAAAAATGTTTACGATGGAATAACTCTCAATGAACTTGCTAATCATTTGGAAATTACCCCTACTTATCTGTCTAAACTATTTAAAAAAGAAATGGGAATTACTTTAAGCGAATATATTCAAAGGGAACGAGTGGAAGAAGCAAAAAAATTATTAACTCTAACTACTTATTCGTTATCAGATATCTGTGCTTGGCTTAACTTTAATGACCAAAGTTATTTTACGAGGGTTTTCAAAAAAATTACTAGCATGACCCCTAGACAGTACCGTGAAAAATATACAATAATATAGGCTTGTTATCTGGTTTCAATGTAAAAACTTAAACATAGGTGTAAGTAATCTCTAAAACTTGAAAATACTGAGCTTATTACTCTAGAAAAAGTGTGTGATTTGTTTAGATAAGGAACTTGTATTCAAATAGACGTATAATCAACCTGATATTATCTTGTTAGCGGAACAGTTTCAATTTTCAGGAGTTGGCAAAAATAATGGAGAAACGAAGCTTATCTATTTTTTAAATAATAATTATGCGCTGGATTTATCAGTATAGTTCTGAATTAGACAAACGAGTCTGACGTCAGCTCAAACAAATAGCTTTTGAAGAGTCCATGAAACATATATCCAAGCAAAAGCACAATGGAAATGTTTATACCATATTGTTAACTTGAAACACTATTTTTCTAAAGAAAACAAAAAAACAGAAGGCTGCAAAGGATTTTTAAGAAAGCTTTGCAGCTATTTTATATTTTAAAATCTATGGTTATAACGATGGATAAGTTTATAGATTAATATCTCCATTTTAAATATTTATTAATGTTAATGTTAGAGTATATTTCGTAAAAATTAATAATGTAACATATATCACATGATATATCTATGTTTTATGCAATTATACATAACTAAATAAAGGTAAAAAAGTATAAAAAAACCTATTAAATTATTCTATAAGTATTTTTTCTAAAATATAATTTCTTGGTTAAGCTAAAATAGTTATTTTTTAACCATATATATATTAATTTGTAATCATTACAATTACAGAGGTGAAATTTTTAATTAATTATATTTGTATAATGTTTTT